>SHUG01000044.1 GCA_009694735.1 Acidobacteriota bacterium | reverse complement strand
TTCGTAGTCATGAAAGAGCATTTCAAGATTCACGAAGGCGGCGTCGGCGTTACGAATCAGGTCGATGACGCGCGTAAACGCGGGCTCGGCATACACCGCGATCTTGCGCGTGATGATCGCATCACCGACCAGCGCCAGCGTGAAATCCGCCGCTGACGGCGCCGACTGCGGTGGCTGCGCCTGGACGGCGACCACGGCCCCTGCCAACACCACCAGCAGAGTAACGATGCGGCTTGTGCGTCGTGACAACATCACACCTCCAACAACACCGAACAACGACCGATAGGAACGCGGCCCATTATGCGCGGATTGCGGGCGCCGAGCCACGCTCCTTTCGGGACTAGAATCAGCAACACATGGCGGCGTCCTTTGCGGTTGACCGTTCTCCAGTCTCAGGACCCTCGACCTGGTTGCCCGGTGGCGCGTACTGGGCCTTTCGCAAGGACCCGCTCGCCTTCTTCACCCGCACGGCCCGCGAACACGGCGACCTGGCCGTCTTTTCGTTCGGTCCGCAGAAGGTGTATCTCGTCAGCCGGCCCGAGTGGATCGAAGACATCCTCGTGAAGTCCGCTGGGAAGTTCCGCAAGGGCATTGCCCTCGAGCGCGCGAAGACGCTGCTCGGCGAAGGGCTCCTCACGTCCGAGGGGCAGCAACACCTGAAACAGCGCCGCACCATCCAGCCGATGTTTCACCGCCAGCAGGTGCAGGGGTTCGCCGATGCGATGGTGAAGCACGCGGTGCGCTGGCGCGAATCGATCGCGCCCGGCGCGCGCCTCGACATCACCGCGGAAATGGGCCGCCTCACCCTCGCCATCGTCGGCGAAACGCTGTTCTCCAGCAACGTCCAGGGCGACGCGGATGAAGTGCGCGAGGCCCTCGCCGATGCCGTGTCTGGATTCGCGGTCGCGTTCATCCCCGGCTTTGACTACGTCTCGAAGCTGCCGCTGCCGATGTTCACCCGCATCCGCAAGGCGCGCGAACGGCTGGACCGCGTGATTCACAAGGTGATCGCGGAGCGACGCGGTCAGGATTCAGGCAGCGCGGATTTGATCTCGATGCTGCTCGCCGCGCGCGATCCCGAGAACCCTGACGAAGGCGGGATGAGCGACGCGCAGATCCGCGACGAGGCGCTGACCATCTTTCTCGCCGGCCACGAGACGACGGCGAATGCAATGTCGTGGACGTGGCACATGCTGGGCAGCGCGCCGGAGGTGGAAGCGCGACTGCACGAGGAACTCGCAACCGTGCTCAACGGGCGCACGCCGACTGTTGAAGACGTGCCGAAACTGGAGTGGACGCGGGCGGTGATCGCCGAATCCATGCGCCTCTGGCCACCGGCCTGGACGATGGGCAGGCGTGCATTCGAGCCGCATCCCATCGACGGCCATGTCATTGAGAAGGGCTCGCTGGTCATCATGAGCCAGTACGTAGTCCATCGCGATCCGCGGTGGTGGCCCGAGCCCGAGTCGTTCAAACCGGAGCGATGGCTGCAGCCGTCGGATCGACCAAAGTACGCTTACTTCCCGTTTGGCGGCGGCACGCGACTCTGTATCGGCGAGTCTTTCGCCTGGACCGAGGCCATTCTGCTGCTGGCCACCATCGCCCAGCGCTGGCGCTTCGTCCGCGGCCGCGAGCCGGCGCCCACCACCGAACCGCGTGTTACCCTGCGACCGAAAGGACTGTTCATGACCGCCCGACAGCGGTAGGAGACGCGCATCTTGTCATCTCGGCTTCATTCCGGCGGCGCTCTCTTAGCTTTCGGTTATCGACGGCAACCAGACCGGAGGGGTACCCATGCGTCGCACGTTCGGACTTGCACTCCTGTTCGTCCTCACTTTCGCTTCCCTGTCATTCGCCCAGGCGGTCACCTCCGGCACCGGTGCCATTAACGGCAAGGTCAGTGACAACACGCAGGCGGTCATGCCTGGCGTCACGATCTTGCTGACCAGTCCGTCGCTGATGGGCACCCGGTCCGCCGTCAGCGATGCCGACGGCCTCTACCGCTTCACCGCGGTCCCGCCAGGTGACTACGTCTTGTTGTTCGAACTGGCCGGGTTCTCGACCGTCCGCAACGAAGGCATTCGCGTGAGCCTCGGCTTCACCGCCACGGTGAACGCGGAGCTTAAGGTCGCGTCCCTCTCGGAGTCGATCGTCGTCACCGGCCAGTCGCCGGTGGTCGACACCTCGGCAACGCAGATCGGCAACCGCTTCGACGCCAAACAGCTGGCGGCCCTGCCGACGTCGCGCGACTACGTTCTCGCTGCTCGCCGGTTCGCCGGCGGTGCAGATGAGCCGCATCGACGTGGGTGGTAGCACCAACGGCACCCAGCAGGGGTTTGTGGTCTACGGCACCACCGGCCAGGTGCGCGCCAGCATCGAGGGCATCAACGCCACCGAGGCGACCGGCGCGTTCGGCAACTACCCGGACATCGGCGCGTGCAGATCAACACCGCCGCCCACTCCGCGAAGGCCTCGACACCTGGCGTGCAATCGCAGTTGATCAGCAAGTCGGGCGGCAACCAGTTCCGGGCCACGTACTTCGGCGGCTACTCGCACGAAAGCTGGCAGTCGACCAACATCGCCGCCGACCAGATCGCGCGCGGACTGATCGGCGGCGGCGGGCTGGCGCCGCAAGACGTCAATCGTCTGTCAGCCTACCAGGACACCAACGTCGGCCTCGGTGGTTATCTCGCCAAGGACCGGCTGTGGTGGTACGGGTCGTTCCAGAACTCCTGCGCCTCGACGAAGTCGATCCCGTGCTTGGCCTTGTTGGCGGCCGACTTCGCGGGATCGAACTCGAACTCCATTTAGTATATTAAGTATATTATTATGAGTACCATGGCCATGCTGGCCAGAGGGGACGAAGCAACCCCGTGTCCGCGAGCCAGCCCGTTCAAGGCGTAGTAGGATTCGGGGAATGACAAGCCGGGGAACAATCAGAACAGTGGGCGCGCTCGCGTGCACGGCGATGCTGGCCACGGCCATGGGCTCAGCTCAGCAGGCTCAGGCGCCTGCGACGCCGGCGACACCGGCCGGACAGGCGCCGCCCGCGGCAGTCAGCCGCTTCCCCGATCTCGCGGGCATGTGGAACGGCGGCACTCGGGCGCGACCCATGAACAGCGAACACTTCCCATGGACCAAGACCAACTTCCCGGTCTTGAATGAGCGCGGGCAGGCCTACATGAAGGCGTTCGACGAGGCCGTCGCGCCCAAGTACGACTGCGTGCCGTCTTCGTCGCCCGCCATTCAATACGACCCGTACTACATGCAGCTGGTGCAATGGCCGGACCGGATCGTCATGCGGTATGAGAAAGACGATCAGACGCGCACGATCTGGCTCGATGGCCGCAAGCCGACTATCCACGACTACAGCCTCCAGGGGTTTTCAGCCGGCCGCTACGATGGCAACGCGCTGATCGTTGACACCGATCACTTCCTGTTCGACATCACGGGCTTCGACGACTACAACGGCATCCCGTCCTCAACCCTCAAGAAGGTGACCGAGCGTTACTGGAAAGAGAATGGTGAGCTCAAGTTGACGCTGACGCTCGAGGATCCGCTGTTCCTCCGTGAACCGGCGTCCTACACGACGCGGTGGCTGGCCGCGGCGCCGGGCTACCAGATCGAACCGTGGGAGTGCGACCCCGAATCGTCGCGCGCGCCGATCAAGATGATGGTTCCGAGATACAAGTGAAAAGGGCGCATATGAACGCGAAACGATTGATCCTCGCTGGGGCGGTGTTGGCGGCGGCTGCCGTGGCCGTGCCGGCCATCGCGCATCACTCGAGCGGGCCCTTCTACGACGCCACCAAGAAAGTGGAAATCCGCGGCATGGTGACCAAGCTCAACATCAGGAACCCTCACTCGTTTCTCTATGTGGACGTTGACGAGAAGGGTAAGAAGGTCGAGTGGCAGGTGGAAATGGGCACCGGCGCGCAGCTCGCGCGCAACAACCTGACAGTGGACACGCTCAAACCGGGCACCGAGATCAGGGTGGCCGGGCAGCCATCGCGGGCCGAGGGCTCGCACGGTCTGTGCTGCATCCAGTTGCTGATGAAGGCCGACGGCTCCGCCATTCTTCGCGGCACCGTGCCGAAAGAACCGGGACGGTAACGTCAACGGTGTGACCGAGCTGCTCACCTCGATCGAGGGTTCGACTCTTGCCGCCTGGGTGCGCGAGTCGCCCTCGATTTGGGCCTATGCCACCATCCTGACGCTCCACACCGTCGGGCTCGCCATTGTCGTTGGCGTCAATGTGGTGGTCGATCTCCGGCTGCTCGGTGGTGCGCCGCGGATTCCCCTTCCCTCACTGCGCGCGCTGTTCCCCATCATGTGGTGGGGCTTCGCGCTCAACTTCGCCACCGGCATGCTGCTCTTCATGGCCGACGCCACGGCCAAGGCTGGCCAGACGGTGTTCTACGTAAAGCTGGCGTCGATTGCGATCGCGCTGATGGTCGCCCGCACCATGTCGACTCGACTGCACCAGGACGATGGCCCGATCGCCGCGAACCTGAAGACACTGGCGATCCTGTCGCTCCTCCTCTGGACCGGCGCTATTGTCGCCGGCCGGTTGATGGCCTACTTGTGATGGACGTTTTCGTGACGTGGCTGCGGGCCACGCCGGCCTCTGAGTGGATCAACAGCAGCACCTGGATCTGGCCGTTGTGCGAGTCGCTCCACTTCATGGGGCTGAGCCTGCTGGTCGGCATCACGGGCTTCTTCGACCTGCGACTGATGGGATTCTTCAAGCGGGTCTCGATCGGCGCCGTGCGAGACCTGATGCCTTTTGCCCTGGTCGGATTCGCCGTCAACGCGATCACCGGGTTGGTGTTTCTGACCGGCCTTCCAGAGCAGTACGCCAACAATCCCGTATGGTGGTACAAGGTGGGCTTCCTCATGCTCGCGGGGCTGAATGCCCTGGTGTATGAAACCAGGCTGTCGGCGAAAGTGCTCGCCCTTGAACCGGGTGCCGATCCGCCGACGGCGGTGAGGCTCGTTGGCCTCGTCTCGCTCGTCTCGTGGTTCGCGGTCCTGTACTGCGGCCGGATGCTGGCGTTCATCGGCGACGCTTTTTAAGCCGCCGTGAAAGTGACGCATTAGTCGTCATTTGATATGATAAATGACGATTCAGTAGTCTATTATCATCATGACTACCGGTGATGGCATGGTCCATCGCGCGGCCGATCTGGCTACCTGGATGGCGCGCAAGTCGCACTTCCTCCTCGGGCCGCGCCAAACCGGCAAGTCCCACCTGATCCGCCAGGCGCTGCCGAAGGCAAAGATCTTCGATCTCCTCGACTCGTCTGTCTATCTCTCACTCAGTCAGAATCCAGGACGGCTGGCCGAAGAGATTACCGCCGCCGATCGGGTGGTGGTGATCGACGAGGTTCAGCGGCTGCCCGAGCTGTTGAACGAAGTGCATCGGCTGATCGAGTCGCGCGGCATTCGCTTCCTGCTGACTGGCTCCAGCGCGCGCCGGCTGCGCGCCGGCGGCGTCAATCTGCTCGGCGGGCGCGCCCGAATGCGCCATCTCCATCCCCTGACCCGCCACGAGTTGGGGGCACGGTTCGACCTCGCGAAGGCGCTCAGCCGCGGACTGCTGCCGTCGATTTACCTCTCACACGACCCAACCGCCGATCTGGCGGCCTACGCCGGTAGCTACCTGCAGCAGGAGGTGGTGGCCGAAGGCGCCACCCGGAACGTGCCTGCGTTCAGCCGCTTTCTTCGCGTCGCCGCGCTCGCCAACGCCACGCTGGTGAATTTCACCAACATCGCCAGCGACGCGCAGGTGCCGCGCACTACGGTCTACGAGTACTTCGAGATTCTCAAGGACACCCTGCTGCTGCACGAAGTGCCCGCATGGGCGGCGTCGAAGAAGCGTAAGCCGATCGTGTCGTCGAAGTACTACTTCTTCGATGTTGGCGTCGTCGGCGCCCTGCAGGGTCGGGCGGCCACGCCGCAAGGGCCCGAGCAGGGCTTGGCGTTCGAGACGTACCTATTGCAGGAACTCAAGGCCTACAGCGACTACGTCGCGGGGGAACCGATCGCGTTCTGGCGCTCCACCTCCGGCTACGAAGTGGACTTCTTGATTGGTGATCACACTGCCATCGAGGTGACGGCCAAGACCGCCGTGGGTCCGCAGGATCTGCGGTCGCTGCGTCGACTGGGCGAAGAGAAGCAGTTCAAGCGCCTGCTGTGTGTGTCTCTGGAAGCACGCCGCCGCCAGGTGGGCGACGTGACGATTCTGCCCTACGGTCAGTTTCTCGACCGCCTGTGGGCAGGCGAGTTCAAGGGCTAGACCATGAGAGCAGCCATCATCGGCGCGGGTATTGCTGGCCTGTCGGCTGGGACTGCTCTTCGCGAGCGCGGCCACGAGGTCGTGGTGTTCGAGCGCGCACCTGGACCAGGTGGCCGCAGCGCCACCCGACGCGTCCCCGACATCGACATGCCAAAGGGCGCGGCCGGCGCGGCGCTGGCCTTCGACCACGGCGCCCAATACTTCACGGTGCGCGATCCGCGCTTTCAGGCAGCGGTCGATGGCTGGCTGCGCGATCGCATTGCCGCCAAATGGGATGGCCGGATCGTCACCTTCGACACCGAAGGCTGGGAAGACCTGCCAACCGACACCGATCGCTATGTCGGCATTCCAGGAATGAGCGCGCTGGCCGCGTCGATGGCCACCGGGCTCGACGTCCGGTACAGCGAGCGCGTGCAGCAGGTCCGGCTGAAGCCGGACGCCACATTGCTCCTCGAACCAGCCCTCGGAGAATTCGATCGCGTGATACTCGCCGTCACGGCCGATCAGGCGAAGCCGCTGGTCGCGCGCATCCCAGAGTTAGCCGCGGCGTTGGCGCCGGTGCTGATGCGCCCGTGCTGGGCGGTGCTGGCCGCTTTCGACGAACGCGTGCCGGCGCGATTCGATGCGGCGTTCGTGCACGGCAGTCCGCTGGGATGGATCGCCCGCAATCAGTCAAAGCCCAAGCGCGAGTGGAAAGTCGACGCGTGGGTGCTGCACGCCACCACGTCGTGGAGTGCCGCCCACATTGACGACGACCCGGAGGTCGTCGGATCGTTCCTGATGGAGGCGTTCCACGATCTGATTCCCAAGGGACTGCCGCGGGCCTTCCACGCCACCGCCCACCGATGGCGTTACGCGGTGGCGGATCCGCCGCTGGCGGCAGGCGCGATTCATCACGCAGAATCGCGGGTGACAGTGTGTGGAGATTGGTGTCTGGGGACGCGGATTGAAGATGCGTTTCTCAGCGGCCTCACGGCCGCTACTCTTTAGGAAGACCCTTCTTTTTATTCCCCTTGACCACGCGGCCCTTGTCGCCGCCGGTCCAGCGCATTTGCACGAGCGTGCCGAACGCACCGAGCGCGATCCAGGCCCACGGCAGCCACGACAAGCCAGGCGCCGGGTTCAGCGGATATGCCACCCATACGTCACCTTGCGCGGCGGCCTTGAGCGGCCCGCTGTCCCCCATCACCGCCAGGCCACCGACGAGCATCGTCCAGGCGCCGCCAAAGGCGGTGCCCAGGATGATCACGTAGCGCTGCAGCCACGTTGCCAGCACGGCGCCCGCGATCGAGAACAAGACCACCACGAACGGGTGCGGGTCGCCCTCGACCTGTGTCCAGATCAGGTTGACGATCAACGCGCCGAGGCCCGCGCCTACCAGCGCCACGCCGACAAAGTAGGCCGTCAGCAGCAGCGCCGCGCCGGCAATGCCACCCACCAGGGCGGCGATCACCATGGGCGTGGTGTCAGTGGCGCCGAAGACCGAGCTGGCCGCCAGCGCGCCGATGATGAAGCCGAACAGGCCGAGCACCACCTTGAACAGGCGGTAGCCAAAGAAACAGGCGAGGAAGCCGCCGGCGATGAGCACGGCGGCCGCTGGGACTTGATACGCGGCGGGAAGCATGGGGTAGCCGAATTCTACACTTCCCGGCGCCCGTCCATCGCTTTCCCGACCGTTAGGTCATCGGCGTAGTCGAGGTCACTGCCCACCGGGATGCCGGTGGCAATGCGCGTCACTCGAATGCCGAGCGGCTTGAGCAGCCGGGCCAGGTAGATGGCGGTGGCCTCGCCTTCCACGTTGGGATTGGTCGCGAGAATCACCTCGTCGACGCCATCGACACCAATCCGGGCGAGCAGGCCCTTGATTTTGAGGTCGTCGGGCCCCACGCCCTCGAGCGGCGAGATGGCGCCCATCAGCACGTGAAACACGCCCCTGAACCCGCCGCTGCGGTCGACCACGTTCACGTTCTGCGGCTCTTCGACCACGCAGATGACGCGGTGATCGCGGCCCTCGTCACCGCACATCAGGCACGGGTCGATATCGGTGATGTTGTTGCAGGTGGTGCAGTAGGTAACGCGATCCTTGACGTCGCGGATCGCCTGGCACAGCCGCTCGGCATCCTCGCGCGGCGTGCGCAGAATGTGGAACGCCAGCCGCTGCGCGCTCTTGGCGCCGACCCCGGGCAGCGTCTTGAACTGATCGACCAGGTCCTGCAGCGACGCGGGCAGCGCCATTACAGTCCGGGCAGGCCCATGCCGCCGAGCATGCCGCCCATCCTCTGCTTCATCGCCTCATCCACCTTGCGGTGCGCGTCGTTGACGGCGGCGACGATCAGGTCCTGCAGCATGCCGACGTCGTCTTTTGAGACGACCTCCGGGTCGATGGCGATCTTCTGGAGATGCTTGTGCCCGTTCACCGTGACGGTGACCATGCCGCCGCCGGCGGTGGCCTCGACGCTCAGGTGCGACATCTCCTGCTGCAGGCGCTCCTGCATCTCCTGCGCCTGCTTCATCATGTTCTGGATGTTCATAAGGGCTTGAGGCTCGGGGCTTGGGCCTACCGCTCCTCGATTGTGGTCTTATCGACCGGAAAAATCTCGAGCACTGCCTGCACGGTGGCATTGGCCATGGCTTCAGCCTTCACTTCGTCAGGGTTGCCTCGCGGCGCGGCGACCGGCGAGCCGAGGTTGCTCGGCGCGGGCGCGGGAGGCGCATCGCCTTCGGCGATCACGATCGACACGGGGACGGGCCGGCCGGCCACCTTCTCCGCAATCGTCCCCAGCCACGCTTTCTGATCGTCGCACTGCGACTTCGCGTTCTTCTTGTTCGGTTGGAATGCGAACGTGATTTTCTCGGGAGTGACATCGATCGAATACGCCGACGCCACCACCAAATTGTAAAAGGTGGACTTACCCGCCTTGATCTCGGCGAGGAAGGTGTCTTTCAGCGACCCATCACTGGCACGATCTTCCGTGCGTACAGTGCGTACGGTGCCTGCGGTGCCAGGTGCTTTGGTGCCAAGGGTTCCGGTGCCGGGTGCTGCACCGGAAGTCGGCGCGGGCACCGTCGCTTTCTGCTGCGTCGCCTTCGGCGCACTTGGCACGCTTGGCACCTTTGGCAGAAAAGCATTCGGCACATTAGGCACCGTACGCACCCCAGGCACCTGTGCTTGTGCTGGTGCCCGTGGTGCCGTGCGTTCCGCGAGCCCGAGAAGTTCGCCGAGCGGAACGAGCTTGCGAAGGTGCATGAGGCGGAGAAGCCCCATCTCGAGGTTGTAGCGCGGCTGATCCGAGATCCGCACTTCCTGCTCCGTCCGGGTCAGCAGATCGAAGCCGCGCAGCAGGTCTTCGCGCGACCACTGGCCGGCCATGGCGAGCAGGCGTTCGCGCTCGGCCTCGGCCGCGACATCCGGATCGGAGGCGCGCTTCGGATCCACGGACAGGATCAGCAGGTCACGCGTCGCGCGCGCGAGTTCGCGGCACAGCAGGCGCAGGTCGTAGCCGCGCTCGATCGCGCGTTCCACCAGCGCAAACGCCGCCGGGGCGTCTTCGCTGACCACCGCCTCGAGCATGTCGAACACCAGGTCGCGGCCGACGAGGCCCAACACCGTGACGATGTCTTCGACCACGATCGAGTCGCCGGCGAAGGCACGGACCTGGTCGAAGGCGCTGAGCGAGTCGCGCATGCTGCCCTCGCCGGCGCGCGCCAGCAGCAGCAGTCCGGCCTCGGGAATCTCAATTTTCTCTTCGCTCGCGATCAGCCGCAGCCGATCCGCCACGACCTTGGCGGAGATGGTGCGAAACTCGTAGACCTGCGAGCGCGACAGCACGGTGTCTGGAATCTTGTGCTGCTCGGTCGTCGCCATCATGAAAATGACATGCGGCGGCGGTTCCTCAATCGACTTAAGCAGCGCGTTGAAAGACGACGCCGACAGCATGTGGACTTCGTCGATGATGAAGACCTTGTAGCGGTTGCGCACCGGCGCAATCGCCAGACCTTCGACAATCACCTCGCGGACGTTGTCGACGCCGGTGTGGGTGGCGGCATCGATTTCCAGCACGTCGATGTCACGGCCTTCGGCGATCTCGATGCACGCATCGCAGACGCCGCACGGCTGGGGGGTCGGCCCCTCCACGCAGCTGAGCGCGCGCGCCAGGATCCGCGCGGTGGTCGTCTTGCCGCAGCCGCGCGGGCCCGACAACACGAACGCCTGCGCAATGCGTTTGCTCTTGAGGGCGTTCTTGAGGGTGCGCGTGATGGCCTGCTGCCCGAGGACGTCGTCGAACGTCTGCGGGCGCCACTTGCGGGCGAGAACTTGATAGGCCATGGGAAGGGAAACTCGGCCCGGAGGTCCTCAGCACATCACGGAAACGACTTAGCGCTGCTGCCTTCCGGCCCTGACGCGATTCGCCGCCCTGAGATTGCCGAGGTTCCGAGCCGAACTCTCAGTGTAGCACCGGGGGCTAAGGCGTGGCGAGTAAGACCGAGGCCAGGTGAGCGTAGATCTCTACGGCCTGGTCGAGCTCGGCGATCGCCACGTGCTCGCGATCGGTGTGGGCGACATGGATGGAGCCGGGCCCCAACAACAGGGGTGTCCCCCAGTTCGACAGGAACGGCACGTCGCTGAAGTACGAGAACACCGCGGTCTCGAACCCGGCAACCGTATGTAGGCGCACGGCTGGCAGTTCGAGGATTTCCTCCACCTTCACGCGGCCGGCCAGCGCCGCCGCCAGCGTTGCGCGCACGGCCGCGTGATCGCCGACGGTGCGAAAGAACACCTCGGCTTCGGCATTGGGCGGAATCACGTTGGGCGCCACGCCGCCGCTGATCAGCCCCACCGTGTAGTGCGTGGTGCCGAGCAGTGCCTCCGACGGCCACGCGGCCGCGCGCAGCGACATCAGGCAATCCATCAGCTTCTCGATCGCCGATTCTCCCAGTTCGGGATAACCCGAGTGAGCCGCCTTGCCCTGCGCGGTGAGACGAACGCGGAAGCACCCGCGGGTGGCCGCGCCCAGCCGAAGATCGGTCGGTTCGCCGTTGATGAGAAACCGCGCCTGCGAGGCAATCTTGTTGGCCGCCTTGGCGCCGTCGCTGCCACGCTCTTCACCAGCGACAAAGACCAGGCCGATGCGGGTCTCCCCCGCCGCGCGCAACCGTTCGGCGGCCGCGACCTGGGCGGCGAGAATGCCCTTGGCGTCGCACGCACCGCGGCCGTAGAGCAGGCCGCCTTCGATGCGGCTCGGAAAGAACGGCGGCACACAATCGAAGTGCGTCGAAAACACGACGTCGGGTTCGCCGACGGCGGCAATGACGTTGGTGCGCCCGTTGTCGAGCGGCTGTTCCAGCACCGAGTAGCCGCGGCCGCGCAAGTAGTGCGCCAGGACACTCGCGACCTTGCCTTCCTGCCCGGTCGTCGATTCGATGTCGATCAATTGCCGGGCGAGAGCGACATGGTCCACCGGGGCCCCCGGCGCGGCACCCGCGCTGGAGTGGGCTACCGGATCCACTGTTCGAGTTCCGTTCTCGCGTCGGTCTTGTCGTCGCGATACTTGACGATGACGGGCGTGGCCAGTGACAAGCCCCAGTCTTTGCCGGCGCCAACGGCAACGGCCCGCGCGCCAGGCACGACAACTGCGCCTTCCGGGATCACCAGCGGATGACCTGCCGACGGTTTGATGATCGTGCCGTTGACCAGGTCATAGACCGGCGTCGATCCGGTCAGCACGGTGCCGGCCGCGATCACCGCGCGTTGCTTGATCACCGCGCCTTCATAGATGCCGGTATTGCCCCCCACCAGCACATCGTCTTCGACGATCACCGGCAGGGCGCCAACCGGCTCGAGCACGCCGCCAATCTGGGCGGCGGCACTGACATGCACGCGGGCGCCGATCTGCGCGCACGATCCGATCAACGCGTGCGAGTCGACCAACGTGCCTTCGCCCACGTAAGCGCCGATGTTGATGTACATCGGCGGCACGCAGATCACGCCGCGGGCGACGAAGGCGCCGCCGCGGATGGCCGAACCACCGGGCACAATGCGGACGCCAGCTGCCACCCCAGGGCTCTGCACCGTCTGCGTATCCTTGTCGTAGAACGGCAAGCCGGCCGACATCTCCACGAGGTCGCCAAAGCGAAAACCGAGCAGGATGCCCTGCTTGACCCAGGTGTTGACGCGCCATCCGCAGGGCATCGAGAGGTCCGGCTCCGCCGCGCGCACGGTTCCCGCTTCGAGGGCGGCCTTCAGCTCATCGAAGGCGGCGCGCGCCGCCGGCTTGTCGGCGCCTGATCCGGCGGCCACCAGCGATTCAATGTTCTCTTGCAGTGTCACAGCTTCCCAATCTCCCTCAAAAGCGCCTGCATCTTGTCCTTCGAAGCCGGACGCGGCGACACCATCGGCAGGCGATAGACCTCTTCGCAAAGGCCCATGGCGGCCATCGCGAACTTCACTGGTCCCGGGTTCGACTCGATGAAGTTGCCGAGCATGATCGGCACCAGTCGCTGGTGCAGGCGACGCGCCGTGGCGTAGTCGCCTCGTTCGGCAGCTTCCACGAGTTGCGCCATCTCGGCGGGGATGGAGTTCGACGCGACCGAAATGAGGCCGCGTCCGCCAATCGCCATCAACGGCAGCGTCATGGCATCGTCGCCCGACAGCACGAGGAAGTCGTCGGGGACGGCGCGGCAGATCTCAATCATCTGGGTGATGTTGCCCGAGGCTTCTTTCACGCCAACCACGTGCGGAATGGTGGCCAGCCGCGTCAGCGTCGCGGCGTCAATGTTGCAGCCCGTGCGACCGGGCACGTTATAAAGCATGACCGGCAGCGGCGTCGCTTCGGCGACCGCTGAGAAATGCTGGAACAACCCCTCGGCAGTCGGCTTGTTGTACCACGGCGTGACCTGCAGCAAACCCTGGACGCCAATGCTGTGCATGTCTTTCGACAACTGCACGGCGGCCTTGGTGTCGTTGTCGCCGGCACCGGCCATCACGGGCACTTGCCCGTTCGCCTCTTCAAGCACCAGCTCCACGACCCGTCGCCGCTCAGCCGCCGACAGCGTTGGCGTCTCGCCGGTCGTTCCGCATGGCACCAGGAAATGCACACCGGCATCGATCTGCCGGCGCGCCAGCCGCTTAATGGCCGGCTCGTCGAGCGCGCCGCTCTTCGTGAACGGGGTGACCAGCGCCGTGCCCACTCCAGTAAATGCTGTTCTCATCGTCTGTCCTATGTTCGGATCCCGGGTCCCGGGTCCCGGGTCCCGTCGGTGTCCCTGAGCATGTCGCGCATCGAGAACCACCCGCGCTTACCCACCAGCCACGCCGCTGCCGTGAGGGCGCCCCTCGCAAACACCGCGCGGTCGCGCACCGTGTGTGTGAGTTCGATCGTTTCTGACGGCCCATCGAAGCCAACCGTGTGGGTGCCTGGCACCGAACCCACGCGCGTTGAGGAGACCTCGATCGGACGATCGTAGCCGGCGCCGACCATGCCAGCTTTCAGGGTGAGCGCCGTGCCGGACGGCGCGTCTTTCTTCATGGTGTGATGCACCTCGTGGATCCACGCGCCGAACTCCGCGTGGTGAGCGAAATGGCGGCTCGCCTCCTCCACGGCCATCTGGAACACATTCATGCCCAGGGAGAAGTTCGACGCCGCCAGCACGCCAATGCCGGCCTTCGCGGCCACCTCGCGCAGGACGGCCTCGTGCGACTGCCAGCCGGTGGTGCCGATCACCACGTTGATCTTCCGGGCCGCCAGCTGTGGCAGGTTGGTGACCACCGCGTCGGCCAGCGTAAAGTCGATGGCGACATCCACGTCGCCGAAGTCGCCGTCGGCAATGGCGCGGTCACCGGATCGCTCGTCGATCACGCCGGCAACGGTAGCGCCGTACGACGGGGCCAGCGATTCCACCAGCTGCCCCATGCGACCGTGGCCCAGTAGCAGAACCCGCATCAGGCGGGCACCGACGCGAAGAAGCGATCGTGCAGCCGGCCCAGCGCCGTCGGCAATTCCGCTTCGCTAATGACAAACGTGATGTTCCGGCGCGACGCCGCCTGCGACACCATGCGCAGAGGCACGTCGCCGACCGAGGCGAGCACCTGCGACGCCAGCGTCGGGTCGTCATGCAGACCGTCGCCAACCACGCACACGATCGCCATCTCGTCCTGCTGAACGACCTCAGCAAAGCCCGAGAGGCCCTCGATAATCGCCGGCAGCCGTCGCGCATCGTCGATCGTCACCGAAACGCTGACTTCCGACGTGGTGACGACGTCCACGGGCGTCTTGTGGCGCTCGAAGACCTCGAACAACCGGCGTAGAAAACCGTGCGCCATCAACATCCGCGTCGAGGTGATGTTGACGACAGTGACACCTTTCTTGGAAGCCACGGCGGTCAGCGGCCGCGCGCTCTTCGGTCGCTCGGCGGTGATCAGCGTGCCGCGGGCTTGCGCACGGTGCGAATTGAGGATGCGCACCGGAATGTTGCGGGCGACCGCCGGCTGGATGGTGGCCGGGTGCAGTACCTTGGCGCCGAAGTAGGCCAGCTCCGACGCTTCGGCAAACGAGAGATGCGGCACCACCTGCGGAGCCTTCACAATGCGCGGATCCGCCGTCAACATGCCATCGACGTCGGTCCAGATCTGAATTTCGTCGGCGCCAAGACAGGCGCCGACGATGGCCGCGGAGAAATCGGAGCCGCCGCGACCGAGGGTGGTGGTGACGCCGGCGGTCGTGGCGCCGACAAACCCGCCGAGCACCGGAATGCGCCCGGCCGCGAGCGGTGGGTCGGCGTGGGTCATGAGGGCGGCGGTGGTTTCCTGGAACAGCGGTGCCGCGGCCGTGTGCTCGCCGTCGGTGACCACGGCCTTGCGGGCATCGACCCAGGCGCCTTGCAGCTTGTGCGCCGAGAGCGCCGCCGCCACGATCTGGCTGCTCAGCACCTCGCCGGTCGCGGCCAGCGTGTCGAGCCAGCGCGGCGACACCTCCTGCAGCACCGCCAGGGCATGGACCACGCGCTCCAGTTCGTCGAACTCGCGATTAAGCGCATCGACCACGGGCTGGCGCAACGCCTCGTCGGTGATCACTTCCGAGACCGTGATGTGGCGCTGCCGCAAGTCCTGCAGGCTGGTGTGCGCGCCTTCCACGTCGCCGGAGCCGGCAAGCGCCGCGACGCCGAGCAGGCGATCGGTCACGCCCGACAGCGCTGACACCACCACCACCGGCCCGCGAGCATCGCCGCCTTCCTTCTGCGCCTCGGCTTGACGTTCCGCGCGCACGAGCGCGATCAGCCGCTCGATCGCGGCGCGATCGGCGACTGACGTGCCGCCGAATTTCATTACTTTCATGACCTAGAAGAACCCTTCCGCTTTCATTAATTCCGCATTCAAGATGGCCGCGCCCGCTGCGCCGCGCACCGTATTGTGACCGAGCGCCACGAACTTCGCATGCATCACCGGGCACGCGCGCAGGCGGCCGATGGCCACGGCCATGCCACCGCCCAGGTCGGCGTCGAGGCGCGGCTGCGGGCGATTGGGTTCGTCCATGAGAATCAGCGCCGGGTGCGGTGCGGTGGGCAGCTTCAACTCCTGCGGCCGGCCGGAAAAGGTGCGGATGGCGTGGGCAAGGTCGGCCATCGAGGGCTTGTTCTGGAAGTCCACCGACACGGTCATGGTGTGGCCGTCGATCACGGGAACCCGATTGGTATGCGCGCTGATCGCGGCCTCGTACGGCGCGCGGCCGCCGTCGGTGCCCAGGATCTTCAGCGTCTCGGTTTCCATCTTCTCTTCTTCGCCGCCAATGAAGGGCACGACGTTGCCGAGAATGTCGAGTGACGGCACGCCTGGGTAACCAGCTCCCGACACGGCCTGCATCGTCGACACGATGACGGAGCGGATGCCGAACTGCCGGAGCGGCGCAAGGGCCATGGCCAGTACCACCGTCGAGCAGTTGGGGTTGGTGACGATGGCGCCGGACCAGCCCTTCGACGCTCGCTGTTCGGCCAGCAGCGACAGGTGATCGGCATTGACCTCGGGAATCAGCAGCGGCACCAGCGGATCCATCCGGAAGTTGCGCGCGTTGCTGACCACGATGTGGCCGGCGGCGGCAAAGGCGCCTTCAATCTCGCCCGCGACCGAAGCATCGAGGCCCGAGAACACGACCTGGGGTCCGCGGCCCGGCACGCAGGCGTCGACGATGCGGTCGGCGGATTGCGCGGGCATGGGCGTGGCGAGCCGCCACGGCGCCACTGATTTGTACGGCTTGCCTTCGGAGCGCTCGCTGGCGGCCAGCCAGGTCAGACGAAACCATGGATGCCGCGCCAGACGCGACACGAACTGCTGCCCGACCACGCCGGTCGCGCCGAGGACGCCGACTTCAATCTCGCTCATCACAGATTCCCTGATCCCTGACTTGATCCCTAACAACGAAAAACCCGCCTGCGGCATGACCGCGGCGGGTGGCTGACGACCTTCTGAACTCGACGTTCAGAATGTTCTTACGAGCGTCTGCCTCCCGCGCCAGTGTTGGCCCGCTTAGCACCGGCGTGCGTGCGCATGGAGGCGGCAGTCATTTCGCTCGTCAGTATACCTCACTCGCCGCGAGCCGATCCGGCCGGGAGGGAACCTCTTGTCGGGAGGGCACCTCTGGTCTGACTCTCAAACACAAAGTTCTTTGACGAAGCCGGCCGGCCGGGTTAGGCTTTGGTGCATGACCCCGGCGGCATGTCCCGACCCGCCGCCCGCGTCACTTGGTGGACACGCCGCGGACAACCTGTCGTTCATCCGCCAGGCCATGGAGCGCAGCGCCACCTTCACCGCCGTGCCCGGGGTCGGGGGCGGCGTGATGGGGGTGATCGCGCTGGTCGCGGCATTGGTGGGTTCGTGGCAACCGACCGGCGACCGCTGGCTGCTCTACGGCGCGGGCCTGCTGACCGGGGGCATCTTCAGCGTACCCGTCGTGCGACTGATCGGCGCGCCGTTCATGGGGTTCGGAGTACTGGCCATCCTGACCCCGCCCGACTGGGGCAACATCTGGCTCGCCCTGGGATTTGGCGGCCTGCAGATTGGCTTTGGCGGTTACATCGCGAGGAACCACGGTGGCTAAGAGCAGCGCAGCACGCAAACCTCGGACCGACGCGACCTCGCATTCCAAGCCCGTCGCCGACCGGCCGATCCGGCACGCCAGCGGGCTTGCCACCGAGCTCGATCGCCTGCTGCACGACCGCATGCGGCTGGGCATCGTCAGTGCCCTGGCGGCGGCCGATGATTTGTCATTCTCCGAACTCAAGGCGGCGTTGAGCGCGACCGATGGCAACCTCAGCGTGCACGCGCGCAAGCTTGAAGATGCCGGCTACCTGTCGTGCAGCAAGAGCTTCGAGGGGCGAACGCCGCGCACCGGCTACAAGCTCACGGCCGCGGGCCGGCGCGCGCTCGAGAAGTACCTCGACCACATGGACGCGATCATCCGCGCGGCGCGGAAGAACTAGTGCTCGCGTCGCGACGGTCGATCGCCGCAAACCTCGCTAAAACTCGCCCGATCGATCGGGTCACGCCACAGTCAGTTATCGTTCCAGTCCTGATATCGCTCTCCAGCCCAGGATGGAACTGGAACCTCTGCTCGAAGATCGAGACCGTCCCGCCGTGATACTCCGGATCTAGAGAAAGGATTTTGAGTAATGCTCCCCGCAACCCAGGAAGAAATTGGCCTCGTCGAGCGAAGTCGCAGACTACCAAGCAATCGGCGTAAGGTGCAGGGAGGCGCTACTTGCGTTCGCCAGCGCCACCCAGTCTTTATTGCCCTGGACGTCTGAGGGCGAGGCACCGAAGAAGGCTGATCTCAAGGCGTGGGCTGATCACATTTGCAGTGTCGCCCTGGCCGGTGCCGAGCACGAGCACAGGCGGCCCGACCGTTCCCCTCCGGCAACTCAAACGTCCGTCGGACCCGAGTTGACAATGTTTTGTCCTGGACCTTTGAGCAGGCCTAGCTCCGTTGCGGGCCAGGTCGTGCGATGAAGCGGTGCGTGAAGCCCAAACCGAGCCGCGAAGTGTAATCGCGGCTTGGAACAGCTCTTTCGTCAGCGAGACAATGCCGCCGTTCTCGCCGTTGCCGGACTGCTTGGTCTTCCTGGTTCCTGCGATGCGCTTCGCCATTTGCTTAACACCCTAGATTCAACTCGAAGACCAAGGTTCTGAGTGGTCGTATCGAAGAATGACCTCCCCATTTGCGGCGTGGGCGCCGGACGAATGCGTTGCTCGTCCGTTCGCGTGTTCAAGAATTAACAAGGGACTAAAGTCATTAATTGCAACAGTTTAGCGTCACCAAACAGGCAGCTCAGCTTCGCATCCCGCCATTCTAGCGGGATTTTGGCGGGATTGCGTTAACTTCCATTGCTCATGTCCTGACAACCTCGTACCGTGTTGCAGGCCCCGAACCCTGCTTCCGCACCAATCCGAGATCAGTGAAGTGCTTCAAATGGTTCAGGGCAGTACGGTTCGGCACTTTCAGCGCATCGGCGTATTCGGCGGACGTGGCGGTTTCTCGGGTAGTCAACCACTTCCACCCCGCGCGTTCCGCCTTGCTCAATGACGCGAGAGTCTCAGCGTCCAACGAACCAACCGCACCCGACTCGCTTCGGTAGATCGTCAACACCAAATACGGGTCTTCCCACGTGTACTTCGGCAGCGGCAGGTGAGCCCGCTGGGCGTCGTTCCGCATGGACTTCAGACCGAGCCCTCGCTCCTCGGCCAACTCCATCCTGGCGAACACGTAGTGGAGCACCGGATTGCGACTCAGCATCGGTGCGCTGAACGACTGCATCTGTTCGAGCGTGATCGGCGGAACGGGCGCGCCAGGACTTTTCACAACGATCGTGTCCGAGGTGACGACCAACTGACACTTGGCTCCCTCGATCCCATAGTCGCGGTGAACCAGAGCGTTTACGATGCCCTCACGTGCGAGTTCAAACAGAGGCTCCTGAGCCTCTCGCCGTCGCGCGGCAGAGCGGTCGATCGGATTGGGGAGCTTGTCCCTGAGCCACTGCATCGCCAAACCCGGCGCAAGAACCTGGGGACCGTCGAAGTCCCTTGGCTCTTCATTCCCTTCGGGGAAATGAATCGTGCCCAGCAAGCCGGCTTGGGGCATGACCGTCCGCGGCTCCGCGCGCCAAAGAGCAGGAGACCAAAACCCGTCGGCGCCCAGTGCCCATCGTCCTGTTTGAGAAGCCCCTGCTGAACGAGACGACGGTTGAAGTCTGGCGACCCGACCGCCTCATCGATCTTCGCGATCTCTCTGTACTGCGCCAGCGCCTCGGTCGACAAATCGTTCGTGTTGACATTCGCGATCCGTCCCTCGAGTGGTGACAAAGTGATCCGCTTTGGCTTCTTTACCAAACGTGCGGCAGCCGCTCGCTCTAACGCTTGCGCGATGAACTCCTTATTCGCGACTTTGATCGTTTCCTGCAACTCCCGATCGAACATGTGCACCGCAACGCCGTTGTCCTGAAGGGACTTGATCCCCTTTCGGTCGACAGTCGGGTCGGGATCTTCGATGCCGATCCACACCTGCTTGATCCGGGCGAGCACAATCCGCTCCGCACAACCGAGCTTTGGATGCTGGCGCGCGCCGGGAGCGCATGGTTCCAACGTCGCGAACAACACCGCCCCCTCGAGCCTTGAGTGGCGGTTCTTGCGCTCCAGAAGCGTGTACTCGGCATGATCGCCGTCTCGTAATTCACCCCTGCAGGCAGTCTCCACAGTTCCATCCGGCATCCAGAGAACAACGCCGACCGACGGACTTGCTTTTTCGTCCGTACGCGCCTCGGCCACCGACTTCCGCATGACTTCGATGGCGCGCTCCATGAGCGTTCGCGGATCGAACGCTACCTTCGAGCCGCGCTTTCGGGCTGGTCGCTGCCGGTTTCCGTGACTTGGTGATGCAGTCATGACGTCTAGTACTACTTTGTCAGATTGACGAAGTTGCCTATGAGCCGAGCGGTGATCACTTTTGAGGGCATGGTACTTTTTTCAGCCTTTCGCTACGCTCCGTTCCGGTGCTCGCCGACACGCACAGCAGCCTCATGTGCTCGAATCGATCAGCGGCCATTTGTCGCGCCGGATGTCGACCCACTACTCGCACATCCGCATCGATACGAAGCGGCAAGCGCTCGACGCCCTGGACGCGGCTCGCCGCGCGCCAGCGAAGAACGGGGACGGGAACGGCGCCGGCAAGGGCAACGGAGATAGCCCAGAGGAGGGCGACATTGACACCCTCCTCGAAGTGTCCGACGGGCTCCCGTCGCAGTCACATCACAGATTGACTTTGAGCGGGTCCCAACCTCACGGTAAACTATTGAGTCCATTCGAACGGAGAGATGTCCGAGTGGTTGAAGGAGCACGCTTGGAAAGCGTGTGTACGAGTAATCGTACCAAGGGTTCGAATCCCTTTCTCTCCGCCAATTCATCGTCTAGTCAAATCCAATAACATCCTACAACGCCTGTATTAGCAACGATATACGGCGACAGACTGGTCTCAAGTCGTCCATTGACTTCCCGCTGAATCCACGTTAACTTCAATACTGTTCACTTAAGTAAATTCCCTGGTACTCTATCGGCGGCAATCACGCCGTTCCGATCGGAGGATCCACGATGGCCCGGACCACAGCCGATCTCCCGAAAGGCCCCCGTCTCAGTGACTACATCAGCGTGGGCGTGCTGGCGAAGGCGTTCCCCCCGGCACGGGTGCATGCGATTCTCGCGGCCACCGGGAAGACGAGCGTGCGACAGCGCGAGTTGCCGGCACACGTCGTCGTGTACTACGTCATGGGTCTGGCGCTCTACATGCAGGTGTCCTGCCGCGAAGTGCTCCGCTGCATGCTCGAGGGCGCGCAGTGGGTTCTGGGGCCGGCCGCCGCGATCCGCGTCACCGGCAAGTCGGGCATCTCGCAAGCGCGGACGCGGCTCGGCGCGGCCCCGCTCCAGCAGCTCTATGACGAGGTCGTCGGCCCGATCGCCGTGCCGCAGACGAAGGGGGCGTGGTATCGCCGCTGGCGGGTCGTCACGCTGGATGGCAGCACGATGGACGTGGCCGATACCGTCGACAATGTGACCGCCTTCGACCGCCCCGGCGCGAGTCGCGGCACCAGCGCGTATCCGCAGCTCCGGTTCGTGTCGCTGGTGGAACACGGCACGCACGTGTTGTTCGCGACCGCCCTCGATCGGTATGGCGTCGGGGAAACGACCCTGGCCAAGCGGGTTCTGCCCGCGCTCACGCCCGCGATGCTCTGCCTCGCCGACCGCGGGTTTTTCGGCTGGACGCTGTGGACCCAGGCCCGGACCACGGGCGCCGATCTGCTGTGGCGCATCAAGAAGAATCTGCAGTTGGCGGTGCACACGCGTCACGCCGATGGGTCGTACCAGAGTGTGATCTATGCCTCGCTCCGTGATCGCCGTCACCAGACCAACGGCCTCGCCGTGCGCGTCATTGACTACACGCTGGAGGGGGTTGAAGACGCCGAGCCCCTCTACCGCTTGGTCACAAGCGTGCTGGACCCTGACACCGCGCCCGCGTCGGAACTGGCGGCGCTCTATCACGAGCGGTGGGAGATTGAAACCGCGCTCGATGAACTCACAACGCATCTGCGTCGGGCCCAGATCATCTTGCGGAGCAAGACTGCGGAACTGGTGCGGCAGGAGTTCTATGGATTGCTGCTGGCGCATTTTGCGATTCGTGGCCTGATGCACGACGCGGCACTGACCGTCGATGACGATCCGGACCGCGTGTCGTTTGTGCATGCCGTGCGGGTCGTCCGACGAACCCTGCCGCGATCGGTCGCTATTCCCCCCTCAGGACCACGCCGCCTTTCATGAGGCGCTCCTGAAGGAGATCCTCGACGAGCGCGTGGTGTCCAGTCGTCAGCGGCAGACGCCCCGCGGCGTGAAGCGCAAGATGAGCAACTACCCCCTGCGGCCGCGTCACCCCTGGCCTACGCATCGGCTCGTGATCACCGTCGCGGTCGCGAGATCACTTAAGTGAACAGTATTGAGGCTAGCGACACCTGAGCGAGATCGATCTCCACGAGTCCCTGCAATCTCAGATACCCGAGCCACCCCCGCAAGGCCGATGCGTGGATCACGGTCGTGGCGCGGCGAAACCGATGCAACGAGGAGAATCGAATCGGCGATCACGATGCCCGAACTGAGCGATCACGATGGCCGGAATACGAGAGCTCACCCGAGTCAACCCGATCGCTCACCCGAAAAGTGAAACTCGAATCGCGGAGAGTAACGTTCGATCGAGCGGTACGGGTCCGGCCACGGCAAGGGCCATCCCAGCATCCAAGCGGCGTGTCGTGTCCAGTACGGATCGAAGAGATGGGCGCGCGCCAGTAGGCACAGATCGGCCCGCCCCGACGCGATGATGGTGTTCACATCCATATACGAGGAGATGTTGCCGACTGCCATCGTTGGAATGCCGACCTCCTGGCGGATGCGGTCCGCGAACGGGGTTTGGAAGAGCCGGCCGTAGACGGGGCGCTGATCGTGGACAGTCTGACCGGCCGAGACGTCGACGATGTCGCAGCCATGCGCCTTGAGCATCCGGGCCACCTCCACAGAGTCGTGCGGCTCCATGCCGCCTGGCAGCCAGTCCGCGGCGCTGATGCGGACGCTCATCGGCTTATGGGACGGCCACGCGGCGCGGCACGCATCAAAGACCGCGAGCGGGAAGTGCATGCGATCCGCGAGCGGTCCGCCGTACTCGTCGGTGCGCTCGTTGGTCAACGGAGAGATGAACGACGCCAGCAGATAGCCGTGCGCCATGTGGATTTCGAGCAGGTCGAAACCAGCTTCGTCGGCGAGCTCGGTGGCCGCGACGTAATCGGCTTCGACTTTCTGCATGTCATCGCGCGTCATCTCGCGCGGTACGGGACTGCGGTCGGGGAAGTAGGGGATGGCCGACGCCGACACCAGCGGCCATCTGCCCTCGGGGAGCGGTTCGTTGTCGCCCTCCCACTGACGCTTCGTGGCGCCCTTCCGCCCGGCGTGGCCGAGCTGGATCCCGATCTTCGCGGCGCTCTCGCGATGGACGAAATCGACGATCCGCTTCCACGCCGCCGCGTGCTGCGGCTCGTAGAGGCCGGCGCACCCCGGCGAGATGCGTCCGTCCCGGCAGACGTCCGTCATTTCGGCCATCACGAGGCCTGCACCACCGATGGCGCGGCTGCCCAGGTGGACGAGATGCCAGTCCCCGATGGTGCCGTCGGCGGCGACGTACTGGCACATCGGCGACATGACAACCCGATTCGGAATGACCAAATCCCGCAGCCGGAACGGTGTGAACATCGGCGGCGGCACGCGGCCGGCTGGCAGTGGCCGTTCGGCCTGGTGCGACGCGTTCTCAGCCATCCATCGATCGACGCGCCCGAGGAACTCCGGGTCCCGTACGCTCAGGTCCTCGTGCGTGATCCGGAGTGAGCGCGTCAACAGAGTGAACGCGAACTGGAGCGGTGGCTGATTGACGTATCGTT
>SHUG01000043.1 GCA_009694735.1 Acidobacteriota bacterium | reverse complement strand
ACTTCCTCGTTCACTTTCTTGCCATCGACGGTCTTTCCCGCCAGCGCGGCCATCGCCGCCTTCATCACCTTCCCCATGTCCTTGGCCGTCGTCGCACCGGTTTCGGTGACCGCCGCCTTCACCGCCGTCGCGATCTCCTCGTCACTGGCGGCTGCCGGCAGGTAGACATCGAGCACGGCGATCTCGGCCTGCTCCTTGTCGGCCAGGTCAACGCGGCCGCCCTTTGTGAACTGATCGATCGAATCGCGGCGCTGCTTCACGAGCATCGCGACGACCTGCAGTTCTTCCGTCCCTTCGAGCGCCCGGCCTTTCTCGATGCTCTTGTTGGTCAGCGCGGACTTCAGCATGCGCAGGGCCGTGAGCCGAGTGGCGTCTTTCGCCCTCATGGCGGTCACAATATCGACGCCGAGTGTTTGTTCTAACGACATGTGCTTGTGCCTTCTCCGCGCTCCGGCTAAAGCCGGAGGCTACTGCTTGACTCGTGCTCCGGCTACAGCCGGAGGCTACCTAATGGTCCAACTCTCAATGATCTAACTCGCCGTCGCCGAGCGTGAAGTGCCAGTCATCGGTCGATTCGTAGAAGCCTTTCGGTGCGGGAAGCGCATTCATTTTCACCGTGAGGTCGATGCCCGACTTCACCATGAAGTAGCCCGACCGCCGCAGCACGCGCCGGAAGGCGGCGTGGGTGGTGTAACAGCGAATCTTGTCGGAATCCGCCACGCGCGCCTCGCGGTCGACCCACCGCGCCAGCGTCTTCAGGCCACGCTCATCCGCTGGATCCGCCAGCAGGTCGACGATCTGTGTGACGCGGCCCTGCGGCTCGCGAAGATGGCGATACACCACGTAGCCATCGACGTCCTCGCCGCGACGCAAGAGGGCCGCCGTGTAGCGTACGTGCGGCGGCTCGATGTACTTCCAGTTCAGGTAGCGCGCATCGCGCTTGACGGCAATGGCAAATCGGCCCGCCAGCCGCTGCCACAGGCGATCCGACCGCGCGTCGAAGCGACGCACGACCTCCACCTCTTCCCGCAGCGGCTGCGTCCTCGACACCAGGCGCACCACCGGCAGGGCGAGCGCCGAGACCAGCCGGTTGATGGCCACTGGCCAGGTCGGAATCCGCAACGCGCGGCGGCTGATCGGCTTCACCAGGCACGAGAGCGGCTGCGCCTTCGGCCAGCGCATCTCGTCGAGACGCGCGCGGGTCGCCGGCGACAGGCCGGCGCCGAGTGCCACCCTGGTGCCGCGATCCCAGGCGCGCAACAGGGAGCCACCCAGGCCCTGGCGTTGGCGCTCCGAGACCACCAGCGGATCGGTGCTCCAGGTGCCCGCCGCTTCCTTGCCGCCGATGGTAACGAGCACCGGCAGCAGCGGGACGGCGGCGATCAGCGTCGGACCTTCACGAACGACCCAATACGGCGGCTCAACGCCACCCGCCGGATTCCGGCGGACCCAGTCCCAGCGCAGACGAAGGCGATCCGCGGCCTCGTTGCCGAGTGTCCGCCGATAAATCTGTTCGATGCCCCGTCGATCGTCAGGGGTGTAGCGTTCGATTTCCGCCATGAACAAAACAAGCCGCGCCAGTTACGAGTGCGAGGGAAGTGTCAATTGTACGCGAGGGACAAGACGCCGCGCTGGATCATTCAGCGATCGTCAGGTCAATTGGAACTGAGATGCGGCGCAACCGGAAGCCGACGGGCCGCCGTTTCGTAGGAACGGCGCGACACCGCTTGAGAGGGGGCTATGCCCCCCCGGGGGGGCGGACCATGACGCCGGGCTGCGGCGGCTGTGCCGGTGGTGCGACGATCATGCCGGGCGTCGATGAGCCGACGCCCGGTATGGTTCCGGGGTTGGCGGCCGGATTAATGGTGATGCTCTGCGGCGCGCCCGTGTTCGGGTTCACCGTGATTACCGGCTGGCCGTTGACACCGGGCGGCGCGTTCTGGAACATGCCCGGTTGCGCCAACCCGTTCGGCTGACCTGGCTGCGGAAACGTGAACACCGGTGCGTTTGGGGGATTGGGATCCGGCTCCTCATCCGCCTCTTCGTCTTCGTCGGCCTGGCGGGCGGGAGGGCGCTGTGGAATGAAACGCTGATTGGCAGGCCCGGCTCCGCCCTGGTTCGGGGCAGGCCGTGCGGCCGGCGCGGGCGACGCGCTCGTGGCCATGACGAGAATCCGATCGTAGATCGATGCACCGGCAGCGGCCGCGGCACTCCGCGGCGCCGCCATGTAACCGGCGACACTGCGCAATACGATCTCGAGGGCCTGCGACTCGGGTACGTCTTCGAGCTTGAGCGTCAGCGGACTGCCCGAGATCCGTTCCCCGCCGATCACCTTGGTGCCGCCCAGCTTCGCCCACTCGATGAGGATCGTTCGCACCGGCACGCCGGTGGCGTCGAGCGAGACACGACCGTCGTGAAACGCGAGCTTCAGCTGCTGCGCGGCGGCCGGCAGGCTAACGAGAAGCGACAGGGCAAATGTGAGAAGGATTCGACGCATGAAAACGCCTGACTGAGTATACGCCTTTGCCTAAGTTCAGACGCTGGCGCCGTCGCCTTGGCCGTGACGACCGCGGACCTAGCACGAGGGTGGGGTGAACGACGAAAACGCCCGCGCCACCGCGGCCAGCTGTTCGTCGCTCAGGGCCGGATACATCGGCAACGAAACCACTTCCGAGCACACGCGGTCGGCGACCGGACACACGGCCGGGCTGGTCGACGCCAGGGCCGGTTGCCGCGGAATCGGCACTGGGTAGTGAATCAGGGTCTCGACACCCTGGCTGGTGCAGTGCGCCTGGAAGGCATCACGATGAGGCGTGAGCACCGGGAAGAGGTGGTAGACGTGGCCCGCGTCGAACTGTCGTGGCACGGTGACCGACCCCGGCACGGAGGCGCCGCGATAGCGCGCCGCGATCGCCCGCCGGCGCATCGTCCAACCAGCCAGGTAGGGAAGGCGGGCGCGCAAGATGGCCGCTTGCATCTCGTCGAGGCGGCTGTTGGCGCCCGGCTCCAGGTGGTGATACCGCGACGTCTGGCCGCCGTTTCGTAGTCGCTTGACGCGAGCGGCAAGCTGAGCATCGCGGGTGATCACGGCGCCGCCATCACCCAGGGCACCGAGATTCTTGGTGGGATAAAAGCTGGTGGCGCCGGCGATGCCGATCGTGCCGACGGCCCGCCCATCGACAGTGGCGAGTTGTGCCTGCGCGGCATCTTCGACGAGGGCGAGGTTGTGCCGCGACGCGATCGCCTCGAACGCTCCCATGTCGGCCGCCTGGCCGTACAAGTGCACCGGCATGATCGCCCTGGTGCGCGAGGTAATCGCCGCTTCGGTGGCGCGCGGATCGAGGGTGAGCCGCTCGGGATCGATGTCGGCGAAGACCGGCCGGGCACCGGCCATCATCACCGCGAGCGCGGAATACGCCGCCGACAGAGGCGGCGTGATCACCTCGTCGCCTGGACCAATGTCGAGGGCGCGCAGGATGAGCGTGATGGCGTCGGTGCCGGTGCCGACGCCCACCGCGAAGGGCGCCTGGCTGGCGGCGGCGAACTCCGACTCGAAGGCCTCGACTTCCGGGCCCAGCACGAACCATCCACTCGCGATCACCCGATCGATCGCCGCCTTGACGGCGGCGATGTCCTCGCCCGGACGGAGCGCGTTAAACGGAACCTTGATCGACATAGTGCGGGAGGTGCGCGCGATAATAACTTAATGTCCGCGTGAAGCCTTCGCGCAGCGGCACGCTCGGCGCCCACCCCGTGCGGGCCATGAAGAGCGACGAATCCGCGTAGAAGCTGCCGATGTCGATGGCCTTCTTCTCGGCCGGCCACTCGATGAACTTGTAGCTGCCCTGACCCGCCAACTCCACGAGCATCGCGACCAGATCGCGGTGGGCAATGTGCTCGTCGCCGCCGACGTTGAATGCCTCGCCGTTCACGGCCTCGCTGGCGCCCGCCGCCACGAACGCTTCCACTGCATCATCGACGTAGACGAAATCACGGATCTGGGAGCCGTCGCCGAACACTTCGATCTCACGGTTCTCGAGCACCAGGCGGATGAACCAGCCGATGAAGCCCTGGCGGTTGTGACGCAGCAGCTGGCGAGGCCCGTAGACGTTGGTCAGGCGCAACGCGCAGGCGCGCACGCCGAACACGTTGTTGTAGACCAGGTGGTAGTACTCGCCAGCCGCCTTGTTGATGCCGTTGACGTCGGTCGGCCGCACCAGGTGCCGCTCGGTGACCGGCAGCGCATCGGGCCGCCCGTAAATCTGGCGGGTGCTGGCGTAGACCACCTTGGCGCCCGGGTTGTGATGGCGGCACGCCTCGAGCAACGTCAACTGGCTGCGGCAGTTGATGTCCAGATCGGTGTGCGGATCCTTCATGCTGTCGATGTGACTCACCTGTCCGGCGAGGTTGAAGATCACCTCGCGGTCGCGCACCAGGTAATTCATCGTGCTGGCCTGCCGCACATCGGCCACGTTCACGCGGACCCTGGATTCGATGCCGCTGATGTTGAAGAGGTTGCCGCCGTAGTCGGGGATCAGCGAATCCACGAGCAGCACGTCGGCGCCCAACTGCACCAACCGGTGGGCCAGATTGCTGCCAATGAAACCGAGGCCGCCGGTAATCATGACGCGCCGGCCCCGGTAGAACTCTGTGTCGGTCATGGTCGTGGCCCGGTCCTGAGGTGCTCGCGGCGGCAGCTGCGGGGGAAGTGGTGGCGGCGCGGCGTGTCGTCCTGGCTGCCGTCGTTGATGACGATCACTTCGTAGTCGGGCGTCAGCGTGGCGGCGACCTGCACGGCGCTGATGACGAGGCTGGCGATGGTGCCGGCATCGTTGTACGCCGGGAAGAACACGCTCAGGCTGGGGGTGGCGGCCACGTTACTTCGAACCGGTGGGCCGTCGCGGCCGGATCCGGCCGTGGCGCATCACCAGTTTCCAGGGTGTGATCAGGGATTCGAACAGCACGCCGCTCGACAGCTTCGACGCGCCCTGGCGGCGCTCGACGAAGATGATCGGCGACTCGACAATCAACAGGCCGGCAGTGGCGGCCATGAACGTCACGTCGAGCAGGAACGCGTAGCCCTCCGAGACGATCTGGTCGAGCGGGATCCGGGCGAGCGAGGTGCGGCGCCAGCAGCGGTACCCGGTCGTGATGTCGCGCAATCCGAGGCCGGTGACCGTGCGGATGTAGAAGTTCGCAAACGAGCTGAGGATAATGCGGCGCAACGGCCAGTTCACGACGCTGATGCCGTTGAGGTAGCGGGATCCGACCACCAGGTCGGCGCCCGCCAGCACTTCCTGAATCATCGCCGGCAAGTACTTCGGATCGTGTGACAGGTCGGCGTCCATCTGGCAGACCAGGTCGGCGTCGCCGGCAATCGCGTGGCGAAAGCCTTCGAGGTACGACACCCCCAGCCCGCGCGGCCCGGTGCGGTGCAGCACGCGCAAGCGCCCTGGATACTGCGCGGCCAGCGCGTCGGCCACCGCGCCAGTGCCATCGGGCGACTGGTCGTCGAGCACCATCACCTCGGTGCCGGGCACGGCGAGGACGTCGGCGACGAGAATCGGCAGGTTCTCCCGTTCGTTGTAGGTCGGGATCAGGACCAGCATCTTCATCGGCTATCGCCGCCCTTCGAAGCGCAGTGACGCGATCTGCTCCGACACCAGACCGACGAGGATGACCATCACCGAGAACATCAGCAGCAACACCGCGCCATTGGGAATGCGATCGTGATAGGCAAAGTTCCACGCGCCGTAGCCGGCGCCAAGCAAGAAGGCGGCGGCGGCGACCGGGGCAAAAATCCGAAGAGGGCTGAAGATGGTGATGACCTTCAACAGGATCAGCAGGAACTTGGCGCCGTCGCTGGCCAGCCGGATTTTCGAGGTGCCGATCCTCGGCAACGCGCCAACCGGCTCGAACGCTACATTGTACCCGGCCTTGATGAAGGCCAGGGTGGTCGTGGTTGGCGTCGAGAAACCATTCGGCAACAGGTGGATGAACTCGAGCAGGTAGTCACGCCGCGCCGCGCGGAAGCCCGACGTCAGGTCCGGAATCGGCCGCCCGGTGAGATAGCTCGCCAGCCAGTTCAGCACCGCGTTGCCGACCCGCCGGCCGGCGGTGGCCTGGCTGTCGGCCGAACGAGCGCCAATCACGAGGTCGAATTCGCCGAGGCGAGCCACCAGCCGGCCGACATCGTTGGCGCGATGCTGGCCGTCCCCATCCACAATGGTCAGCCATTCGCTGGACGAGGCGCGGATCGCAGTTTTCACCGCCGCGCCGTTGCCCTTGTTGTAGGGATGCGCGACTACCCGGGCGCCCGCCGCTGCGGCGGCCGGTCCCGTGCCGTCGGTCGAGCCATCATCGACGACCAGCACTTCATGCCAGGTGGCGGCGGCGCGCAGGCTGGCGACGACCGCCGCAATGCTCTCGCGCTCGTTGAACGCGGGGATGACGATGGTGACCGTGCTCGGCGATGCCATCGGGTTAAAAAATACCTCTGCTGGGAAGTGACAATCGTAGCACGCGAGTCCCCAACCTCTTTCGCCTGGCCTCTTCAGGTGGTAGTCAAAAATTTGACACACTTTCGCGTGGTTGGCGAAACAAAGGCGTAAACAATAGACAGCTAACCATTTGAAGCACTTGGGCGTTGACAAGCCCACGGACCACGCTTACTATCCGAGTGGATTTTTGTGGAGTGAAGTGGAGTCATAGACGTGCTCCGGGGTAATTCGCCGGCGAAAATTGATGACAAGGGCCGGCTCAAGGTCCCGAACGGCTTTCGTGCCGTGATCCAGAAAGATCACGGCCCTGACCTGTTCGTGACGAGCCTGACGGGCCAGTCTGTACGCATCTATCCAATGCCGGTATGGCTCGACATCGAGCGCCGCATTGCCCAGATGCCCTCCACTCATCCGGCGCGGCAGAAGTATCTCAACCGCGTGAACTTCTACGGTCAGGTCGCCGAACTCGACCCCCAGGGACGCGTCCTGATCCAGCCCCGGCTTCGCGACACCGCCCTCATGACGGGCGAGGTCGACGTGCTGGGGCAGCAGAATTTTCTCGAGGTCTGGAACCACGAGCGCTTCGTCGCCCGGCTGCTCACCGAGCCGTTCAGCGACGACGACGCGCGTGCACTGTCTGACTTCGGGATCTAGTGGAGCGCGCCACCCACGTTCCGGTTCTGCTCGACGAGGTGCGATCGCTGCTCCAGCCCGAGCGCGGCGGCACTTTCGTCGACTGCACGGTCGGTCTCGGCGGGCACTCGCGCATGCTGCTGGAAAGCGGCGCGACCCGGCTGATCGCGATCGATCGCGACACCGACGCGATCGCGATCGCGAAGGTCGAGCTTGACGCGTTCGCGGATCGCGTCACGTTCGTGCATGCCGACTACCGCGAGGTGGCTGACGTGCTGGCGGCACAGGGGGTGAGCGAGATCGCGGGCCTGCTCGCGGACTTCGGCGTCTCGTCGATGCAGCTGGACGCCGACGGACGCGGCTTCAGCTTCAGGCGCGACGAGCCATTGGACATGCGCATGGACCGCAGCCAGGGCGAGACCGCCGTCGAGTTGATCGACCGGGTCGACGAAACGGAACTGGCCGATGTGATTTATCGCTTCGGCGAGGAACGCCGATCGCGCCAGGTGGCGCGCGCCATCGTGATGGCGCGGCAGCAGTCGCCGATCGCCACGACCGGGCGGCTGGCGGAGGTCGTGCGACGCGGGGTCGCCGCCCGCGGCTGGCAGCGGATCGATCCGGCGACGCGCACCTTCCAGGCGCTGCGCATCTGGGTCAACCGCGAGCTGGATGAACTCGATGCGTTTATCGGCCGGGCGGCCTCGCGGCTGCAGGTCGGCGGGCGCCTCGCGCTGATTTCGTTTCACTCGCTGGAAGACCGCGTCGTGAAGCACACGTTGCGCGATCTGGCGCGCGGCGACGCCGCCGCCATCAAGGTGCTGACCAAGCACCCGGTGGTGGCCGGGGACGCCGAGGCGGCCGTCAACCCACGGGCACGAAGCGCCAAGCTTCGCGCCGCAGTACGAGTCAGGCAGGGGAGGGGCGATGGATAAGGCAGGAACCTTCGAATACGAAATTCGCAAGGACTTCCGCAACAACCAGATCGTACGCGAGGTGGATGAACGCCGCCAGCGTGACCTCTGGATGTCGCTCGGCATCGGCGTCGTGCTGGTGATGGTGCTGCTGTTCTCGGCGTGGCAGCACTTCGAGCTGCTGCGGCATGGCTACCGGCTCGAACAGATGCAACGCGATCGCGCCGCCGAGAACGACATCAACCGCCACTTGCGGCTCGAAATGGAAACGCTACGGGCGCCACAGCGCATCGAGAAGCTCGCCATCGAGCGTCTCGGCATGGTCAGTCCGGGCGCCACCGAGGCGGTGGTGCTGGAACTGGTGTCGCCGACCACGGCACCCGCCAAGTCAGTCGTCGCCAGCCGGTAAGAAAGGGCAATCGTGTCCGCTCAGCCTGATCCCAATTGGCGCCCGGTGCTCCGGCGCCGCCTGATGGTGGCGGCGGGAGTGCTCGCCTGTTGGGTGCTCGCGATCGAGGCGCGCCTGGTCGTGCTGCAGGTCGTGCAGCACGACGAGTTGTCGCTGCGCGCCGAGCGGCAGCAGTCGGAAACCCAGAAGACGCCTGGCAAGCGCGGCGAGATCTACGATCGTAAGGGACGCCTGCTGGCCTACAGCGTCGATGCCGACACCATCTACGCCGTCCCCACCGACGTTGCCGATCCGGCCACGGCGGCGGCACTGTTGTGTGCCGCCTTCGACGAGTGCACCAGGAAGGATCGCGACCAGCTGCGGGAACGCCTGAGCCGGAAGCGCCGGAGCGGCGGTCTCACCTCCTTCCAGTACGTGAAGCGCCGGGCGACGCCGATCGAAGCCAAGCGGATTGCCGCCCTCGAGCTGAAGGGCATCGGCTTCATGAAGGAAAGCAAGCGGTTCTACCCGAACCGGGAGCTGGCCGCGCACCTGCTCGGCTACGTCGGCACCGACAACGCCGGCCTGCATGGCCTCGAAGCCACCTTCGACAAGACCGTCCGCGGCCGCGAGGGCACCATGCTGGTGCAGACCGACGCGCGCGGTCACGCCTTTAGCCGGCTCGATCGCCCGCCGACCACGGGCGGTTCGCTCGAGCTGACCATCGACCAGCAGCTGCAGTACATCGTTGAACGGGAACTGAAGGCCGGCGTGGAAGCGGCGCGCGCCGATGGCGGCACCGCGGTCGCCATGGATCCGCGGACCGGCGAGATTCTCGCCATGGCGAGCTGGCCCACCTTTAACCCGAATCAGTACGCCGGCACCAGCGACAGCGCGCTGCGTAATCGCGCCGTCCAGGACCTCTACGAACCGGGCTCCACGTTCAAACTGGTGACGGCGTCGGCCGCCATCGAGGAGAAGGTGGTGACGCCGGGCGAGATCATTGATGTCAGCGCCGGCTTGATCCGCTTTGGCAGTCGCGTCATCGATGACATGCATCGCTACGGCCCGTTGTCATTCACCGACGTGATCGTCAAGTCGAGCAACGTCGGCGCGATCAAGGTGGGACTGAAGCTCGGCCCGGAGCGGATGGGCCTCTACATCCGGCGGTTCGGCTTCGGCCGGGCCTCCTCGCCGGATTTTCCCGGCGAGAGTCCGGGCATCGTCTGGGATCCATCGCGGTTGAACGACAGTGCGCTCGCCTCGGTCTCGATGGGCTACCAGATCGGCGTGACACCGTTGCAGATGGCGGCGGCCGCCAGCGTGATCGCCAACGGCGGCACCTTGTACGAGCCGCACGTCGTGCGCGCCACCGTCAAGGGCGGCGTGCGCACGGTGGTTTCGCCGAAGGTGGTGCGACGCGCGATCCTGCCGGCGACGGCCGCCACCCTCACCACGATCATGGAAGCCGTCGTGGTTGAAGGCACCGCCAAGCGGGCGGCGCTGGCGAGCTACACGGTGGCGGGCAAGACCGGCACCGCCGACAAGCTGGTGAACGGCCGCTACTCGCCGTCGCAGCAGAACGTCTCGTTTGTCGGCTTCGTACCGTCGCGTAACCCGGTGATGACGGTGATCGTGATGGTCGACTCACCACGCGTGGGCGGTGATACCGGCGGCGTGATCGCCGCGCCGATCTTCCAGCGGATTGCCGACGCCAGCCTGCGGCAGATGGGTGTCACGCCGACCATCAACCAGCCGCCGCCGGTGATGATCGCCCGGCGCGACCAGCATCCGGTGACCACTGCCGCGGCGCCGCTGACGCCCGCGATTGTCACGATGACCGCCAGCATGAGCGATGGCGGCGGATTGCCCGACCTGCGCGGCATGAGCGCGCGCGATGCCCTCCGCGAACTCGCTCGCCTGGGCCTGACCGCCCGCATGCAGGGCACCGGCGTGGTGACCGAACAAACGCCGGCCCCCGGGTCGACGATCGAACCCGGCGCCGCTTGCACGCTCGTACTCAATCGCCGCCCACCACCACGCCCGGCCGCCGCCAGTGGAGACCAGCGGTGATCCTCGCCGACGTCTTGGACACCTTGCGGGAGTGGGTGGTTGAGCCACTCCCTGCGGGGAAGGCCGGTGTTCGGCCGATCGCGGCCATCGCCTACGACTCGCGCCGGGTCGTGCCGTCCGCGATTTTTGTCGCGCTCAAGGGCCTCAAGGCCGACGGCGTGTCGTTCACCGAACAGGCCCTCACGCGAGGCGCTCAGGCAGTGATCGCGGAAACGCCCGGGCCGCCCGGCCTGTCGGTGCCGTGGCTCGTCGTGCGTGATGCGCGATTGGCACTGGCCCTGCTCTCGGACCGGTTCTTCGACCACCCGAGCCGGCGCATGCCCGTGATCGGCGTCACCGGCACCAATGGCAAGACGACTACCGCCTACTTGCTGGCGGCCATGCTCGACGAGGCCGGACTGCGCGCCGGCATGCTGGGCACCGTCGCCTACCGGATCGGCGGCGAGGACCGCGAGGCCTCGCGTACGACGCCGGAAGCGCCCGACCTGCAGCAGCTCCTGGGCGACATGCTGCGGCATGGCAATCAGTCCGCCGTCATGGAAGTGTCGTCGCATGCACTGTCGTTGAAGCGGGTCGACGGCATGCACTTCGCCGCCGCCGTGTTCAGCAACCTCACGCGTGACCACCTCGATTTCCACGAAGACATGGAGGCGTACTTTGCCGCCAAGCGGCGCCTCTTCGAGATGCTGCCGCGCGACGCACCCGCCGTGATCAATCTCGACGACCCCAGGGGCGTGTCGCTGGTCGAGCTCAGCGGCCGGCCGGTAACCTACGCCATCAACGCGCCGGCGGACGTGCGCCCGGGTCCGGTCGTGATGACGCTGACGGGCCTGCGCTTCGACGTGACGACGCCACGGGGCATCGTCCACATCGAGTCGAAGCTCGTGGGCCGCCCGAACGTCTACAACATCCTCGCGGCCACTGCTACCGCGGTGTCACTGGACGTCCCGATCGATGCCATCGAACGCGGTGTCGCCGGCCTGGCCGGCGTGCCAGGCCGCTTCGAAGTGGTCTCCAGCACGGACGATGACGTCACGGCCGTGGTCGATTACGCGCACACCGATGACGCCCTCCGCAACCTGCTCGAGACCGCGCGCCCGCTCGGCGCGCGGCGCCTGGTCACGGTCTTCGGGTGCGGTGGCGATCGCGACCGTTCCAAGCGCCCGCTCATGGGCATGGTTGCCGCGCGGCTGAGCGACGTGGTGGTCATCACCTCGGACAACCCGCGGAGCGAAGACCCGAAGCGAATTATCGAGGAGATCGAACGCGGCATTCCCGCCGGCAGCCAGTCGTCGCCGCGGACGCCGACCGTGGTGTCCACGGTCGATCGTGCCGAAGCGATCGAGCGCGCCATTGCCATGGCCGAGGCTGGTGATGTCGTCTTGATCGCCGGCAAGGGTCACGAGAAGTACCAACAGATCGGCGACCGCGTCTTGCCGTTCGACGACGGCGAAGTGGCGCGGGCGGCGTTGGCGAAGCGGCGCCGGAAGGAGGCGAAGAGCAGTTAATGGCGGCAGAGATTCCGCTGGCCGCCGGCACGTTGGCGGCGGCGATGGGTGGCCGCCTAATCGCTGGCGACAGCGACCACTACGTGACCGGGTTTTCGATCGACAGCCGCACGCTGGCGACCGGCGACTTGTTTTTTGCGATCGTCGCCGCCCGCAATGGTCACCAATTTATCGGCGCCGCGGCGCGCCGGCGCGCCGCCGGTGTCGTGGTCGACCGGGCCGTCACGATGCCGGATGGCAGCGAATCGTTCGTAATCGAGGTGGCCGACACCACCCGCGGATTGCAAGACCTCGCGCGCCATGTGCGCCGCGAGTCGGGAGCGACCGTGGTGGCCATTACCGGCAGCGCCGGCAAGACCACGACGAAGGACGTGATCGCAGAGTTGCTGGGCAGTGCGCACCGGGTGGTGAAGAACCGGGGAAACCTGAATAACCACCTGGGATTGCCGCTGTCGCTGTTGGAGTTGAGGCACGGGGCGGATGTGGCGGTGATGGAGTTGGGCATGAATCACGCAGGCGAAATCCGGGTGCTGGTCGAGCTGGCCGCGCCGGAGGTCCGCGTGTGGACCAACGTCGGCGAAGCCCACATCGGTCACTTCGGTTCCGCCGACCGCATTGCCGACGCGAAGGCCGAGATCCTCGAGGCGGCTGACGAACGCACGCTGCTGGTCGCCAACGCCGATGACCAGCGCGTGATGGCCCGCACCGGCGCCTTCCCCGGCCGCCAGATCCGGTTCGGCCTGTCGGCGACTGCCGACGTGCGGGCGGTGGAGGTCGAAGACCTCGGCCTGGCGGGCACCAAGTGCCGGCTGGTCACCGCCTCCGGCGAGCGCGACCTGCGCGTGCCGCTGCTCGGCCGCGGCCCGTTGATGAACGTGCTGGCCGGTGCCGCCGTGGCGCTCGACCTGAAGGTTGATCTCGATCACATCGTCGACACCGCATCACGACTGCAGGCCTCCGCCAAGCGCGGCGCGGCGTTACGCCTGCCCAAAGGCGTCACCGTCATCGACGACTCGTACAACTCGAGCCCGTCGGCGCTCAAGCTGTCGCTGGATGTGCTTTCGCGCACGTGGGCGACGCGGCGGGTGGCGGTGATTGGCGAGATGCTCGAGTTGGGCGAGTTGTCGCTGGCGCTGCACCAGGAGTGCGGCCGGGTGGCGGCCGCCAGCCGCTTGTCACGGTTGATGACGGTGGGCGGACCCTCGGCCCGCGCCCTCGGCGAGGCGGCAGTGGCAGCAGGGCTCGCCGCCAACACCGTGACTCATTTCGAGAACAGCACCGAGGCGGCGGCCGCGATCCATGACCAGGTGGTCTCGGGTGATGTGGTGCTGGTGAAGGGTTCGCGTGGCACGCGAACTGAGGTCGTAGTGGCACAGCTCATGACGGTGTTCGGCTGATGCTGTATCACCTCCTGATCTCGTTTTACCCGCAGGTGCCGGTCTTCAACGTGGCCCGCTACATCACGTTCCGCACCGCGGCGGCCAGCATGACCGCGCTGGTCATCAGCCTGGTGCTGGGACCGGGGCTGATTCGCCGCCTGCGTGAGTTTCAGATTGGCCAGGTGATCCGCCAGGAAGGCCCCGAATCGCACCGCGCCAAGGCCGGCACGCCGACCATGGGCGGCCTGCTGATCCTGGTGGCGGCCCTGGTGCCGACGCTGTTGTGGACCGACCTCACGAACGTCTACGTCTGGATCGCCGTGCTCACCACCGCGGCTTTTGGCGGCATCGGCTTCCTGGACGACTACCTCAAGGTGACACGGCGGTCGTCGGGCGGACTGGCGCCGCGCTACAAGCTGGGCCTGCAGACGCTGGTAGGCCTGCTGGTCGGACTGGTACTGATGTGGCTCGCCCACCAGAATCTCTACAACACACGGCTGATCTTCCCGTTCTTCAAGCAGCTGATCCCCGATCTCGGGTGGTTCTACGTGCCCTTCGCCGCGTTCGTGCTGGTGGCCTGGAGCAACGCGGTCAACCTCACCGATGGTCTCGACGGGCTGGCGATCAGTACGTTTGCCGTCGCGGCGGCCTGTTTCACCGCGCTCGCCTACATCACCGGTCATCGCGTGTTTGCCGAGTATCTGCTGCTGGTGCGCTTCGCTCCGGCGGCCGAGCTGACAATTTTCTGCGGTGCGCTGGTCGGCGCCAGTCTCGGATTTCTCTGGTACAACGCGCACCCCGCCGAAATCTTCATGGGCGACGTCGGCTCGCTCGCGCTGGGCGGCGCCCTTGCCACCGTCGCCATCCTGATCAAGCAGGAACTGCTGCTCGTGATTGTCGGCGGCGTCTTCGTGATCGAGGCCGCCTCGGTGGTCATCCAGGTGGTGTCGTTCAAGTTGCGCGGTAAGCGCGTCTTCAAGATGGCGCCGCTCCACCACCACTTCGAGCTGAGCGGATGGGAAGAGCCCAAGGTGATCACGCGCTTCCTGATCATCGCCATCCTGTTTGCGCTGTTCAGCTTGACGACGTTGAAACTCAGATGACGCCGCAGACCTTTTCCGTGAGCGGGTGGCAGGTGCTGGTGGTGGGCGCCGCGCGAAGCGGCGTGGCCGCGGCGCAGCTGCTCGCGCGCCGGGGCGCCAGCGTCACCCTGACCGACCGCAAGCCTGACATTCCCGGGGCCGTGGAGTTGCGCGCCGCCGGTGTGCGACTCGAACTGGGTGGCCACACGATGCGGTCGTTCGAGTCCGCCAACCTGGTGGTGATGAGCCCGGGTGTGCCGCTGGAACTGCCCGAAGTGTCGCGCGCCCGCGCCCTTGGCATTCCGGTGATTGGCGAGCTGGAGCTGGCATCGCGCTGGCTGCGCGGACCGATCGTGGCGATTACCGGTACCAAGGGCAAGTCGACCACCACCACGCTGGTGGGCCGCATGCTCGAAGCCGCCGGCCGTCGCGTGATGGTGGGCGGCAACATCGGCTACCCGGTGAGCGCGCAGGTGGAGGCCTCGACCGCCGACACGGTGCACGTCATCGAAGCCAGCAGCTTCCAACTCGAAGCCACCGACACGTTCCGTCCGTGGATCGCGGCGCTGCTGAACTTCTCGCCCGATCACCTCGATCGCCATCCCGATGCAGCCGCCTACGCCGCGGCCAAGACGCGGATCTTCGCCAACCAGCAGGCGCAGGACTGGGCGGTGGTGAACGCGGATAGCGCCGAGGCGATGCGGATGTCGCGGCAGACCCGCGCGCAGGTGGTGCGCTACGGCGTCGACCATACGAACGAGGCCGACATCCACGCCGGTCGCGGATTTGTCTGGCAACGGACTTCGGACGGCGAGGTGCCGCTGTTGCCGCTGGCCGCCGTGCAACTGTCCGGCCGGCACATGTTGAGCAACGTCGTGGCGGCCACCGCCATCAGTCACCTGGCCGGCGCCACCGATGCGTCGCTGGCGCGGGCCCTCGATGGCTTCACCGGCCTCGCTCACGTGATGGAACCGGTCGGCCGCCGAGGCGGCGTGCGGTTCGTCAACGACTCGAAAGCCACCAACATCGACGCCGCCGCGCGATCGATCGAAAGCTTCGACAAGGTGGTGGCGATCGTCGGCGGCAAGTTCAAGGGCGGCGACTTTGCCGACCTGGCCGCACCGCTGCGCGCGCATGGGCGCGCGGTGGTGGCGATTGGTGAAGCACGGTCGCTGGTACGGGCGGCGCTGGCGGAGGTCGTGCCGGTGGTGGACGCGGACACGCTGGCTGATGCGGTCAGGAAGGCGTGGGACCTGGCGGTGCCTGACGGCGTGGTGCTGCTGGCGCCGGCCTGTTCGAGCTTCGACATGTTCGTGGATTACGCGGACCGCGGCACGCGGTTCAAGGAGGAGGTTCAGCGGCTGATCGCGGAGCGGTGAGTAGTCGTCAGCCGGTTGGAGGCAATTGAGAGCTGGTTGCTGGGAGCGCAGGCTGCCCCGGTCTGCGAGGCTAGTGTCTCAATTCCCTGAACGACTGGCGACTACTGACTGCTTTCCCCTTCGTCCATGGCATGTCGTGGACTACGGCGGACAGGCGACGTGCAAGCAGGTTATCGAGTCGAGGCGGTTGAACTTTAGTACTGCATGTAGCGTCCGGCTTTAGCCGGACCCGTAAGGACCGAGAAGTTATGGCAAGGAAGCTACAGTCTGACAAGTGGTTGTTCGTGGCGACGCTCGCGCTGATCTGCGCCAGCGTGGTGATGGTTTACAGCGCCTCGGCGCTCGTCGCCCTGGAGCGTTTTCAACAGCCCTACTTGTTCGTGACGCGCCAGTTGATGTGGGCAACGGTGGGCATCGCGGTGTTGTCGATCGTGATGCGCATCGACTATCGCACTTACAAAAACGACAAGCTGATCTGGGCCCTGTTGGGGATGGTCGGCCTGATGCTGGTGGCCGTCTTGTTCGCGCGGCCGATTAACGGCACCCGGCGCTGGGTCGGCATTGGCGGCTTTGGCATCCAGCCCTCGGAACTGGCCAAGCTCGCCGCCATCATCTTCACGGCCGTGGTGCTCGAGCGCCGCCGGCATCGCATCAACGAAGTGAATTACTCACTGCTGCCGATCGGCGTGATTGTCGGCGGGCTGGTCGGATTGATCATGCTCGAGCCAGACTTCGGCACGGCGGTCTCGTTGCTGGCGGTGATCGGCGTGATGGTGTTCGCCGCCGGCTTCAGTTATCGCTACCTGGCCGGCGCCTTGCTGCTGGCGCTGCCGGCGCTCTACGTGATCTTGATGCAGGCCGACTATCGCCGCCGCCGCCTGCTGACGTTCATGGATCCGTGGGCCGATCCGCTCGGCGACGGCTTCCAGATCATCCAGTCGCTGATTGCGGTCGGCACCGGCGGCGTGTTCGGCAAGGGCTTGATGGCGGGTGTGCAGAAATTGTTCTACCTGCCCGAGCCGCACACCGACTTCATCTTCGCCGTGATCTCGGAGGAGACCGGCCTGATCGGCGCGTCGATCGTCGTGTTGTGCTTCTGCGTGATCGGCTGGCGCGGCCTGAGAACCGCGCTGCGCGCGCCAGACGCCTTTGGCGCCTATCTGGCGCTCGGCATCACGATGATGCTGGTGCTGCAGGCGTTCTTCAACATTAGCGTCGTGCTCGGGCTGGTGCCGACCAAGGGCATCCCGTTGCCGCTGGTCAGCAGCGGCGGCTCGTCGATGCTGATCAACCTGCTGGCGGTCGGCGTGTTGCTCAACATCTCGCAGCATCAGCAGATGGAGACGGGAGCCGCGTGACCGGTGCGCATCCTGATCGCGGGCGGAGGCACGGGCGGGCACTTGTACCCGGGAATTGCGTTGGCGCGCGAGCTGCTGTCCCGCAATCCTTCGGCGCAGGTGTCGTTTGTCGGTACCGCGGACGGCATCGAGGCGACGGTCGTGCCGCGCGAGGGTTTCGAGCTGGACGTGATTCGCGTCGCGGGGTTGAAGGGCAAGGGCCGCGCCGAACGACTGCGGGGCTTGCGGTTGTTGCCGAGCGCCGCGATCGACGCCTGGCGCGTGATCTCCGAGCGCCGGCCGGATGTCGTGGTCGGGGTCGGCGGGTTCGCCTCGGGGCCGGTGCTCGCGCTGGCGGCGGTGCGCGGGTATCCGACCATGTTGCTCGAACAGAACGCCGTGCCAGGCCTCACCAACCGCCTGCTCTCCCGCTTCGTGCGGGCGGCGGCCGTGAACTTCGAAGACGCGTTGTCGTACTTCCCACGCACGGGATTTGTCACCGGCAACCCCGTGCGGCCAGAGTTCTTTCCGGCGCACAACGAGGAGGCAAATGATCACACGAGCGAGCCGCTTGACGCGGCTCGGGTCCTGATCTTTGGCGGTTCTCAGGGCGCGCACGCGATCAACCTGGCCATGGTGGAGGCAGCGTCGCGGCTGGCAGCCACCGGGCTTCAACTTGCGATCACCCACCAGACCGGGGAGCGCGATCTGGATCTGGTGCGGACCGCGTACCACCGCGCCGGTCTCGCGGCCCGAGTCGAAGCCTTCCTCTTCGAAATCGACGGAGAGATGACGGCGGCCGATCTGGTCATTTGCCGCGCCGGGGCGACCACGCTGGCGGAACTGACCGCGTCGGGCCGGCCGGCCATCCTGGTGCCGCTGCCGACGGCGACCGACGACCACCAGCGCAAGAACGCCGAGGTGCTCGGACGGGCGGGGGCGGCACTGGTGATGGAAGAACGGGATCTGAGCGGGGAGCGGCTCGCCGGCACGATCGCGCAGCTGGTGGCCGACCCCGCGCAGCGGCGGCAGATGTCGGAAGCCGCCCGCAAGCTGGCGCGGCCGGATGCGGCCGCACGGATTGCGGATCGCGTGGAGCAGTTGGGCCAGAGAACGAAATGAATCTGCGGCCCTGGTGTGAGGATGCGATCTGTGTTGGGTAAGACGAAACGGGTGCACTTCATCGGCGTCGGCGGGATCGGCATGAGCGGGATCGCCGAGTTGCTCGCCAATCTCAGCTACGCCGTGTCGGGATCGGACGCGAAGCGATCAAGCGTGACCGATCGGCTCGCTTCGCTCGGGGTGGTGATCGCCGCGGGTCATGCGGCGGCGAATGTCGGCAATGCCGACGTCGTCGTCTACTCGTCGGCGGTCCGGCCCGACAACCCGGAGGTGGTGGAGGCCAAGGCGCGGCGCATCCCGGTGATCCCGCGCGCCGAGATGCTGGCGGAGTTGATGCGGCTGCGGTTCGGCATCGCGGTCGCCGGGGCGCACGGCAAGACGAGCACCACCTCGATGATTGCGCTGGTGCTCGAACGAGCGGGGTTGGATCCGACCGCGGTGATTGGCGGACGGCTCAGCGCATTTGGCAGCAACGCCCGGCTCGGCCGGGGTGAATACATGGTGGCGGAAGCGGATGAGAGCGATCGCTCGTTCCTGAAGCTCTCGCCGGCAGTGGCGGTGATTACGAATATCGATCGCGAGCATATGGACGCATACGGCGGGTTCGCCGACTTACAGCAGGCGTTTGTCGAGTTCGCCAACAAGGTGCCGTTCTACGGCGCGGTGGTGGCGTGCGCCGACGACGCGGAGCTGTTGCACGTGCTGCCGCGATTTACCCGCCGCGTGGTCACGTATGGCATCAGTGATGGTCCGGCTGAAGCCGGACGCCACATTGACCCTGAAGCCGGACCGTTCGACATCAGTGCCATGGACGTCGTGCTTGAAGGGTTCGGGTCGCGCTGCGTCGTGGTTCAGCGACATGGCGGCGCGCCGGTCGAACTCGGATTGCTAACCCTCGCGGTGCCCGGACTGCACTCGGTGCGCAACGCCCTGGCGGCGGTGGCCGTGGGGCTCGAGCTGGACGTGCCATTTGCAAAGATCGCCTCCGCGCTGGCGGAGTTCCACGGCGCCGAGCGCCGGTTCGAACGGCGCGGCATCGTCCACGGCATCAGCGTGGTGGATGACTACGGTCACCACCCCACCGAGATTGCCGCGGTGCTGTCGGCGGCCCGCGCCGCCCGGCCCGCGCGGATCGTCGTGGCGTTCCAGCCGCATCGATACACGCGGACACGCGACTTGATGGCCGAGTTCGGCACGGCATTGGCGGCCGCCGACGAGGTGGTGCTGACTGACATCTACGCGGCCAGCGAAGAACCGATCGCCGGGATTACCGTCGAGGCCCTCGCGGCCGCCGTGAGCGCCGGCCGGCAGCAGCCGGCTCACGTGGTCCGTCGGCTCGACGACGTCGCCGCGGCGGTGGCCGACTTGGCGCGTCCTGGCGATCTCGTCTTGACGCTGGGCGCCGGTTCGATCGGCGGGCTGGCGACGGCGTTGCTGGTGGAACTCGAACGGCGGCATGGCCCGCGGGAGGCGCAGTGATGTCAAGCCTCCTCCGCCAAGGCTCCGGCGCCCAGGGAGTCGCCACCGCCACCGACAAGCGCTTCCGGCGCGCCCACGTCAAGCCGTCGCGCAAGCGCACGCCCGCCTCGAAGCACGCGTGGATGGCCATCCGCGCGTTGGCCGTCCTCATGGTGGTTGGCTACGGCGGCTACCGCGGTGTGACTTCGATCGCGGCGGCGCAGACCCTGCAGGTCAGCCACCTGGTGGTTCGCGGTCACCAACGCCTGTCGACCGGCGAGGTGCTCGCGCTGGTGGATGGGCTGCGCGGGCAGAACATCCTGACGATTCGCATCGGCGAGTGGCAGCAGAAGTTGCTCGCCTCGCCGTGGGTGGAGAGCGCCACCATCCGCCGGGTGCTGCCGGCGACGCTGGAAATCATGGTCCACGAGCGCGCCCCGATGGGCATCGGCCGCATCGGCACCGCGCTTTACCTGATCGACGCCAAAGGCGTGATCGTCGACGAGTACGGCCCCGCCTATGCCGACATCGACCTGCCGATCATTGACGGGCTGGCCGCCGCGCCGCCCGATGGCGGCGAACTGATCGATGCGGCGCGCACGGAGTTCGCCAGCCGCGTGGTCGCCTCGTTCGGGTCACGGCCGGAACTCGCCAAGCGGGTGTCGCAGATCGACGTCTCGGATCTAAACAACGCGGTGGTGATTCTCGACGACGACACGGCATTGCTCCGGCTCGGTGACGCTGACTTCGTCGCCCGCCTGCAGCAGTACCTCGACTTGCAGCCGGCGCTCCGCGAGCGGCTGGCGAGCATCGATTACGTGGATTTGCGATTCGACGAACGGTTGTACGTGCGTCCGGTCAAGGCGTTGCCGGCGCAGGCAAGACGGTAGAGGACGGGGAGGTATCGTGGCACGACAGGAACGCTACGTAGTGGGGCTCGACATCGGCACGACCAAGGTGTGCACCGTGGTCGGCGAGCTGCTCGAGGGCGGCGGAGTCGATGTGATTGGCATCGGCGTGGCCGAATCGAAGGGCCTCAAGCGCGGGGTGGTCGTCAACCTCGAGGCGGCGGTCGAATCGATCAAGAAGTCGATCGAAGAGGCGGAGTTGATGGCCGGCGTCGAGGTCGGCTCCGTGCATCTTGCGATCAGCGGGCCGCACATCAAGGGTTTCAACAGCCGCGGCGTGGTCGCCGTCGCCGGCAAGAACCGCGAAGTAACGCGCGACGATGTGCGGCGGGCGATTGATGCGGCGCGCGCCGTGTCGCTGCCGACCGGACGCGAGATCCTGCACGTGCTGCCGCAAGACTTCGTGGTCGACGAGCAGGAGGGTATCGGCGCGCCGGTCGGGCTGACCGGGGCTCGGCTGGAGGTGAATGTTCACATCATCACCGGCAGCCAGACCGCCACGCAGAACCTGGTGGCGTGCGTGAACCGCGCCGGGGTCGAGGCGATCGACACCGTGATCGGACAGCTCGCCGCCTCGGAGACGGTGCTGACGGCCGACGAAAAGGAGCTCGGCGTCGCCGTCGTCGACATCGGCGGCGGCACCGCGGACCTGGCGATCTTCGAGCGTGGCAGCCTGTGGCACACGGCGGTGATCGCCGTCGGCGGTGACCACTTCACCAACGACATCGCGGTCGGCCTGCGCACGCCGATTCCTGACGCCGAGAAGGTCAAGCGTCGCGCCGGCTGCGCCCTGTCGTCGATGGTCGAGGAAGACGAGACCATCGAGGTGGCCAGCGTCGGCGGCCGCCGGCCGCGCGTCATGTCGCGGCGCATCCTGTCCGACATCCTGCAGCCGCGCGCGGAAGAGATGTTCCATCTGATCTGGGACGAGATCAGCAAGGCCGGCTACGAGAAATCCCTCAACGCGGGACTGGTGCTGACCGGTGGCGGCGCGCAGCTCGAGGGCATGGCCGAGATTGCCGAGCAGATTTTCGACCTGCCGCTCCGGCGCGGCAGCCCGGTCGGGGTGGGCGGCCTGGCCGACCACGTCAGCAACCCGTCGTTCGCGACGGCCGTGGGGTTGGTGCTGTATGCCGCCCGCCATCGCGGCCCGGCAGCGGGCGCCAGTGGCGGAGGCGCGCTGACGCGGGTGATGGGACGGTTGCGAACCGTGTTCAAAGAGTTTTTCTAGACCGGGATCCGGGATCCGGGATCCGGAACAGACAGTTGGAATCGAAACGGTTACAAGGAGGCACGATGGCGGACCAGGACGGCTTCGAGGCGCTGCGGCTCACGCTCGACGAAGAAGCGCGCATGGGCGCGCGGATCAAGGTGGTAGGCGTCGGCGGCGGCGGCAGCAATGCCGTGTCGCGAATGGTGCAGGCCGGCATCTCGGGCGTGGAATTCATGGTGGTCAACACCGATGCCCAGGCCCTCAAGACCAACCCGGCGCCGGTGAAGATCCAGATTGGCGGCAAGCTCACCAAGGGGCTTGGCGCCGGCGCGGATCCCAACGTCGGGCGCCAGGCGGCACTGGAGGATACCGACGCGCTAATCCAGGCGCTGTCGGGTGCCGACATGGTGTTTGTGACCACCGGCCTCGGCGGCGGCACCGGCACCGGCGCCGCGCCGGTGATTGCCAGCCTCGCCACGGAGTTGGGCGCGCTGACGATCGCGGTGGTGACCAAGCCCTTCAAATTCGAGGGCAAGAAGCGGTTCCGGCAGGCCGAAATCGGCCTCGACTCGCTGCGTGACGCGGTCGATACCGTGATCACGATCCCGAACGAGCGCCTGCTCGCCGTAATCGATCGCAACACCTCGATGCTGGATGCGTTCGTCACGGCCGATGACGTGTTGCGACAGGCGATCCAGGGTATTTCGGATCTCATCCTGGTACCGGGCCTGATCAACCTCGACTTCGCCGACGTCAAGACCATCATGTCGGGCATGGGCGTGGCGATGATGGGTACGGCCATGGCCGAGGGGCCGTCGCGGGCGGTTGACGCCGCCAACCGCGCCATCTCGAGCCCGTTGCTCGAGGACGCCTCGGTGAGAGGCGCGCGCGGCGTCATCATCAACGTGACTGGCGGCCCCGACATGTCGCTGATGGAGGTCAACGAGGCGCTCACGATCATCCAGGAGTCGGCCCACGAGGATGCGAACATCATCTTCGGCGCGGTCGTCGACCAGGCGCTGACCAACAAGGTCAAGATCACGGTGATTGCCACCGGCTTCGATCACGTCAAGAGCGAGCGGTCGACGCCGGCCCATGCGCCCATGCGGACGCCGGTCGACATGTCGGCGTATTCGTCGCCGATCCGCGTTGACACGGCGTCGATGGTTCAGCCGCGGGCGTCGATCGTGCGCAGGCCGGCGCTCGACCTGCCGATGGCCTCGGCCCGTCCGGTGGCGGTGGGGCAGAACGGCGGCGACATTCCGCTGGCTGAGCCGGCGGGTGTGGCAGGCGAATTCGACCTCAACCTCGACCTTGACGTCCCGGCCTTCCTGCGCCGGAGCGACGGGTAGGACTGATACAGTAGACAGATCCAGGGCAGCCGAGAGCGCTGCCGGCGCAGGCACAGCTCGACGACCCCCTGACTTCTACATGAAACACCGGCACCAACGCGAGATCGCACAGGAAATCCTTTCCAAAGAAATTGGCTACGTGCGCAAGCCGCATGCCAACCGGCTGCGCGTTGCCCTGATCTTCCCCAACACCTACTTCGTCGGGATGTCGAACCTCGGCTTCCAAACCATCTACCGGCTGTTCAACGATCAGCCCGACATTGTCTGCGAGCGCGCCTTCCTGCCGCCAAAACAGGAATTGGCTGCCCTCCGCGAAGCCGGCACACGCATCGTTACGCTCGAGTCGCAGACACCGGTGGCGGAGTTTGACGTCATCGCGTTCTCGGTGTCGTTCGAGTGGGACTACACCAACGTTCTCACCATGCTGCGGCTGGCCGGGGTGCCACTGCGCGCCGCCGACCGCGATTACACGCACCCGCTCGTCGTGATCGGCGGCGCGGTGACGTTCGTGAACCCCGAGCCGCTGGCGATGTTCGCCGACGTGATCGCAGCGGGAGAAGGCGAAGCGCTGGTGCCGGCCCTCGTCGACGCGATGGCGTCCTCGTCTCGGAGTGAGCAACTGAAGCGGCTGGCCCAGGCGCGCGGCTATTACATCCCGTCGTTCTACGACGTCGAGTACGCGGCCGACGGCACGATCGTTCGCTACCTGCCGCGCGAAGGCACCGGCGCGCCGCCGGTCGTG
>SHUG01000042.1 GCA_009694735.1 Acidobacteriota bacterium | reverse complement strand
TGGCCTCATCGGGTGCGATTGTCGCCCTGGTGGCAGTGGTTTTTACCCAAGCCCCAAGTCCCAAGCCCCAAGCCGCGTCGAGCGACTGGCCCAGCTACGGTGGCACCAACTGGAGCCAGAAATACTCGGCACTGGACCAGATCGGCCGCTCGAATTTCAACGATCTCAAGCTGGCGTGGACGTGGTCGTCGCCCGATCACGAATTGATCAAGAAGATTCCCGATAATACGGAGGAACCGTACACCGCGAATGGCATGAAGGCCACGCCGCTGGTCGTGAAGGGCGTGATGTACGTCAGCACCGGGCTCGGCCAGATCGCGGCGATCGCGCCGGCGACCGGTGAGACGCTGTGGCTCTACAACCCCGAGGCGTACGCGCAGGGCGCGCAGGCCGACACCGTGGGGTGGCTCACGCGCGGGGTCGCGTACTGGAGCGACGGCAAGGAAGATGAGCGCATCCTGATGGGAACGCTCGATGGCTATCTGCTGGCGCTTAACGCCCGCACCGGCCGGCCGATTGCGACCTTCGGCGAAAGCGGCAAGGCGGACCTGACCGCGGCCATTCCACGCGCGCGCCGCGGCACGTTGCACCAGTTCGACGGCGAGCGCCACTACCTCTCCGTCGACTCGCCTCCGGTCGTGGTTCGCGACACCGTGATCGTCGGCTCATCGATGTCGGACCGCCCGCCCGTGCGGGAGTGGGCGCCGGGTGACGTCCAGGCCTTCGACGTGCGAACGGGAAAACTGAAGTGGACCTTCCACGTCATTCCCCGCGATGGCGAGTTCGGTGTCGAGACGTGGAAAGACGGCGCGCACCGCTACACCGGCAACGCCAACGTGTGGTCGATGATGAGCGGCGATGACGAGCTGGGGATGGTCTACTTGCCGACCACCACCCCCAATAGCGATTACTTCGGCGGCCATCGCAAGGGTGACGGATTGTTCGCCGAGTCGATCGTCGCCGTGCACGTGGAGACCGGCCAGCGGGCGTGGCATTTTCAGGCCGTGCATCACGGCGTGTGGGACTACGACTTCCCGGCCGCGCCGACGCTGCTCGATATCACCGTCGATGGCCGTCGCATCAAGGCCCTGGCTCAGGTCAGCAAGCAGGCGTTCACCTACGTCTTCGATCGCGTGACCGGCAAACCCATCTGGCCAATCGAGGAGCGCGCGGTCGCGGCATCCGACGTGCCCGGTGAGGAACTGTCGAAGACGCAGCCGTTCCCGACCAAGCCGCCCGCGTTCGATCGACAAGGGATCGCCGAGGATGATCTGATCGACTTCACGCCCGCGTTGCGCGCCGAAGCGACAGAGATTCTCTCGCACTATCGTGCCGGTCCGCTCTTCACGCCGCCCTCACTTTTCACGGCGGGCGGGACACGCGGGACAATCTTCCTGCCCGGCATCAACGGCGGCGCGCTGTGGAGCGGCTCCGGCGCGGATCCGGAAACGGGCTTCCTCTTCGTCCCGTCGAAGACCCAGCCCGTGATGATGACGCTGACGCCACTGCCGGGCGACCGGAAGACGTGGCCGAGCGTCGTGCCGATCGAGGGCACGCCGCTGCCGTACGTGCCCAACGGCAAGATCGGTCCACCGAGTGTTCACCCGGCGAAGCCGACGCAACCGACCGGTCCGCAGGGCTTGCCGCTGGTCAAGCCGCCGTATTCGCGGATGACGGCGTACAACCTCAACACCGGAACTATTGCGTGGCAGGTGCCGACCGGGGCAGGGCAGGACGGCATTCGCAACCATCCGGCGCTGGCGGGATTGAAGTTGCCTGATCTGGGTGGGCAAGGCGGCCTCGGCGGGCCGCTGGTGACCAAGACGCTCGTCATCTACGGCTTGCTGTCTTCGTCGGGGCGCGCGGATCGCGGCGGCCGTCTCGTCGCGTATGACAAGGCGACCGGCGCGACGCTGGGTTCGGTGACTCTGCCCGGCGCGCCGCTCGGCACGCCGATGACTTACGCCGTCAAGGGCAAGCAGTTCGTCGCCCTGACCTTGCTCGGCGGGCAGATGGTGTCGCTGGCGTTGCCGTAGGGGCCAGACCGCTACGCCGCCTTCTTGATCGCGCGCTCTTTCGCCGCGGTCCGCAGCATCCCGATCGCGGTGTAGATCACCACCACCACCACGCCCCAGCGAACGTAGTCGAGTGGCAGCGACTTCACGATGAAGGCGGCGATCAGCACCGCAAGCGGGCCACCCAGCATCAGGCCGATGGCGGCGCGTAGGTCGTAGCTTTGCTTGCGGATGAACTGCAGGCTGCCGACCGGCATCAGGAAAGCGCAGGCGCCCATCATGATCGGGAACGCCGCCGTCGGGTTCATGCCAAGCAGGCTGATCATGATCAGGCACGGCGCGTAGTAACCGATGCCGAGCATCATGAGCGCGCCGAGGAACGCGGAGATAACGATCGCGAGGCCCAGCTTCGCGCCCGAGACGCCGAGCGCCAGGCCCGGCGCCGGACCGATGCCGGTCAGCGAGAGCAGCATCAGGGTGGCCGCGCCGAGCAGCGCGAAGCCCATGCCGATCTGCACTTGCCGCCGTGGCAATCCCGCGACGATGCCCGCGCCGAGCCACGCGCCGGCGGCGGCGGCGGCGATGATGGCGATCAGCGTCACGAACTCGACTTCGACGATGGTGATGTAGATGACGGCCTGCACGATCGTCGGCAGCACGTAGCCGACGTTCAGCGTGCCGGGAATCTTCTCGTCGCGCACCACGTTCCAGAAGCGGAACATCGATGTTGTGGTGGCATACGAGCCGATGCCGAGGGTATCGAAGAAATTCGCCACGAACGAAATGCCGAGGGTGGCCGGTGGTGGCGCCAGCGGCGTCGTGTCGGCCTTCGCCGCCCACTGCCGGGTCACGGTGGTAAACCAGAACACGAAGTACACGACCCCGATCAGGATCATGCCCGCCAGCAGGATGGTTTTAGGTTCCATTGCCAGGAATTCTACCCGACGAACTTGTAACCGGAGCCGTGAATCGTGAGGATGTGCTCCGGGGCATGGGGCGCGTGCTCGATTTTCTGCCGCAGCTTGGCGACGAAGTTGTCGATGGTGCGGGTGGTCGGGAACTCTTCGTAGCCCCAGACCTCGTTGAGAATCTGCTCGCGGGTCACGACCTGGCCGGTGTGCTGGACGAAGTAGCGCAACAGGTCGAACTCGCGGGCGGTGAACTCAATCCGGACCTTGCCGCGGCGGGCCTGGTGCAGTTTGAAGTCGATCTCGATGTCGCCGATCCGGATGACGTCGGCGGTTGCCTTGGGTGCGCCCGTGCCGGTGCGGCGCAGCACGGCGCGCACACGCGCCAGCAACTCGGTAATCGAAAACGGCTTGGTGACGTAGTCGTCGGCGCCCAGCTCGAGTCCGAGCACCTTGTCGGTTTCGGCGGAACGGGCCGTCAGCATGACGATCGGCGTCGTGATCGATCGCGCGCGCAGGTCGCGGCACACATCGAAGCCGTTTTTCTTCGGCAGCATGACGTCGAGAATCACCAGGTCGGGCGCGAAGCTGCCGGCCTTCAGCAGGCCTTCGTCGCCGTCGATCGCGGTCTCCACCTCGTAGCCCTCGAGCTCGAGGTTGTCGCGCAGGCCGAGCCGCATTTGCGGCTCGTCTTCAATCACGAGAATCTTCTTCATCGGGTGGACTCCGCCAGGGTGGGCTCCAAAGCAGTCTCGCCCGGAATCGGGAAGTGCAGCGTAAAGGTGCTGCCCTGCTGCGGCTCGCTGCTCACCCGCACGAAGCCGCCGTGGCCGCGCATGGTGTGATCGACGATTGCCAGGCCGAGGCCGGTGCCTTGGGGGCCGCCGCCGAGGTCGCGCTGCACGCGATAGAACTTGCGGAAGATGCGGGCCTGCTCGCGCCGTGAGATGCCAATGCCGTGGTCGGTGACGCTGACCTCGAGATGGGCGCCGGCCCGGCGCGCCTGCACCTCGATCCGCCTGGCGTCGCCGGAATACTTGATCGCGTTGGCGAGCAGGTTCTCGATCGCCTGCTCGGTGGCGCCTTCATCGGCCAGCACCCGCGGCAGCGACGAGGCGATCTGCGTGTTCACCACGAAGTTGCCCTGCGAGAACTGCGTTTCCATGCGCGCGAGCACGCGGGTGACGAGGTCGCCCAGGTCGGCCGGCTCCATCCGGTACGGCCGCAGGCCCGCTTCCATGCGCGAGAAGTCGAGAATGTTCTCGATCAGCCGGGTCAGCTTCTTGGCCTCGCCGTTGATGATGCGGAAGTACTCCTGCGCCCGTTCCGGCGTGCGCACGCGGCCCAGTTCCAGTGTCTCCGCGAACAACTGGATCAGCGCGAGTGGGGTCTTGAGGTCGTGCGAGACCGACGCCACGAAATTGGACTTCAGCTCGGCCACCCGCACCTCGCGCGCCGCCGCGCCGGCGACCAGGAACACGCCGAGCGCCATCGCCACCGCCAGCACGACCATCAACGCCATCTGCGGCCGCGTGCTCGCGTTCACAATCTCGGGAATCGCCTGGGGACCGTAGCCCGTGCGCAGTCCCCAGATTTCGCGCTGTTGCTCGTAGGGCGCCGCAAACTCCAGCAGCTCCTTGTCGAAGAAGATGATCGAGAAGCTGCGCTCGTCCACCGGCACGTCATCCGCGCGCAGCTCGTTCGACTGGAAGATGCGGGTGCCGTCTTCCGCCAGCACCGCCGCCTCGAGCGGCGGGAAGCCGACCGGCTGTTGCACGTTGGCCAGCCGCTCGCGCAGCAGCGCCGGAATGAACTCGGTGCGCAGCCGTTCGGCATCGACGGCCATGGCGACCACGCTGGTCATGCGTTCGCGCGCGAACGACTCGAATCGCAGCTGCGCCTGCACGTAGTACTTGCGGCCGTTGATGACTTCGTTGAAGGCGACAATCGCCATCCGCGTTTTCTCGAGTTCGCGGAGACGGGGCAGCAGCTTCGCGCCAATGACCGGGTCTTCGCGGAACCGGCGCTCGAGCGCGCCGGCGGGCTGCGCATCCGAGCGGTGATCGTAGGCCAGCCACTGGTTGGCGAGCGGGCCACGCTCGGTCCACACGAAGAACGACGTGATGAACGGGCTCTCCTGCAGCGCGTCGTGCATGATCGGATCGATCCAGGTCAGATCGAGCGGCTCGGTCCTGGCTTGCGGAATGCGCAGCAGCACGCTGATGTGCGGTCGCTTCAGGTAATCCTCGACCGACTTGGTCAGCGACTCGGCGGTGTCGCTGCTGAGCTGACGCAGCACCACGGCCGAGGTCTTCTCGATGTCGTTGAGCGACCGGAACTGGAAATAGAACAGCACCGCCATGGGGATGGCGACGACGATCGCGAGGCCAACCGCCAGGCGCATCGCCCGGTCGTTCATCAGCCGCCACGCTGGACTTGGCCGGGTTCCGTCGTTCATCTCGTCCTCATGGTCTAACGATCCCCATGGTCTAACGATCCCCATGGTCCGCCTAAAGGCGGACGCTACATTTCATGGTCCGCCTAAAGGCGGACGCTACATTAATGTGGCGTCCGGCTTTAGCCGGACTTGCCACGCAGTTCGCCATCTACCCATGCCTGCACCGGCTGCCATCCGGCCAGCCCCGGCTGCTGCGTCACCAGTGCCCACAGGATGGCACTCGTGTCGGCCAGCAACTGCTGCCGGTATTCTCGCGGCAGTCCTGCCGTCGCGCGCCGCAACTCGCGTAACGCGCCATCCGCGTCGCCCGTCGCCACCTGGCACAACGCCAGCCGCGAGGCCTGCACCGGGTTCTTCTCCGGGTCGCGCGCCTGGCCCTCAGCATAGGCCGAGAGCGCGGCCTGAAACCGGCCTTGCAGAAACAATGTATGCCCGAGATTGTAATGGCCAAAGGCCAGGCCGGGGGTGAGTTGGATGACCTGCCGGAACGCCGATTCGGATTCCGTGAGCCGGCCCAGTTCGCGGCGGACGACGCCCACGTTGTTGAGGGCTTGTGGATTGGCGGGATCCAGTGCCAGGGCTGTTTCGAACGCGGCGAGCGCTTCGGCCGGCCGATCCAGCTCGCCCAGTGTCGCCCCCAGGTTCGACCACGCCGGCGCGAACCTGGGCAGCAGGTCGGTCGCCACCTGAAACGCGGCAGCGGCTCGCGGCATGTCGTCGCGCCTGAGCCAGAGTTTGCCATGCTCGTAGTGGGCCGCCGCCCAATGCGGGGCGAGGGCGATGGCTTCGTCGAGGTCGCGCGCCGCTGCCTCGAGGTCGTTGACTTCCATGCAGACGCTGGCCGTCGCCACCAGGGCCGCCGCCGTTCGCCCCTCCCGAAGAGCCTCCACACACAACGACAAGCGCTCGGCCGCTTCGGTGACGCGAAACGCGCGCGGCAGGAGTGCCGTGGTGCTGGGGTGCTGGGGTGCTGGGGTGCTGACGAGAAGGAGCCAGGCGCCCGCATGGGTCGCTAACGCGGCCGCCCATTCGGCTTCGAGGTAGGCCCGCTGTGTCGTCACGAGCTGCGTGCCGCTGGATTGCTGATTGATCAGCGCCTCGTCAAACGCGTTCGCGCGAATGATGACTGGACCCTCGGGCAGGTCTGGCGCAAGCGGATAGCGGAATGGCCACTCCGCCGGAGGCGGTGACGCGATGACGCGTCCGCCCTCGTGTTCGGCCTGCCAGTTCTCAATCCACTCGGCGGCCGCGAGAGGGGAGTCGGCGCTCGCGAGGCGCAATCGGGCTTCGCCGTCGGTCACGGCTTCCACACCGGCACGATGCGCGCCCGCCCAATGGCGGTGTCGCGTGTGGCAATCGGTAGTGAATGGGCTTTCGCAGTCGCGACGATCAGGCGGTCCGCGGGATCGCCATGAAACGACTTCGGCAGGGCATCAAGGGCCAGGACGACCGCGGTGTCGAGTGGCAAGACCCGTACGGCGCGCGGATCAGCAGCCTGCTCGATCCAGTCGGCGAACGACAAGGGCACCTCGAGCCGGCCCTTGCGATGGAGCATTTGCGCTTCCCAGAGACTGATGGCCGCGATGCTCACACCGCCGCGGGTGGCGAGGGCGTCGAGCGCATCGCGCTCGCGCCGTGACAGTGGCGAGTTCGGCGTGAGCCACCAGATCCACACATGGGTGTCGAGCAGCACGATCACCGCAGGGCCCCGAAGTCCTCGTCCGTGGCCACCGATTCGGAAGGTGACGCCAGCAGCCGTCCGCCGGCGGCGCGGAGCCGCTCCCAGACGGGCCGATCCGAGCTGGAGGTGGCGGGTCCCGGTCGGCGCAACTGGGCCACGACCTGGCCGCGGCGGGTGATCGCCACTGGGGCGCCGGTCCGCTCGACTTGCCGAATGATCTGGAGGCACCGCTGCTTGAAGTCCGTCACCGAAATGTCCATTATCCGAGTGTAAATGGTCATCTCGATCAAGGCAAGCCGGGCGCTAGTGCCCGGGCGGAAGCTTGGGAGTCGCCTCGCCCTGGTGGCAGGTGTAGCAGGTGACACGGCCGAGCACCGATTCGCCCGGCTTCGGCTTGTGGTCCGGGAAGAACTGCTGGTTGATGGCCTTGGTCATCTCGAGCATACGGCGCGCCGTCAGTTTTTTGGGGTTGTCGTCGCTGGCGAAGTTGCCGCGCACGTGACAGGTGCCGCAGGTGACGCCCAATGCCTGGACCATGTGGTTCATTTCCTCCTGAAACTCAGGAGCCATCAGGCCGGTCAGGACCTTCACGGTCGGGCTGTCGACCACGGTCGGGGTAGGGGCTTGGGCGAAAACGTGGAAGAACGAAGGACTGCCGCCAGTGAAGACCCAAGCAATTGTGAGAAATAGTGCCCGTGTGCGCATGGCGCATTATAGAGGCGCAGCTGGCGGATCGCTGGTCACCAGCCGGCAGAGCCTTGGCCAAGAGAAGCTGGCTTGCGTGTTTTTTGGTGGTCGTGCTATATTCGTCAGGTTCTCGTGAGGCTAGGACACCCTATCTAGTCTCAACCGCATCGTGACGCGTCCGCGCGGAGCCCCCGAAACGGGGCACTGCAAGGAGTCTGGGAGTGAATATCCCAGGCGAATTCGCCCTAAGCGAAACAGCGTCCGCCGATGCCGAAAACACCATTCGTAGGGTTTTTCCGCTCAAGGTGCCAAGCACCAGCGTCTCTTAATGAGGCGATGGGCTTTCAGGCCTCGGGCACCACGGCCACCGGCCCGACAAGACGCTGGCGGTTGTGGCAAGTTTTTATCGATAGTTGCGCCGCGCGGAGACGTCCGCCTGCGGTGCTGTGGAGTGCTCGTGCCGACGATTAGTCAGCTGGTCCGCAAGGGACGCGAGAAGGTTCAGTGGAAGACGAAGAGCCCGGCGCTGCAGAACAGCCCGCAGAAGCGCGGCGTCTGTGTGCGCGTGTTCACGCAGACCCCGAAGAAGCCGAACTCGGCGCTTCGCAAGGTGGCGCGCGTTCGCCTGACCAACAAGATTGAAGTCACGACCTATATCCCCGGTGTGGGCCATAACCTGCAGGAGCACTCGCTGGTGCTCATCCGCGGCGGCCGTGTCAAGGACCTGCCGGGCGTGCGCTATCACGTCGTGCGGGGCACGCTCGACGCCGTCGGCGTGGCGGGCCGCAAGCAGGGTCGTTCCAAGTACGGCGCCAAGCGCCCCAAGTCGTAAACCTCAGGCCCCAAGCCCCAAGCCCCAAGCCGAGAAAGATATATGCCGCGCAGACGAGTAATCGCGAAACGTGAACTGTTGCCGGACGCCCTCTACGGCAGCCCGCTGGTCACCAAGTTCATCAACACGATCATGAGCGAGGGTAAGCGTTCGACCGCCGAGCGCATCCTCTACCAGAGCTTCGACCTGATCAAGGAACGCTCGGGCGACGATCCGCTCAAGGTTTTCAAGAAGGCCGTTGATAACGTCAAGCCGTCGCTCGAGGTCAAGTCGCGCCGCGTCGGCGGTTCGAACTACCAGGTGCCGATTGAGGTCAACCCCAATCGCCGTTTGTCGCTCAGCATCCGCTGGCTGGTGGGCTTTGCCCGCTCGCGCGGCGACGGCAAGACGATGCAGGAAAAGCTGGCCAACGAGCTGCTCGACGCCGCCAACCTGCGTGGCGGCGCGGTCAAGAAGCGCGAAGACACGCACCGCATGGCGGAAGCGAACAAGGCGTTCGCGCACTACCGCTGGTAGCGCCGCGCAACTTTCAACTATCAACTCTGAACTGATTTAAATGGCTCGCTCAGCACCACTCGAACGGACGCGGAACATCGGCATCATGGCGCACATTGATGCCGGCAAGACCACGACGACCGAACGGATCCTGTTCTATACCGGCATCACCTACAAGGTCGGCGAAGTGCACGAAGGCACCGCCGTGATGGACTGGATGGAGCAGGAGCAGGAGCGCGGCATCACCATTACGTCGGCCGCGACGACCTGCTTCTGGAAGGAACACCGCATCAACATCATCGACACGCCGGGCCACGTTGACTTCACCGTCGAAGTCGAGCGCTCGTTGCGCGTCCTTGATGGCGCGGTGGCGGTGTTCGACGCGGTGTCGGGTGTCGAACCACAGTCCGAGACCGTCTGGCGCCAGGCCGACAAGTATCGCGTGCCGCGCATCTGCTTCGTCAACAAGATGGACCGCATCGGCGCGGACTTCAAGGAGACGCTGTCGCAGATTGGCAGCAAGCTGCAGGGCAATGCCGTGGCGGTCCAGTTGCCGATCGGTGCTGAGGACAAGTTCCGCGGCGTGGTCGATCTGGTCCAGATGAAGGCGCTCGTCTACAAAGACGAGACCATGGGCGCGGATTACGACGTCGAAGAAATTCCCGCCGACATGCTGGCCGACGCCCAGGCCCACCACGACATCCTGGTGGAAAAGGTCAGCGAGACCGACGACCGGCTGCTCGAGAAATACCTGAGCGGCGAGAAAATCAGTGCCGACGAGCTCAAGGCCGGCCTGCGCAAGCGCTGCATCGAATCGGTGCGCAAGGAAGAAGCCCCATTCGTGCCCGTGATTTGCGGCACCGCCTTCAAGAACAAGGGCGTGCAGCCGATGCTCGACGCGGTCGTCGACTACCTGCCGTCGCCCCTCGACATTCCGCCGGTCACCGGCATCGACCCCGACTCGAAGGACGAGAACAAGATCGAGCGCAGCGCCAACGACAGCGAGCCGTTCTCGGCGCTGGCCTTCAAGATCATGACCGACCCGTTCGTCGGCCAGCTCACCTTTTTCCGCGTCTACTCGGGCACGCTGACCGCGGGTTCCTCGGTGATCAACTCCACCAAGGGCCGCACCGAGCGCATTGGCCGCCTGCTGAAGATGCACGCGAACAAGCGCGAGGAAATCAAGGAAGTCAACGCCGGCGACATCGCCGCCGCTGTCGGCCTGAAGTCGGTGACCACCGGCGACACGCTGTGCGACGAGAAGAAGCCGATCGTCCTCGAGCGGATGGTCTTCCCGGAGCCGGTCATTTCGCTCGCCATCGAGCCGAAGACCAAGGCCGACCAGGAAAAGCTCGGCCATGGCATGCAGAAGCTGATGGCCGAAGACCCGACCTTCCGCGTCAAGACCGACGAACAGACCGGCCAGGTGGTGATTGCCGGCATGGGCGAGCTGCACCTCGAGATCGTCGTCGACCGCCTCAAGCGCGAGTTCGGCGTCGAAGCGAGCGTCGGCAAGCCGCAGGTCGCTTACAAGGAAACGCTCACGAAGGCCGCTGAAGGTCACGGCCTGTTCAAGCGTCAGACCGGCGGCCGCGGCCAGTTCGGCGACTGCTGGATCCGGTTGTTCCCGCTCCCGCCCGGCACCGGCTATCAGTTCGAGAACGAAACCGTTGGCGGATCGATTCCGCGCGAGTTCATCAAGCCGATCGATCAGGGCATTCAAGAAGCGCTCACGCGCGGCATTCTCGCCGGCTACCCGATTGACGACGTCCGCATCGAGGTGTTCGACGGTTCGTACCATGACGTCGACTCGTCGGAAATGGCGTTCAAGATCGCCGGCTCGCTGGCGTTCCAGGACGCCGCCAAGAAGGCCGGCGCGGTATTGATGGAACCGGTGATGCGGGTCGAAGTGGTCTGTCCCAAGGACAACCTCGGCGACGTGATGGGCGACTTGGCGTCCCGCCGCGGCAAGATCCAGTCGCAGGAAGACCGTGGCGGCACGCAGATCATCTCGGCGCGGGTGCCGCTGAGCGACATGTTTGGGTATGCCACCGACCTGCGGTCGCGCACCCAGGGCCGCGCCACCTACTCGATGTTCTTCGAGCGCTACGAGCAGGCGCCGCGTAGCGTGAGCGAAGAAGTGATCGCCCGGGTTCAAGGCACGAAATAACGAATTTCGAATAACGAAGGCACACAGATCATGCTTGGCGACAAAATTCGAATCCGACTGAAGGCCTACGACGCGCGCGTGCTCGACCAGAGCACGGGCGAGATCGTGGAAACGGCCAAGCGCACCGGCGCGCGGCTGGCGGGTCCCATCCCGCTGCCGACCGAAATCAACAAGTGGACGGTGCTCCGTTCGCCGCACGTGGACAAGAAGTCGCGCGAGCAGTTCGAGGTCCGAACGCACAAGCGCCTGATCGATATCTTCGAGCCGACGCCGCAGACGGTCGATGCCCTCATGAAGCTGGATCTGCCGGCGGGTGTCGACGTTGAAATCAAGGCGTTCGGCAAGGAACACGGAAAGTAGGACGCGATGGTCACCGGAATCATCGGCAAGAAAGTCGGCATGACGCAGCTGTTCCTCGAGGACGGCACGCTCGAGCCCGCCACCGTCATCCAGGCCGGCCCCTGCATCGTCGTGCAGAGTAAGTCGGGCCAGATTGACGGCTACGACGCGGTCCAGCTCGGCCTGGTCGAGGACAAGCCGATCCGCAACGCCAACAAGGCGCTGACGGGTCATCACAAGAAGGCCAACGTGCCGCCGACGCGCGTGCAGCGCGAGGTCAAGATCGCCAAGGGCGCGGAAGCGCCGAAGCCTGGCGACCAGGTGCTGGTCTCAATTTTCAACCAGGGCGAGCGGGTTGACGTGATCGGCACCAGCAAGGGCCACGGCTTTCAGGGCGTGGTCAAGCGTCACCACTTCGCCGGCGGTCCCGGCGGTCACGGCTCGATGTTCCATCGCGCCCCCGGCTCGATTGGCGCCTCGTCGTATCCCTCACGCGTCATGCCCGGCATGCGCGCGCACGGGCACATGGGCACGGACCGCATCACGGTCCGCAACCTCAAGGTATTGAAGATTGATTCGGAGAACAACCTGTTGCTCGTGAAGGGTGCGATTCCCGGCGCGAACGGCGGCTACGTGGTGATTCGCAAGGCGGTCGCCGCCAAGCCCGAGCCGCAGCCGCAGCTGCAGGAAAAGCCCAAGAAGGGCAAGAAGTAGGACGCCATGACTATCGATGTCGTGAACGCGGAAAACAAGAAAGTCGGCTCGGTCACCCTCAGCGACGAGGTGTTCGGTGGCCGCGTCAAGACCGACCTGATCCACGAGTCAGTGGTGCGGCTCAACGCGGCCGAGCGCCGCGGCACGCACGCCACCAAGACCCGCTCCATGGTCAGCGGCAGCGGCAAGAAGCCCTGGCGCCAGAAGGGCACCGGCCGCGCGCGGGTCGGCGAAATCCGCAACCCGCTGTGGCGTGGCGGCGGTACCGTGTTCGGCCCCCAGCCGCGCAGCTACGAATACCAGCTGCCGAAGAAGGTTGAGAAGGGCGCGCTGCGTGCGGCCCTGATGGAGAAGCTGCAGTCCGGCTCGGTGATCATCGTCGACGCGCTGACCGCGTCGGAAGTGAAGACGAAAGCCGCGGCCGGCGTGCTCAAGGCGATTGGCGTGACCGGCAAGGCGTTGTTGATCGACGCGCGCCTCGACGAGAACTTCGCGATCGCCGTGCGCAATCTCGCCCGCGTCACGCTGGTGCAGAGCAACCTCGTCACCGCTCGTGACGTGGCCAACACCCGCCAGGTCGTGGTCACCACCGCGGCGATGGAAAAGCTGGAGGCGGCGCTCACCGCGTAATCATGAAACTTACTGAAGTCATCCGCCGGCCGCTCATTACCGAAAAGACCACGTTGCTTCGTGACGATGGCAAGACCATCGTGTTTGAAGTGGCCAAGGACGCGAACAAAATCGACGTTCGGCGCGCCATCGAGAAGCTACTGGGGACCAAGGTGGCTGCGGTTCGCACCTCGATCACCCGCGGCAAGCTGAAGCGCCAGGGCCGTTTTGTTGGCCGCCGTTCCGACTGGAAGAAGGCATACGTCACGCTGCGGGCGGGCGAAAAGATGCCGGACTTCCTCGAAGGCGCATAAGAGGGACGATATGCCGATTCGCAAATACAAGCCGACAACGCCGGGCCGTCGCCAGATGACGGTACTCGTGTTCGACGAGATCACGACCGACAAGCCGCACGGGCCGCTGACCGAGAACCTGCACACCTCGGGTGGCCGCAACAACACGGGCGAGCAGACCATTTGGTGGCGCGGCGGCGGGCACAAGCGCCTTTATCGCATTATCGATTTCAAGCGCGACAAGGCCGGCATCCCCGGCAAGGTGGCGACCATCGAGTACGACCCGAACCGGTCGGCGCGCATTGCGCTGGTCAACTACGCCGACGGCGAGAAGCGCTACATCCTGCAGCCGATGGGGCTGAAGGTGGGCGACGCCATCATCTCGGGCGACAACGTCGACATCCTGACCGGCAATTGCCTGCCGCTGAAGAACATCCCGCAGGGCACGATGGTCCACAACGTGGAGCTCAAGCCCGGCAAGGGTGGCCAGATGGCGCGCAGCGCCGGAGCCAGCGTGCAAGTGGTCGCCAAGGAAGGCGACTACGTCTCGGTGAAGATGCCGTCGGGCGAAATTCGCAAGATTTACCAGGACTGCCTGGCCACGATCGGCCAGGTCGGCAACATCGACCACGAGAACGTGTCGATCGGCAAGGCTGGCCGCAGCCGGTGGATGGGCAAGCGTCCGCACGTGCGTGGCGTGGCCATGAACCCGGTCGATCACCCGCTCGGAGGTGGTGAAGGCAAGACCTCGGGCGGCCGCCACCCGGTGACGCCGTGGGGCGTGCCGACCAAGGGCTACAAGACGCGCCGGCCGCAGCCGAGCGACAAGTTCATCGTTCAACGCCGAAGTAAATAATTTATGAGCCGCTCACTCAAAAAAGGCCCGTTCGTCGACACGCACCTCCTCGAAAAGGTCGAGGCGATGAATCGTGCCAGCGAAAAGAAGGTCGTCAAGACCTGGTCGCGCCGCTCGACCGTGATTCCCGAGATGGTGGGACACACGCTGGCGGTGCACAACGGCAAGAAGTTCGTGCCGGTCTACCTCACCGAGAATATGGTGGGTCACAAGCTCGGAGAGTTCTCGCCGACGCGGATGTTCAAGGGCCACTCGGCCCGCTCCGACAAGTCGGCGTCGCCGGCTCCGGGCGGCGCGCCGTCGGCACCGGCAGGAAAGGGCTAAGCCATGGTTCGCGCAGAGGCAACGGCCAAGTACATCCGCACCTCGGCCCAGAAGGCCGGGCTGGTGCTTGATTTGATCCGCGGCAAGGACGTGAACATGGCGTTGTCGGCGCTGCAGTTCAGCCGCAAGTCGGTGGCGCGTGACGTCGCCAAGGTGCTGCGTTCGGCGGTCGCCAACGCGCAGCAGCAGGACGCGTTCGGCGGCGATCTCGCCCGGCTGTTCGTGTCGATGTGCTGCGCCAACAACGGCCCGTCGCAAAAGCGGGTGCGTCCCGCCCCGATGGGCCGGGCGTTCCGCATCGTGAAGCGGACCACGCACCTCACTGTCGAAGTGACGGAGCGGGCCCAGGTGATTAAGGCGGTTGGCGACCCCTCCGCCAAGGCTACGGGGTCCAAGGCCGCGAGCAAGGCCAATCAGTCCAAGCGCGGCAAGGCATCGCAGCCTGCCGCTGCAGAGTAAGGCCGCAGATGTCGCAGATGACGCAGACGGATAACGGGAGATAGTCGTGGGCCAGAAAGTTCACCCTTACGGGTTTCGCATCGGGTTCAACAAGACCTGGAAGTCGCGTTGGTTCGCGACCAAGGACTACGCCAATCTCCTGCACGAGGATCTGGCGCTCAAGAAAGACCTGAAGAAGCGGTTCCAGCACGCCGGCGTCGCGATGATCGAGATCGAGCGTGCGGCGCGCAACCTGAAGATCAACATCCATACCTCGCGTCCCGGCATCATCATCGGGCGCAAGGGGCAGGAAGTTGACAAGCTGAAGCAGGAGATCCAGAAGCGGACCAACCGCGAGGTCTTCATCAACATCCAGGAGATCCAGAAGCCGGAACTGGATGCGCAGCTGGTTGGCGAGTCGGTGGCGATGCAGCTCGAGAAGCGGGTGGCGTTCCGCCGGGCGATGCGCAAGGCGGTGGAGTCGGCGCTGCGTTTCGGCGCGCGCGGCATCAAGGTGCGCGTCTCGGGCCGCCTGAACGGCGCGGAAATCGCGCGTTCTGAGTGGTATCTCCACGGGCAGCTGCCGCTGCAGACGCTGCGCGCGGATATTGATTACGGCTTTGCCGAAGCGCACACCACCTACGGCCAGATTGGCGTCAAGGTGTGGCTCTACAAGGGCGAGCGGCTGACGCCGCGGACCAGCCGTGAAGAAGAGTTTGGCACTGGCGGCGGCGCTGGCGGCCGCGACCGTGACCGCGATCGGGATCGCGGCCCGCGTCGTCCGTCGGGTGACCGTCCCGGAGCAAGGGGCTAAACATCATGTTGATGCCGAAGAAGGTCAAGTACCGGAAGCAGCAGCGCGGCCGCATGCGCGGCAAGGCGTGGCGCGGCTCCGACGTGTCGTTCGGCGACTTCGGGCTGAAGGCCCTCGAACCGTGCTGGCTGACCGACCGCCAGATCGAGGCGGCCCGAATCGCGATGACGCGGTTTGTGAAGCGTGGTGGCAAGGTGTGGGTGCGGGTGTTCCCCGACAAGCCCATTACCAAGAAGCCGCAGGAAACCCGCATGGGTAAGGGCAAGGGCGCTCCGGAAGGCTGGGTCTGCGTGGTCAAGCCGGGCCGCATCCTGTTCGAGATGAACGGCGTGCCGGCGAGCGAAGCCCGCCGCGCCTTCGAGCTGGCGTCGGCGAAGCTGCCCATCAAGGTGCGTTTTGCCACCCGGTTTGCCGAGGAGACGGTGTCATGAAGGCCGCTGAATTGAGAGACATGGACGTCGAAACGCTGCAGGCGAAGACGCAGGAGATCGACGATCAGCTGTTCCGCATGCGGATCCAGAAGTCGATGGGCCAGTTGGAAGCCCCAGGGAAGATCCAGACCGTGCGCCGCGAGCGCGCGCGCATCCTGACGGTTCTGAAAGAGAAGGCAAAATAGCCATGGCGGGCAAAGCGGAAGTCCAGGGCGTGGTCGTGAGCGACAAGATGCAGAAGAGCGTCATCGTCTCGACCGAACGGCGGGTGCAGCACGGCCTCTACGGCAAGATGCAGAAACGCACGTCGCGGTTCGTGGCGCACGATGAAAACAACGATGCGAAGATGGGCGACACCGTGGTGATCGCCGAATCGCGGCCGCTCAGCAAGCTGAAGCGGTGGGCACTGGTGCGCATCGTCACCCGCGCTTCGCAGGTTTAGGAGACGCCATGATCCAGATGCGATCGATCCTCGACGTCGCCGACAACTCCGGCGCGCGCAAGATTTCGGTGATCAATCCGCTCGGCGGGTCGACCGGCCGCTATGCCTATCTCGGCGACATCGTCACGGCCAACGTGAAGGAAGCGACGCCGGAAGGTACCGTCAAGAAGGGCCAGGTCGTCAAGGCCGTGATCGTGCGCGTGCACAAGGAACAGCGCCGCAAGGATGGCAGCTACATCCGGTTCGACCGCAATGCGGCCGTGCTGATCAACGATGCCGGCGAACCGATCGGCACCCGCGTGTTCGGGCCCGTGGCCCGCGAACTGCGCGAGCGCCGGTTCATGAAGATCGTCTCGCTCGCGCCCGAGGTGCTGTAAGACCATGGCCATGTCGATTCGTAAAAATGACCAGGTGGTCGTCCGCGCCGGCAAGGACCGCGGCAAGCGCGGCCGCGTGCTGTCGGTGCTGCCCGAGAAGGGCCGCGTGATCGTCGAGGGCGTCAACATGATCAAGCGGCACACGCGCCCGAACCCCCAGAAGAACATCAAGGGCGGGATCGTCGAGCGCGAAGCCGCCATCCATGCCAGCAACGTCATGCTGGTGGATCCGGAGACCAACGAGCCGACGCGGATCGGCAGCAAGACGCTGCCCGATGGCACGCGCGTGCGTATCGGCCGCAAGAGCGGCGCGGTGGTGGACAAATGAGCAAGGCCAAGGCAACCGAGACGACCCTGCGGCTGCGCGACAAGTACCGCGCCGAGGTCATCCCCGCGCTCCAGAAGGAGTTCGGCTACAAGAACGTGATGGCCGTGCCCAAGGTCACCAAGGTGGTGGTCAACATGGGCCTCGGCGAAGCGACCCAGAACGCCAAGGTGATCGACACCGGCGCCGAAGAGCTCGGCAAGATCACCGGCCAGAAGGCCGCCGTGCGCAAGGCGAAGAAGTCGATCGCCCAGTTCAAGGTGCGCCAGGGCCAGCCGATCGGCGCCATGGTGACGCTGCGCGGCCCCCGCATGTATGAGTTCCTCGACCGCTTGATCAGCATTGCGCTGCCACGCGTCCGCGACTTCCGCGGCGTGTCGCCGAAAGGCTTCGACGGCCGCGGCAACTACACGCTCGGCCTCAAGGACCAGCTGATCTTCCTTGAGATCGATTACCTCAAGGTGGACAAGAGCCGCGGCATGAACGTGAGCGTGGTCACCACCGCGAAGACCGACGAAGAGGCCCGCAAGCTGTTGCAGCTGATGGGCATGCCGTTCAGAACGAACGCAGGGAGCTAAGACGTGGCCACGAGCGCAAAAAAAGCACGGGAATTAAAGACCCTGAAGTTCAAGGTGCGGCACCGGAACCGGTGCCGCCGCTGCGGCCGTTCGCGCGCCTACATGCGCAAGTTCGCGCTGTGCCGTTTGTGTTTCCGCGAGCTCGCCCTGACCGGGGACGTGGCTGGCGTGACAAAGAGCAGCTGGTAGAGAAACTCGTCAACCGCCGGTGCCGCGGCACCCAAGGGTTGGCGTTTGAGCCGAAGGCAAGGCCGACGGCTGAAGGCGAGAGCTAAAGAGTTATGACAGATCCGATTGCCGACATGTTGACCCGGATCCGCAACGCCGTCACGGCGCGCCACGCGCGCGTCGAGATGCCGGCGTCGAAGCTGAAGGCCGAGATTGCCCGGATTCTGCAGGACGAGGGGTATATCTCGGGCTTCAAGATGGTCGAGACCCCGGCCGACCGCCCGGGCAAGGCGCCGCGCCAGCAGATGCGGATGTTCCTGAAGTACGGCGCTGGCGGCGAGAAGGCCATTTCGGGCATCTCGCGCGTGAGCCGTCCGGGCCGCCGCGTCTACACGAACAGCGACGAGGTGCCCTCGGTTCTGGGCGGACTCGGCGTGACCATTTTGACGACGTCGCGCGGAGTGATGACCGGCCGGGCCGCCAAGCAGGTCGGCGTCGGCGGCGAAATCCTCTGCAACGTTTGGTAAGGGGAAACGGTTAAGCCCATGTCACGAATTGGAAAGAAACCGATCACCATCCCGAAGGGTGTGACCATCAAGGTCGACGGCGCCGCCGTCGAGGTGAAGGGCCCCAAGGGACAGCTGAAGCAGTCGCTGCCTCCCGGCGTCACCGCCGTGGTGGAAGACGGCACCCTCGTCACGAAGAAGATCTCGGACGACCGCGAGCTCGACAAGTTCCATGGCTTGGCGCGCAGCCTGGTCAACAACGCCGTGCTCGGCGTGACCGACGGCTGGAAGCGCGAACTCGACATCGTCGGCGTCGGCTACCGCGCGGAGATGAAGGGCCAGCAGGTGCACCTCGCCCTCGGCTATTCGCATCCGGTGGTGTTCGACATCCCGAAGGGGATCGACGTGGTCATCGACAAGCAGACGCACCTCACCGTGACCGGCGTCGATCGGCAGCTGGTGGGCCAGGTGGCCGCCAACCTGCGCCGCTTGCGCAAGCCCGACCCGTACCAACAAAAGGGCGTGCGCTACACCGGTGAAGTGCTGAAGAAGAAGGCCGGAAAGACGGGGGCCTAATTATGCAGATTAAGACGAAGGAAGATCGCCGCGACCGGATCAAGTTCCGGATTCGCAAGAAGATGGCCGGCACGTCCGAGAAGCCGCGGCTGAGCGTGTTTCGCAGCGTGTCGCACATTTACGTGCAGGTGATCGACGACCGCACGGGCCAGACCGTGGCCTCGGCGTCAACCATCGATGCGAAGGTGAAGGGCCAGCTGCCGAAGGGCGTCGCCGGCGGCAACCTCAAGGGCGCCGAGCTGGTCGGCACCGCGATTGCGGAGCGGCTGAAGGAAAAGGGCATCACCAAGGTGGTGTTCGATCGCAACGGGTTCCTGTACCACGGGCGCGTGCGCGCCGTGGCCGAGGCCGCCCGTTCGGCCGGTCTGGAATTTTGACGCCGATATCAGAGCCACCGATGACACAGATGACGCAGACAGGCAGAACAGCATGATCCGCACACGCGAAACAATCGATCCGGCGCAGCTCGACCTCAAGGACACGGTGGTTTCCATCAACCGTGTCACCAAGGTGGTCAAGGGCGGCAAGAACCTGAGCTTCAGCGCGCTGGTCGTTGTCGGCGACGCCCACGGCGTGGTCGGGTACGGCGTTGGCAAGGCCAAGGAAGTGCCCTCGGCAATCAAGAAGGGCATCGATGCGGCGAAGAAGAACCTGATCCGCGTGCCGGTGCAGGGCACGACCGTGCCGCACCCGATCGTCGGGCGCTACGGCGCCGGCCGCGTGCTGCTGAAGCCCGCGCCGGACGGCACGGGCATCATCGCCGGCGCCGCGGTGCGCGCGGTGGTGGAAGCGGCGGGCGTGACCAACGTGATGACCAAGTCGCTGGGATCGGCTAACCCGCACAATGTGGTGCGCGCGGCCTTCACGGCGCTCAAGGAACTCAAGGATCCGGGCAAGCTGATGCGGCTGCGCGGCAAGGACACGCTCGAAGAGCTGGCCGGCGGCCGGGCCGCGAATTAGCCACCGATCGGACAGCCACCGATTGGGCACCGATTAGACACGGACTTAGACACGGACGGAATGACGACAAATGGCTAAGGCGAAGCAAGCAAAACCGGCGGACAAGAAGACCGTCACGATCACGCTCACGAAGAGCCCGATCGGCTTCAACAAGAACCAGGCCACGGTGGTCCAGAGCATCGGCCTGCGCAAAATCAATCACCAGGTCACGCTGGCGGATACGCCGGAGACGCGTGGGATGATTTTCAAGGTCCGTCACTTGGTGACGGTGAGCGAGTAATTTATGAGTCTCGATAAGCTGAAGCCGGCCGAACGGTCGAAGTTCAAGAAGAAGCGGGTCGGGCGCGGTCCCGGGTCGGGCCTGGGCAAGACGGCGGGCCGCGGCCACAAGGGCGCGCAGTCGCGCTCGGGCTACGCATTCAAGCGTGGCTTCGAAGGCGGCCAGATGCCGCTGCATCGCCGCGTGCCGAAGCGTGGCTTCACCAACATCTTCCGCACCGCGTACGACGTGGTCAATCTCGACCAGCTCGAACTGGTGTTCGAGCAGGGCGCGACCGTCACCGTCGAGTCGCTGCGCGAGCACGGGCTGGTCAGCAGCCGCACCTCGCTCGTCAAGATCCTTGGCCGCGGCGACCTGACCAAGGCGCTCACGGTGCACGCGCACAAGTTCAGCGGAAAGGCCGCCGAGAAGGTGGCCGCCGCCGGTGGCCGGACCGAGGCCATCCCTGATGGCAAGGCCGAAGCCAGCAATCAGTAATTAGCTGAGGGCTGTTGTGCTGGATACACTGAAGAATCTGTTCGCCGTCGCGGACCTCCGCAACCGAGTGCTGTTTACGCTCGGCATGCTGGCGGTGTACCGCGTCGGCAACTTCATCCCGACGCCCGGGGTCAATTCCGAGGCGCTGAAGATCCTGTCGGAACAGGCCCAGAACTCGATGTTCGGGCTCTACGACATGTTCACGGGCGGCAGCTTGTCGCGCGTCACGATCTTCGCGCTCGGCGTGATGCCGTACATCAGTTCGTCGATCATCCTGCAGTTGCTGACGGTGGTGTGGCCGTACCTCGAGCGGTTGTCGAAGGAAGGCGAGCTGGGCCGGCGCAAGATCACCCAGTACACGCGCTACCTGACGCTGCTGCTGGCGGTGATCCAGTCGCTCGGCATCGCCATCTTCCTCGAGCGCCAGACCGAGATCGCCGGCGGCCTGCCGCTGGTCTACGAGACGGGTTGGGGCTTCCGCCTCGGCTGCATGCTGACGCTGACGACCGGCACCATGTTCATCATGTGGCTCGGCGAGCAGATTACCGAGCGCGGCATCGGCAACGGCATGTCGCTGATCATCTTTGCCGGCATCGTCGTCAACTTCCCGCGCGCGGTGATTGCCACCATCGGCCAGATGCAGACCGGCCAGATCGGCCTGCTGACGATGGCGTTCCTGGTGGTGCTGATGGTCGGCGTGATTGCCGCGATCATCTACGTCGAGCGGGGCCATCGCCGCATCACGGTGCAGTACGCCAAGCGCGTCGTGGGCCGGCGCCAGTACGGCGGCTCGAGCACGCACATCCCGCTGAAGGTCAACACCGGCGGCGTCATCCCGGTGATTTTCGCCAGCTCGATCCTGACCTTCCCGCAGACCCTGTCGGGCATGTTCACGCCGGGTGGATGGGCTGACGGCGCCGTGCGGCAGATTGCCTACGGCATGCCGCTCTATAACCTGCTCTACGTGGTCGGCATCATCTTCTTCGCGTATTTCTACACCGCCATCATCTTCAATCCGGATGACGTCTCGGAGAACATGCGCAAGTACGGCGGCTTCATCCCGGGCATTCGTCCCGGCAAGCGGACCGCCGAGTACATCGATACGATTCTCGCGCGCATCACGATCGTCGGCGCCGTCTACCTGGCGATGGTCGCGATTCTGCCGGAGTTCCTGCTAACCGGCTTCAAGGTGGCGCCGATCCCGTTCATCGGCGAGTCGCTCGACGCGGTGCTGCCGCGCTTTGTCACGCAGGGCTTGAACGTGCAGTTCTTCTTCGGCGGCACGTCGCTCCTGATCGTGGTCGGCGTGGCGATGGACACCGTGAACCAGGTCGAGTCGCAGTTGATTATGCGGCACTACGATGGGTTCATGAAGAAGACGCGCATTCGGGGACGGCGCGGCTAACGTGGCCCTGAACCTCGTGATGCTCGGCCCGCCGGGGGCGGGTAAGGGCACGCAGGCGGAACGGTTCGCGCGTGAGCATGGCATCCCGAAAGTCTCGACGGGAGACATCCTCCGCGAGGCCGTGCATAGCGACTCGGAATTGGGCCGGGCCGTGAAGGCCGTGATGGAACGCGGCGAGCTGGTGGGGGATGACCTGATTATCGGCATCGTTCGCGAGCGGCTGATGCGCCCGGATGCGATGGCGGGGTTCGTGCTCGACGGCTTCCCGCGCACGGCGGCGCAGGCGACTGCGCTGGACGAAATTACGGCGGTGCGGGGACCGGTGATCTGCGTCGAGATCCAGGTGCCCGACGAAGAATTGGTGAGGCGTGTGCGCGGCCGGCGGGTGTGCGACGCCTGCGGTGCCAACGCCGATGCGTTCGAGCACAAGCCGGATGCGCTGCCGGAGCTGTGCCAGAGCACCGAGCGGTGCCGAACGACCGGCCCGAAGTGGGTGGCACGTTCGGACGACTCGGAAACGGTGGTCCGCGAACGGTTGAAGATTTACTGGCGCGACACGCGGCCGATGATCGAGTACTACAGCGCGCGGCCGACGTTCCGGGTGATCGACGGGTTGCAGTCGCCCGAACAGGTTCGTGAGGCGTTGGTGGGCGCGGTCGCCTCGGCGCTGGGCCTGCCGGCGGCGCAGTTGCAGTCGATGGCGGCGAAGACGCCGGGCGGCGAAGCCGCCCCGCCGCGTGGAGCGCGGCAGAAGAACGAGGCGCAGGCGTGATCGTCTGCAGGTCGGCGGCGGAAATCGAGAAGCTCGCGCGCGTGAACGCCCTCGTGGCGCGCGTGCTGCAGGAGCTGACGGCGGCGGTGCGGCCCGGGGTGACGACGGCCGACCTGGATGCGATCGCGGAACAGCGGTTGCGGGAGGCGGGCGCGGAGCCGGCCTTCAAGGGCTACCACGGCTACCCCGCCACGATTTGCGCGTCGGTGAACGAAGAGGTCGTGCACGGCATTCCATCGCCGCGCGCCCTGGTCGAGGGCGACATCGTCTCGATCGACATGGGCGCGAAGCTCGACGGGTTTTACGGCGACTCGGCGGTGACGGTGCCGGTCGGCGCGGTGACCGCCGAAGCGCAACGGTTGCTCGACGTCACCAGGACCGCGCTTGACCGCGCCGTGGCGACGGTCAAGGCCGGCGCCCGGGTGTCGGATATCGGCGCCGCGGTGCAGTCGTATGTCGAGGCGCAGGGGTTTTCGGTGGTCCGCGAGTTTGTCGGCCACGGCATCGGAACGTCGCTCCACGAGGAGCCGCAGATTCCGAACTACGGAACCGCCGGACGCGGTCCGCGGCTGGCTGAAGGCATGGCGCTCGCGATCGAGCCCATGGTGAACGCGGGCAAGCCCGCGGTGAAGGTGCTGGGAGACGGGTGGACGGCCGTGACGAAAGACAAGGCCTTGTCCGCGCACTTCGAGCACACGGTGGTCGTCACCGAAAACGGGTGCCGGGTGCTGACGCTCCCTGACGTGGCCGTCGAGGATGGACGAACCGCAAGCGCCGCAGGGTAACACCGCGGACGGGGTGGTGAGGGAACTACTGCCAAGCCAGCTCGTGCGAGTGGAGCTGGAGGGGCGGCACCAGGTGACGGCGCACCTGGCCAGTCCGGTCGGACGCAACTACGTCCGCGTGCTGGTAGGGGATCGGGTAAGGGTCGCGCTCATGAGCAACGACCCGAGCCGCGGACGGATCGTGGAGAAGCTATGAAAGTTAGAGCCTCGGTGAAGAAGATTTGCGTTAAATGCAAGGTTGTCCGCCGCCGTGGGGTGGTCCGGGTGATCTGCAGTAACCAGAAGCACAAGCAGCGGCAAGGATAAGACATGGCGCGTATTTCAGGTGTCGATCTCCCGCGCACGAAGCGCATTGAGATTGGTCTCACGTATATCTTCGG
>SHUG01000041.1 GCA_009694735.1 Acidobacteriota bacterium | reverse complement strand
AGCGCGGTGCTCGGCGCCTGCGCACCTGCTCCCACTCCGGCGCCGCCACCAGCTCCGTTCTCGGTGGTTGAAGCGACCATCCCCGACATGCAGAAGGCGATGCAGGATGGCCGGATCACGTCGCGCCAAATCGTCGAGCAGTATCTGCAGCGCATCGGGCTGTACGAGGATCGCCTGAACGCGGTGATGGCGGTCAATCCCAAGGCGCTCGAAGAAGCCGACCGGCTTGACCAGGAGCGTAAGGCCGGCAAGGTGCGCGGTCCGCTGCATGGCATCCCGATCGCGCTCAAGGACAACATCCAAACCACCGATATTCCGACCACCGGCGGCGCCATCGCGTTCGACGGTTTGCTGCCGCCGTACGATGCCACGCTCACCAGAAACCTGCGTGAGGCGGGCGCGGTGATCATCGCCAAGACGGTGATGACCGAACTGGCCAACTGGGTGGCCAACGGCATGCCCGGCAACTACAGCGCGCTCGCCGGCTACGGCATGAACCCGTACGATCCGCGACGCGATCCACGCGCCGCCACGGCCGACGGCCGGCCGGTGTTGAACACCGGCGGATCCAGCTCAGGCGTCGGCACGGCCGCCAATTTCTGGGCCGCCAACGTCGGTACCGAGACATCGGGATCGATCTTGAGCCCGGCCAACCAGAACATGCTCGCCGCCATCAAGCCCACCGTGGGACGCGTCAGCCGCTACGGCGTGATTCCGATCACTGCCGATCAAGACACGGCTGGGCCGATGGCGCGCTCCGTGACGGACACTGCCGTGCTGTTCGGCGTACTCGAAGGCGCGGCGCCGGATCCCAACGATGCGGCGACCAAGGCGTGCCAGCCGCCACCCAATCGTGACTACACACCGTTCCTCAAACGCGACGGACTGAAGGGCGCTCGCATCGGCATTCCGCGCGCCAACTACTACGACAAGATCACGCTGCCTGGCGACAAGGAACCGCGGGGCGGCATTACCGAGGCGCAGGCCAAGTCGATGGCTGAGGTGATCGAGATCCTGAAAAAGGAAGGGGCCACCGTCGTCGACGCCGACATTCCGAGCGTGGTCGATCCGGACCACAAGAACAACTTCTTGCGGTGGGGGACGTGCGCCGGTCCCGCGGATGTGCGGGGCAAGGATCAGAACTGCTCGTACGCGCTCAAGTACGGCATGAAGCGCGACTTCAACGCGTGGCTGGCGTCACTAGGCGCGTCGGCGCCGGTGAAGACCCTGGCCGAGCTGCGCGCGTTCAACCTGGCGCACGGGTCACGCGGTGCGATCAAGTACGGACAAGCGCAGCTGGATGTCTCGGACGAGATGGATGTTGAGCGCGACCGGGCGCGGTGGCAGGCCGATCGTGAGAAAGACATCCGGCTCGGCGCCACGCACGGCATCGACGAGGCACTGCAGGCGCACAAGCTGGATGCACTGCTGTTCCCAGGCGCGAGCGGTGCGGGCATTTCCGCCAAGCCCGGCTACCCGACGGTGATCGTGCCCTTCGGCCTCGTCGTCCCGGTGCCGCCAGCAAACGCACCGTTTCCTGACGGCTTCAAGCCGGCGCCGGCACCCTACGGCGTCAGCTTCGCGGGCACCGCCTGCAGCGAACCACGACTGATCGAGCTGGCGTTCGCGTTCGAACAGGCATCGAAGCGCCGCGTGCCGCCAGCTGTCGCACCATAAGATGCGAACACGAAGGACACGAAGAAGCGTTCCCTTCGTGATCTTCGTGTTTGCCTTTAAGGCAGGCCAACATGGAATTCGAACCAGACGAACAGCCGCTCGAGCGCACCCCGTCCGCGGACTACGGCGGCGGTCCGTCGCACGTTGGCCCACCGCTCGTGCCGATCGCGATCGGCGGCGCGCTGATCGTGGCGCTGCTCGCGGCCGGCGCGTGGTGGCGGTGGCGAGAGCCGCCAGCCACCACCACCACGCCGGCTGCGGTGACCGCGACCGAAGTGCCAATCACGGCGCCGCCACCTCCCGTGGCGTTGCCGCCGCTCGATGACATGGACGCCTTCCTGCGTCCTCTTCTGCAGGCGCTCTCGAACCGGCCGGAACTGGTGCGCTGGCTGGCCACCGACGACCTGGTGCGGCAACTGGCGGCCGCGATCGATCAAGCCTCGCAAGGCGACAATCCCTCGATCGGTTTCAAGGAACTCGCGCCCCGCTCGCGCATGGCCGTGTCTCGCCGCAACCACCGCCGCCTGATCGACCCGGCCAGCTACCGGCGTTACGACGGCCTCGTCGCCACCGTGACGTCGATCGATGCGTCGGCGGTCGCGCGCATCTACAAGACCATCCGCCCGCGCCTCAATGAGGCCTACCAGAACATGGGCCACCCCGGTGGGGACGTCGATGCTGCCGTGCAGCAGGCCCTCGACCTCCTGTTGAACACACCGGTCGTGAAGGGGCCGGTGATACTGGTGGAAGGATCGGGCGCGCGGTGGGCCTACGAGGATGACAACCTTGAAGGACTCAGGCCCACGCAAAAGCAATTGGTGCGGATGGGCCCGGCGCACACCGATGCGATGCTGGTGTGGCTGAGGGCGCTACGGGCAGGGCTTGAGGCTTGAGGCTTGAATAGCCAAGCCCCAAGTCCCAGGCCCCAAGCCGTCAGTGCGACATGGCGTAAACGAGCACGTTGACCCCGAACGCGTAGCCCTTGCTGGACATCTCGTAGAAGTACTGCGGATTCGACGCTTCCTCCTCCCACGAATCGCCGATGTCGGTGTTATGCGTCATCAGCACGAGGATGCGCCCGTGGGCGTCGGTGATGACTCGCGCGTGCGGCACCGCGCTCTCCTGCCCCCGCTCCGAGGTGCCGCCGCCGCTGTTGAACCAGTAGCCGATTGAGGCGATTTGCGGCACGCCCGCCATGATGAACTGCGCTCGAAACAGCGGATATTCGGGCGGCAGGTCGGTGATCGGGAACTGTGCCGGCGGCAGCGCCTTGGCGAGTTGCTCGGCCCACACCTGCCACGCGTACTCGCCCCAGAAGTCGTCGGCCCAGAGGAAGCCGCCCTTCTCGACATAGGTGCGAAGCGCAGCCGCTTCGGCGTCATCCAGATACGCGGCACCCACTTCGGTCATCATCACGAACGGGCACTGAAACAGGGTTTCGTCGGTCAGCCGCACCACGGCATGGCGCGGTTGCTGCGGGCCATCGAACGTCACCTGGGTCTTGGTGAGTTCCGACAGCCGAATCGACATGTTGATGTCGGCGCGCGGGTAATCGACGGCCCAGTTGCCGCCGTCGCCGGCGCGGTTCTGGCGAAACGCCACGCGGCAGAACTGGAACCGCCCGTCGAAACGATCAGGGGTGGCAAACTCGAGGTTGAAGCCCCGGCCACCGCCGCGGCGCTGCGCCTCGCCGCTGTTGGCGAGCATGGCGATCGCGACTAGAACGAGGCCCAGAGTTCTCACAGTGGATTCGTGAGTATAAGCTTACAACTGTAGTCGGGGCGCCAGAAGGGCGGCACTTCAGTGCCGCCATGCCGCCGTAACGAGGGACCTATGCAGCGAATGATGTTGGGACTGGTCAGCGTGTTCTTGTTGACTGCGGCGACGCACGGACAACAACCGGCGGCGACGCCCGATCCGGCCGACCCGATCCGGACGCTGGTCAGCCGGTTGGATCTAGAGAAGTACAAGGCCACCGTCAAGGGCCTCACGCAGTTTGGCGATCGGCGCCAGGGCACGGACCGCAACCGCGCCGCCATCGACTGGATCGAGGCGCAGCTCAAGAGCTACGGCTGCACCAATACCGAACGCCTGAAGTACACCTTCGAACCGCCACCGCCCAACCCCAACCCCAATCCGGCGGCGCGACCGCCGGCTGATGCCAGCGCCATTCGCACGGCCCAGGGCGGCGGACGCCCGCGCGGCCTGCGCGCCCCAACCGGTGTCAACAACGACCCGCTGAAGCAGCCGGATGAGAAGCTGCGCGCGCTCAACCGGCAGCCGACCACGCCTGGCCCGCGTGAGCAGGTCTACTGCACCAAGATCGGCGCGACGCGGCCGGACGAGATGTACATCATCGGCGCGCACATGGACGGCCATGGCTGGGGCGAGGCCGCCAACGACAACGGCTCGGGCACCGCGCTCGTGATGGAACTGGCGCGCGTCTTCAGCTCACCCGACGTCGTCACCGATCGATCGATCCGCTTCGCCTTGTGGAACAACGAAGAGACCGGGCTCAATGGCGCCCGCGCCTACGCCGAGCAGCGCGCCGCGCTCCAGGGCAAGGAAGTTCCGCCGGGCTCGGGCCGCTACCCCGAACCGAAGTGGCTCGGCATGATCCAGCACGACATGATGATGTTCGACCACGGCATGCCGCGCGCCGACGGCACGCTCAGCCCCGATCAGAGGCCGGAAGCCGACGTCAACATCGAGTTCCAGGTCAGCTCGAAGTTTGTCGCCGGCGCCAAGGAACTGGCGTGGGCGCTGCACGCGGCGAATGAGAAGTACGCCACCGACTACCCGTCCAACGTCGGCTCGCGCATGACCAACACCGACTCCACCGCATTCATGGACCTGGTGCCGTCGATCAGCCTGCGTGAGAACGAACGCGGCATCCACACCGGCAACGGCTGGAACCCCCACTGGCATCAGCCGACCGACGTCTTCGCGACGTTCTCCGACAAGGATTTCAGGTTGGGATTGAACGCGGCGCAGACCACGCTGTCGGGGGTCGCGCAGTTGACCGGCGCGCGCTTTCGGTAGGAGGGCGATGGCTTTAGCCGTCGCCGGTCGCAAAAAACGAAAGGCCGGGGGGTTAGCCCCGGCCTCCGTCGTTGTCGGAAGTTTCTGAGTCCTCGGTCGGCTCGTCCACCAAGTCATCGAGCCATGGATTGTGCTGCGGACCGGGGACGATGCCCGCGATGTCCGGATCCACTCCACTTGGGTCGTTCGGGCCAACCTGGCTACGCCGCTGCTTGGTTTCTTCGCGGCGAACCACTTTCTGCTTCTGCTTTTCGACGCGCGCACGTTCGCGTTCGCGTTTGCCTCTGCCGAGGGGTCCTCGTGTCGCCATTTAGCTTCGGACCTGCCGGCTTACCAGCGGGGCTCTCGCCGTCCGCCGCCACCGCCACGGTTGGCACCGAAGCCACCACCACCACCGCGGTTACCACCGCCGCCGCCACCACCGAAGCCACCGCCGCCGCGGGCTTCCTTGGGACGCGCTTCGTTCACAGTGAGTGTCCGGCCACCCAACTGCGATTCGTGCAGCTCGGTGATGGCTTTCTGGGCGCCTTCATCGGTGCCCATCTCGACGAACCCGAAACCGCGGGCACGTCCGGTGGCCATGTCGCGCATCACCGTGACCGATTCCACGGGGCCGACTTTTTCGAACAACTCCTGAAGATCCTGCTCCGCCGCGGTGTAGGGAAGATTCCCCACGTACAACTTCCGACCCATCGTCTTCTCCTCGTCTCGCTACGCGAGAACGCTTCGCCACAGCCCTTGCAGGCTGCCGGCCGCTGGCAGTGACCCCAATTGGCCCTGAAACACGAAAGACCGCCCTGAGCGACCTTCCCCTACAGCGCCTTTCAGTCTACCAGAAATCACCTGGCCCCCGGCCCGGCCCCCCTCGGAACGATAATGAAACCCTCAGTGTTTTGGCCCACCACGCTGCAGGCGGCTACGCTTTTCGTTGCGACCGGCCTGGCGATTTGGGCGGTTGTGGTCGCGCGTACGCGGCGCGGCGTCCCGGGCAGTTCGTCGTTCACCTGGTTGATGATGGCGGTGGCAATCTGGAGCTTTACCAGTGCCCTGCACACGCTGGTGGGCGACACCGCGACGCGCATCGTGATCGCCAAGGTGCAGTACCTCGCCGTCGCGCCAATCGGCGTGCTGTGGCTACTCTTCACCAGCCACTACAGCCGAGCCACGTGGCCATCGGATCACCGATTGCGCGCGGCGATCTGGATCGTGCCTGCGATCACGCTCGCGCTCGCGGCCACCAACGAACAGCACGAGGCGTACTGGCGCGCATGTTCGATCCGTTCTTCTCCACCAAGGACCAGGGCCGAGGGTCAGGGCACGCGGTTCAGGGTCTGGTTCCCGTTGATCTTGTCGATCCACTCGACCAGGCCGGCAAACGATCTGACGCGCGGGCAATCGACGCCGTCGTAAAGATCGGCCATGTCGAACAGCACTGCGTCGCGCAGTCCGGCGCGGCGGGCGCCGATCACATCCACGTGATACAAGTCGCCCACATGCACGGTGCGCGCGGGATCCGCCGCGGCCTGTTCGAGGGCCAGGTGAAACAAGCGCGGGTCTGGCTTCTCGACGCCCCATTCATGTGAATCGAGCACGTGACCGATCCAGCGCGTGAGTTCCAGACGATCGAACAGCCGCCGAAGCCGGCCGTTGGCGTTCGACACCACCACGAGGCGCAGATCGCGCGCGCGCAGCGCGGCCAGTGCCGGCACCACGTCGGGTTCGACGTGCTCCCAGAGGTTTTCGGCCTTGTGATACTCACGCAACTCGGCGAGGGCCGCGTCGGTGCCGGCGTTCCGCGGCACGCCGGCGTGCTGCAGCACCAGGTTGAAGTACAGCCAGCCGCGCGAACGGTCGTCGGTCGAACCGATGACCGACGCCTGGTCCAGTTCGTGGGTCGCGCGCTGCTCTGCCTGTGACAGTGCGGCCGCCGTCACCGTCGCGCCGTGGCGCACCAGCGCCTCGGCTACCCGGGTCCAGGAGGGATGACAGAGAACGCCGCCGGCGTCCAGGAAGACGGTGTCGATGGCCATCAAGTGATGGCCCCTGAGGACGGACCTTCCGGTTGGCGGACCTGATTACCGCTCACTGCCGCCCTTCGACCTGATGATCCGCGTGACGTCGCCCTTGAGCTGCGACAAGTCCAGAGGAGCCTGCCGATCGGCGGGAGGCAGCCAGTGGTGGTACTCCACGAGCGGCCGATCGTCGGTCAGGATCGGACCGGCGCCGACAAAGGCACGCATCTCATCAGGCCCTGCCGTGTACCGGCTTCGCAGTACCTCGAAACTGGTGAGCCCGACCGAATCAAGGGCCTCACGGGTCCGCGGGTGTTGGCGGAGCCGGTCCAGCGTCGAGGGGTCGATGGTCAACGGTTTCAGGGCGCCCACCATGAAGTTGGCGTCGTACCACAGCGTCGCTTCCGGGAACACGTCCAGGAAGGTCCGCATGATCAGCTTGTATTCGACCGACGGGCGGTGGCCAATCCACTGCAGGACGACGCCGCCGGGTTTGAGTGCGCGACGCACCAGCGCGAAATACTCGCGCGCGTAGACATGGCCCGCGCCGGCATGGCCGGGCTGAATGATGTCGGCGGTAATCACATCGAAACGCCGCTCCGTCAGCGCCAGAAAGTTCCTGCCATCGTCGATCCGCACGTTGACGTTGGGCTGGTTGAGCAGATCGTAATTGACGTGCGCGAAAAATGACGCGGCACGGCGGACGCCGTCGGACAGTTCCACGACCTGGACGCGCGCGGCGGGATACTGGCTGACCGCGCCAGGGGTGGCGCCGCCGCCCAAGCCCACGACCAACACGTCTTCAGCCGAACCATGCAGCACCATCGGCAGGTGGCCGATGGCCCGGTGCAGCGTCACCATGGCGGGCTGGTCGTTGGCCTGATGCAGCCCGTCGATGTAGAGCACGTGCTGAAGGCGCGACGCCCGGACGCTGACCGCCGTTTGCGCGCCTTCGTCGCGCCAGTACTCGATCAACACGTCGCCATAGCGGCGGTCGATGGCGACCTTAAACGGATCCGGCATGACCCGGGCGACCAGCGCGAACACCAGCGCAAGCGCCGCCAGTGATGCCCAATGCCGCTTGCTGGCGGTGGTGGTGGCGACGAGCCACAGGCCGGACGCGACGAAGATCGCGGCCAGGAAGATCAAGGCCTGAACACTGCCAAGCAGCGGCAGTAGCACGAAGCCGGCCGCCAGCGAGCCGACAATCGCGCCGGTGACGTTCATCGCGTACAGCATGCCAACGCGGCGGCCGACCTCGCTACGATCGAGTGCGTCGCCGGACGGGCGGGCGGCGATCCCCAGCGCCAAGGGAAACCCGATGCCCATCAAGATCGAGGATGGCAGGATCGCAATCAACACCGCGGGCCACAGACCCATCGTGTTCCAGTCCCTCGCGACCGTCCACATCAGCAAGGTCATACCGCCGACGGCCGCGATGCCGGTCAAGGCTTGCACCGCGGCGAGCGACGCCACCCGGTCGGCGGGCTGGCGCAGGATCCGCGCGGCGATCAGCCCGCCGATCGCGATGCCGCCGAGCACGGTGGCGAGCATCGCGGTGAAGGCTTCGCTGGTCGCGACGACAAATTGCAGCATCAGGCGGAACCAGACGATCTCCAGGCCCAGCGAGGCGAATCCCGAGAGGATGACGACCAGCCACAAGACTCGGAACGGTCGCGATGCGGGTGGGGCCGGGCCGGCCGGTGGGGCCGCGTCCTCTGGAGTGTCGGCGTGGCTTGGTGCGCGACGGCCGATCCTCAAGGCGGCGACGCCAACCAGGATATTGAGCGCCGCGGCCAGAAGGAACGCGCGCTGGATGCCGATCGCGGGGATCAGGATCAGGCCCGTCAGCAGGGTGCCCGACACCGCGCCGATGGTGTTGACGGCGTAGAGCAGGCTGACACTCGAGCCTGACGATCGCCCGGGCACCGCCAGGGCCGCGCTCAGCAGCGGCAGCGTCATGCCCATCATCGCGGTTGGCACGGCCAAGATGACGAACGAACAGATCAATCGCGCCAGCGTCAAGGCACCCAGCGAGTCGGGCGCAACGGCGTGCAGGACGGCATAGATCGACGCGGTCGCGTCGAGCAGAAAAGGCGATGCCAGCCCGGTGACCCCGACCAACACTTCGGCAATGGCAAACGCTACCAGCGGTGAGAAGCCGCGGCGCAGCACCCAGCCCGACAGCACGCTGCCCACCGCCAGCCCCGCCATGAAGGCCGCCAGCACCGTGCTCGCCGCATACACGGTCACGCCAAAGATCAACGACAGCCGACGCAGCCAGAGCACCTGATAGATCAGTCCGGCGACGCCGGAACAGAAGAACAGAACCAAGACGGTTCGCCGACTCAACATTGAGAACTGATTCTAGCGTGTCCGGTCGCCGGTCCGCGCGCAGGACGACATAATGATCGAGACTCCCGGACCAATGACTACTAGAATAATTCTTCTCCTTGCCGTTCTGGCGTTGCCAAGTTCCGCGTTCGCGCTCAAGGGCCGTGTCGTCGATCAGCAAGGACGGCCGGTGGCCAATGCCACGGTGTCGATCCTGGGAAGACCGGGCGAGGCAATCACCGACGCCGACGGACGATTTGAATGGCAACCCGATCCGCCGACACCGTTCGAAGTGCTGGTGATCGACAAGGCCGGCACGTACGCGCGGCCGGTGCTCATCGCGCGTGTGGATGTCGGGCAGGAGGTGACGGTGACGATCGCCGCGCTGCTCAACGAGTCGGTGACGGTGTCCGGTTCCGCGCCCAGCATCGAGGCCACACCAGGCGCCGCCACCACCAGCATCAGCGGGCGCGATGTGGCGGTGCGCCAGCCCACCAACCTGATGCAGGCGATTGAGAACGTGGCGGGCGTCAACCAGGTGTCCGAGGGCCACGCGGCGGTGCCGGCCATTCGCGGGCTCGCGCGCGGCCGCACACTGGTTCTGATCGACGGCGCACGGGTCAGCTCCGAACGCCGCGTCGGTGCCAGCGCCACCTTCCTCGATCCATCACTAGTCGAGGGCGTGGACGTGGCCCGTGGACCGGGGTCGGTCGCCTACGGCTCGGATGCGTTTGGCGGTGTGATTTCGGTGCGCACCCGGCGCGTGGCACCGGGCTCGCCATGGGCGGCGCGGTTCTCGGGAACCCTCGGCGCGGGCGTGCCCGAACGGCGCGGTTCGGTGGAGATCTCCAAGGGCCTGCCCGCGGGCGGCTTCATCATTGCCGCCCACGCGCGCGAGGCCGACGACTGGGACAGCCCGTCCGGCGAGGTCTTCAACTCGGGATTCGCCGATCGCGGGTTCCTGGTGCGCGCCGAACACAAGGCCGGCGCCGGCACTCTGAGCGCGGGCTGGCAGAGCGACTTCGGCCGCGACATCGAGCGGCCGCGCAACAACTCGCGGACGGTCCGCTTCTTCTATCCCACGGAAGACTCGCACCGGTTCACGGCCGGCTACGAGGCGCGCGCGGTGGCCGGTTTTCAGCGGGTCGGGGTGACGGGGTTTGCCGGCAGCTACGCACAGGTTACCGACCAGGACCGCTTTGCCACCGCTACCACCGGCCGGACGATTGAACGCGCCGAGGTCTCAGCCAAAGACTTCCACGTGCGGGCATTCGGTGAACGGCTGCTCGGCAAGTCGCGGCTCGAGATCGGCCTCGACGTGAACGGCCGCGCCGGCCTGCATGCGGTGGATGACCTCATCACCCATAACCTCGCCGGCGGCGTCGTCAGCACGCGGCCCATCGTGCCGGTCGACTCCGCGAGCCGCACCGACACCGGCGCCTACGTCTCGATTGACTCGGCGGTCGCGCCGCGGCTCGTCCTGGGCGCTGGTGTGCGCGCCGATTACGTCACGACCAGGAATGACGGCGGTTACTTCGGCGATCGCTCCACCGGCAACGGCTCGTTCTCCGGCTTCGCCTCGGCCACGCTTGGCAGCTTCAAGGGCTTCAGCCTCACCGGACAGATCGCCCGCGGCTTCCGCGACCCGGTGCTGTCGGATCGCTACTATCGCGGACCCACCGGACGCGGCTTCATCACCGGCAACCCGGACCTCGACCCCGAGACCAGCATCCAGGGCGACATCGCGTTACGCTACCTCGCGCCGCGCGTCCGCCTCGCGGCCTTCTACTACGAATACCGCATCCACGATCTGATCGAGCGCTACTCGACGGCGACCGACTTGTTCTTCTTCCGCAACCGTGGCACCGCGCGCATCCGCGGCTTCGAGGTGGAGGGCCAGGCCGACCTGGGCGGTGGTGTCACGCTCGAACTGACGACCCAGGTTGCCGACGGCCGCGCGCTCGACAACCACGCCTATCTTGACGATCTGTCGCCGGTGAACCTGTCGGCCGTGCTGCGCAAGCAGTTTGGCGAGTGGGGCTTCGGCCAGGTGCGAGCCGCCTACTTCTCGGACGACAACCACTTTGGACCGACTGAACGCGCGGTCTCCGGCTACACATTGCTCGATGCGGCTGCCGGATGGCGCGTCGCCAAGCCGCTCGAGCTGCGGATCCAGGCGCGCAACCTGCTTGACCAGGAATACTTCGCGAGCCAGGACGTGCGCGCGGTCTCGGCGCCTGGGCGATCGGCCTCACTGGTCGCGACCGTGAAGTTCTAAGCGCGCCGACCAGGGTGCCGGACGGTGCCTGCGCTGGTGCCGAGGTGCCGGGCAAGACCCATTTGACGGGCGGCGAATCCAGACAATCGTGCCATGCGCTACCTCTTCTGAATCTGGGAACTCCCGGTGCTTGAATCGAGCAAAGCCTTCGGCGATGTTCCGCGGCCCTGAGCGGGCCGCGTCGCTCAACTGGTCGCAGAATTTGAACCTTCGAGCCACGTCCGGCTTCGACACCAACGCGTCGGCAATCAGCTTCAGCTCACGCGCTAGCTGCCACGCCACGATCTCCCGGAAGTCTCTGAATCCAGCCATGCTCGTGACAGTGCAAGCGACAGGCCCAGCAGAAAGCAGGGAATTACTGGCCTTCTGGCTGACAGGCGCGGCGCACGTCGCATTTGCTGCAACGTTCAGCGCTTGGCGTGATCGCAGTTTCTGCCTGTGCCGCGCCGACAAGTCTCCGCGGGCACTCTGGCACCCCAGCACCCCGGCACCAACCCATAGGCACCCCAGGCACCGTACGCACCCGTAGGCACGGTGCCTGGGCTTGTGCCGCCCCTGCCGCCTAGATCGTCACGGCCTTTTCGACAATGAAGGTGTTGTTCTCGGTCTCCTGGATCGTCACTGCCACGGTGTAGCGCACGCCCCTGCCCGGATACTGCTTCTGGATCAGCGCAACGACGCCGTCGAACACGTAGTGCGCGACATTCTCGACGCTCGGCCCCCTGCCCTTGAGCATCACCACGCCCTCGGGCTCGAACAGCCCGGCGTCCAGGAAGGTGGTGTCCTGCTCGCTGATCAGAATCTTGTGATCCATGAAGCGCATCACGTTCTTGATGGCACCGAAGTCGATCGACATGTCGAGGTCGTCGCGTGGAAACTCCTCGGCCGACACCATCACCTTGCCCTGCCAGGTATGCCCGTGGACAAACTTGCACTTGCCCGGGTAACCGAGCTGGCGATGGCCCGTGTGGAACTTGGCGGTGACGATGATTCTTTCCATTACTGATTCGATTATAGACTTCCGGCATGCGTGGGGTCCGCGCCGTGGTGCTGGTCGCGGTGGCGGTGGTGGGGTCGCTCTCGGCACGCCAAGAGGCGGAGCCGTCGCTCGAGGTGGTGCTCGCCCGCGCCGCCGCCTACGTCGGCAGCTACCAGGCGAAGTTGACTGGCATTGTCGCGGAAGAGCACTACCGCCAGAACGTGCTCGGCACCGGGCGCCGCGGCGGCACGCAGTTGCGGGAGTTTCGGGAACTGCGCTCGGATCTACTGCTGGTCAAGACCGGCAACGGTGACTCGTGGCTGCAGTTCCGCGACGTGTTCGAGGTCGATCGCAAGCCCATTCGCGACCGCGACCAGCGCCTGTTCAAGCTGTTTGTTGGCGCCTCGGCTGACGCCACCACGCAGGCCGGAGCCATCCAGGCGGAGAGTTCGCGCTACAACATCGGCCCGATCATGCGGACCATCAACATGCCGATGCTGGCCTTGATCCTGTTCGACCGCGTGAACCAGCCGCGGTTCATCTACGAGAGAGGCAAGTCGGGCAACGTCAAGCGCTTTGCCGCGCTCGCTGCCGAGGGCGACGTGTGGCTGATCGAGTACCGCGAGACGCAAGGAGGCACGGTGGTGCGAGGCGCCGAGGACAAGGACATCCCGTCGCACGGCCGCGTGTCGATCGACAGCCGGACGGGCCGCTTCTTGCGCACCGCGTTGATCAGCGAAGACACCGAGGTGCGCGCGCTGATCGACGTGTCGTACCGGGCTGAGGCGGGACTCGACCTGCTGGTGCCGGCCGAAATGCGCGAGACCTACGAGCTGAAGCGGACGCTGGCCCGCATCGACGGGCGCGCCACCTACGGCCGCTTTCGTCAGTTCACGGTGACGACGACGGAAAAGCCAAAGGGTTAACTACGGGCGGCTCGTGGGATAATCATGAAGAGATGCCACGCCGTTACTGGCTGATGAAGTGCGAACCGAGTGCTTACACCATTGAAGACCTCCAGCGGGACGGCAAGACCGGCTGGGAGGGCGTGCGCAACTACCAGGCGCGCAACTTCATGCGGGATGACATGCAGGTGGGCGATGGCGTGCTGTTTTATGCGTCGAACGCCGACCCGTCAGGGGTGACGGGCCTGGCCACCATCGCGCGTGCCGGCTATCCCGATCCGTTTGCCGCCCGCAAGGGCCACACCTACTACGACCCCAAGCACACGAACGAGCGGCCGATCTGGTTCAGCGTTGAACTCGCCTTTGTCGAGCGCTTCGCGAACGTCATCCCGCTGGCCGTGTTGAAAGAGACTCGCGGGCTCGACAAGATGATGGTCAACCAGCCAGGCAGCCGACTGTCGGTGCAGCCCGTCACCAAACGCGAGTACGAAATCGCGTGTCGCCGGGGCCGCGGATGAAGACAGCCACCGATTAGACACAGATTTACACAGATTGCTTACTTGGCCAGATCGAAGACCGCTTCCGTCACAAAGCGCTTGAATGACGGGTTCTGCACGAACTGCCTGTAGATTGGGTAGGCTCACGAGCGCCGAGAGGCGCTCGCCCCACCAGCGCGAGGCATCAGCAGCAAGTAGATTCCAGCGCTGAGCCCGAACGTGACGAACCACGCGTAGGTGTAGATCGTGTCGAAGAAGTTGGGATCGGGCACCACACCGCCGGGCGTAGTAGCCGCCCTCACGAATCCCGGCACGACCGGCAGAATCGCCAGGGCCAACGCGATCATCGCTTTCGGATTGACGCCATTCGAGTAGGTGTAGCGCCCACGCAGCGCGAACAGGTCTGGCAGCGACAGTTCCTGCTTTCGCAGGATCCAGTAGTCGGCGATCAGCACGCCGCCGATCGCGCCCATCAGGCTCGAGTAACCGATCAGCCACGTGAAGATGTACGCCGACGCGTCAGCGTAGAGCTTCCACGGCATCATCACGATGCCCAAGGCCGCCGTGATCAACCCGCCCGTCACGTAGCTGATGCGCTTGGGCGCGAGACTCGAGAAATCGTTGGCCGGCGACACCACGTTCGCCGCCATGTTCGTCGTGATCTGCGCCGCGAGAATGACCAGGGCGCCACAAATCACCACCACCGGGCTGCCGATGCGCGCGATCAGGACCACCGGATCCCACACCGCCTCACCGAAGATCACGATCGTGGCACTGGTCACGGCGACACCCAGAAACGCAAACGCCGTCATCGTGGCCGGCAGGCCGAGCGCCTGGCCAAGCGCTTGCGACCGTTGGCTCTTGGCGTAGCGCGTGAAGTCAGGGATGTTCAGGCTGAGGGTGGCCCAGTAGCCGACGTTGGCGGTCAGCGCGGCGGGAAACAGCGTCCAGAACGGCGTGCTGCCCCGCTGCAGCTTCGGCGACTCCGACAGGATGTGCGCCAACCCGCCGCCGTTGGCGATCGCCCACCACAACAGCAAGAGCCCGCCGCCGATCAGCAACGGCGCCGACCACGCCTCGAGCAGCTTGATGCCCTCGAGCCCGCGGACGACGATCGCGACCTGCCCGAGCCAGAACACCGCGAACGAGATCCAGATGCTGCCCGCCACGTTAGCCCATGCGGGCCACGCCGCGATCAGCAGCGCCTCGAGCGCCAGCGCGCCAATCCAGGTCTGGATGCCGAACCACCCGCACGCGACGATCGCGCGCAACACGGCCGGAACGTTCGCGCCCTTCACGCCAAACGCCGCTCGGCACAGCACCGGGAACGACACGCCGTACTTGGTGCCGGCATGCGCGTTCAGGATCATCGGGATGAGGACGATGGCGTTGCCCAACAGGATGGTGGCCAGTGCCTGCCACCAGTTCATGCCCTGCTGCATCAGGCCCGAGGCCAGCGTGTAGGTGGTGATCACCACGCTCATGCCAATCCAGAGGGCGGCGATGTGATACGTGGACCAGGTGCGGCTGGCGAGCGAGGTCGGCGCGAGATCGGGGTTCCAGAGCGGGCTGCCCGACACGTCTTCGGTCAGCTCGACGAATTCCTGGCGAAGCGCCCCGGTCGGGGCGCCGCGCGTGGAGTTCAACTGGCGTAGCCCTCCGCCTCGTGGCCGCCGTGATAATCCTTGCCATCGGGCCGGCGGATCTTCGAGTGCACCACCACGTTACTGCGGCGCAGACCGCGGAAGTCTTCGAGCGAGGCGTAGCCGCGCTTCTCCATGAACTGCTCCATGCCGTCGATCAACGCTTTGACGACGTTGGGCCCAATCGCGCGATCCAGCATGGCGGCCGTGCACACCTGCACGGTGCCGCTTCCGAGCAGGAAATAGTTAAGCGCGTGGGCGAACGCCGCGATGCCGCCAATGCCTGAGAACGCCCGATCCGGAAAGGCGTTGGTGAGCGACGCGATCTTGGCCAGCGACTGCGGCAGGATGGCCGGGCCACCAAGTCCCCCGCTCGACACCAGGCCGTCGACGTTCATCTCGAAGTCCATCGTCTCGGGATCGATCAGCGGCAGCGACGGGAACGTGTTGGACGACACGATCGCATCGGCGCCACCGCGGAACGCGGCGCTCGCCTCTTCCACGATGTCGGTGGTGGAGGGCGTCAGCTTGCACCACACCGGCACCTTCGCCACTTCCTTCACCACCTGGGTGACGATCGATACCTGCTCCTGGTCCTTGCCGATGTTCGAGCCCATGTCCTTGCGGTCCATGTGCGGACATGACAGGTTCAGCTCGAAGGCATCGGCGCCGGCGTCCTGGCATCCCTTCGCCAGCGTCTGCCAATGAGCAAGCTCCGTGTCGCTGCCTGAACCCGCCATGATCGACGCGATCAGGATGCGATCGGGGTGCGCCTTCTTGATCCCTTCGATCTTCGGGATCCACCAATCGAGCGGCTTATCGGAGATCAGTTCCCAGTTCCATGACGAATGCAGCGCGGTGTCGGGCTTCTTCTGCATCGACAGCCGGCCGTCGAGCGTCGAGCGCAGGAACTTGGTCTTGGGCCCGGCAACGTTGGTCACCGGATGCAAGCCGATGGTCTTGGTGACGACGCCGCCCCATCCCGCGTCGAAGGCCCGCATAATGTTCGAGTCTGACTCGGTCGGCGGCGCCGACGAGAGCAGGAACGGGTTGGTGAACTTCAGGCCCGTGAACGTGACCGAGATGTCAGGCTTCATGGGGGCGATTATGGGTGCTGAGGTGCTGGGGTGCAAGGGTGGTGAGGCCTGGAGTGCGCCAGAATGACTTGCGGCCCGGGATCTCGATCTTGAAAATGTAGCGTTCGGGAACTCGCCAGGAGCCTACTGGTGTTCGAGACGCTCCGCCCAGACTGATTCCCGGAGCCACCGCGAGCCGGAGCTTCACTTGACGTCGGCGTCGAAGACCTCGGTCATCACTCTTCCAGCGCGCTTCACTTGCACGAAAATCCGATACTCGCCCGCCTGGGGGAACCCGTAGGGGAAGGTGACGGTCGAAGGTGGCGAGGCTGGGGCATTGTGCTGGGCGTGCGTGGGGCTGGACGCCATCGCGATGTCCATCGCCGCCATCGGCGCGGAGCCCGACGGATGCACGTGCGCGAACACCTTGCGGTCGCGCCGGAAGAAGACCGCGTGCCCCGGCATCCCCATGTAGAGCTCCAGATCGCGCGCCGGCTGGCCGTCCCGATCCTCCACGCGAAACGTGAACATCGTCAGGCGCTTCGTCACGAGCGGCGCGTCGTCTCGCACCCAGACAATACGCCCTCCGCCAAGGGTGGATGTGGCGTCCGGCTTTAGCCGGACCTCGCTCCAGGCACTATCGTCGCCGGAAAGAGGTCCTCCGGCAATCGCCGGCGTGTCGAATTGCGCTGTCGCGGTCTCCGAGACGCCGGTCGCGTGCACGAGGTCGGCGAACAATTCATAGTGGCCGGCCGGCATGTCCGGCAGCGGGTGTTCGAAGGCGCCGGTCCTGATTTCATCAGGATGCAAGTGCCACAACCGATCGAGCGCTGGCGAGACGACGAACAAATGCATCAGGCGGCCATGGTCAGGGACGAAGTCGTCCAGCCGCCGGCTGCCGATCCAGCCGGGGTCGCTAAGGTCGAGCCTGAGGCGGGCGTCAGCCGTCACCGACGTAATCGCGATCAGCGGCTTGTAGACGTAGCGCGCGTAAGTCGAGGCCTCGACCGTCCACCACATGTCGCCGAGGAACACGACCACGCCGACGATGACGGCCGCCACCGCGCCGGCGATTCGGCCGCGCCAGAGCGCTCGCGAGTCAACCATCTCGCCGGCGCCCAGCCACGCCTCACGTGCGAGCGCCGACACGATGCCGATGAAGCCGGCCGCGAGCAGCAGCATCAGCACGAAGAGCGTCGCGCGAGTCACCGGGTTCATCGCCAGCGTTGATTGCGGCAGGGTCGGCACCGGCACCGACAGCATGCCGTCACCGCGGTCGCCGGCGACGGCGATGCGCACTTGCCAGGCGCCCGCGCTCATCAGCCAGAGGTGTCCCGTAAACAGTCGCGGGTCCTCGGCCGACCGCACGGCGCGATCGGCGACCGGGGCAAACTGCGCCCCGACGCCGGTGAGTGGCAGCGGCACGATGCGCACGTCACGAATGTCGTCGCTGGTCGCCAGCACCTCGACGTCGGCGATGCCGGGAATAGCGTACGGCGGGCGGACGGTCACCAGCAGTCGATACGGCCCTGCCATCCCTTCGAGGAAGAGGTCGGGGCTGCCGACATGGGCGCTGACCGGCCACTGCAACGCGGTGGCGAGCACCAGCGCCAAGGCGACGCGCAGCCGGCGCAAGGTCATCGGCGGACCTTGCGCATGGCGCGTCCACCGTGCAAGCCGATCCACATCATGAAACACGACACCACGGCGGCGATTAGCATCACCCGCCAGAACTGCGACGGGTCGGGCTCGCGGTAGAAGAACTCGAAGCGCGCCAGCGGCGAACGCGGTGGCGTGGCGAAGTCGAGGTAGCCGCCGCCGAAGAACCAGTTGCGCGCCGCCGGCGTCAGCATGAAATTCGCAAACGGCCACTGCACCGCGACGAAGACGGCAAAGAACGCGAGGCCGCCGGTGACGGCGCGGACGAGCGGGCGCCATCCTCCGGTCCGCTGAAGGATCACGTCCAGTACGATCGCCGGGACGATCAGGAGCAGGGGGAACTCCCACGGGATGAAGTGGGTGACCTCGCGGTAGACCGGTCCGAGCTTTGGCTCGGCGGGAAACAGCGGCAAGAGCCACAGGAACGCCACCGCGAAGGCGCTGTAGACGCTGGTAATGATGGTGCTGGCCCATCGCCGCTCCGAGGCAATCGACAGCGCGGCCAGGATCGCCGGCGTCCCGATCAGGACCACCAGGTAGAAGCGCGCGTTGTGCTGATCCGATCGGCTGATCGACTCCAGCTTGATCAGCAGCGACTCGCACAGCACCGTGCCACCGACGTAGAGGAACAAGCGTTCGAGCGAGGGCCGTGCCCGCTCGTGGGCCCGGTTCATGAAGGCCAGCATCAGCATCACCGTGCCGAGCTCGATACCGAAGAAGCCGGCGGCCAGCACCATGTGCGGCGGGCTGATGATCCGCACGTCGAGGCCGTAGGCGTTGTGCCACCAGTCGTCGAACGGCGCCGACGCCAGCATGGCGACGCCGCCCCACGCCGAGATGAACGCGCCGAGCGGACCGGACAGTCCCCAGATGCGCACGCTGACGTCCTTCAGCGCAGCATTCCGGCCGAACGTCGTCGAGAAGATCAGGTAGCCGGACGAGATCCCGGCGAGAATGCCGCAGGCATAAATCGCCATGTGGGGCGCCGACCAGAACGAGTCACGGCCGATCGAACGGTGCCACGAGATGTCCCAGTAACCGCCGACGAACGCGGAGGTCACGGCAAGGGCAGCGCACCACAGGTACCAGGGAATGCCAGCCATGGGCAAAGGCTACGGCTGCGTTGGCGCCGGCGGCGTAATCGCGAGCCTGTCGAGGAACGCGCGAATGGCAATCCACGCCCGATCCCGCTGCGGCGCCACGAAGTTGCCGTGGCCGCCTTGGGGAATCGTAATTAGCTCGTTCGACACGCCGGCCTTGGTCAGCGCGTCGCGCAGCCGCGTGGCATGCGCGTACGGCACCGTGGGGTCGGCATCGCCATGGATCGTGATGATCGGCGCAAGGCCGGGCCTGACATAGGTGAGCGGCGACACGCGAGTGGCGAGCGACACCTTATTCTCGACGCCCGCGAACCAGCGCACGCCGTAGCCGCGAGCGTTGGCTCCCGCGATGATGTCGTTCACATCGGTGATGCCGAACCAGTTCACGATGGCCGCCACCTTCGGATTGGCCTCAACCGCGTTATTCGCGGGCCCGGCCACCGTCGGGCAGCGGTCATCGAAACCCGCCGACGGGGTCAGCATGCCGGTCGTCAGCGCCAGGTGTCCGCCCGCCGACTGGCCGGTCACGACGATCTTCGCGCTATCGAACCCGTAGGTCTTGGCATTCGCGATCACCCACTTGAGCGCGCAGCGGCAGTCATCGACGCCCGACGGCGCCGGTGCTGTTGGTGCCATCCGATACTCGACGTTCACCGCGGCCCAGCCCATGGCCAGGTAGGGCAGCACGGCGAGCATTGATGCCTCTTTCGATCCGCCAACCCATCCGCCACCGTGGATGAAGATCACCGTGGGTCTAGGCGGCGTGATCGTGCGTGGACGATGCACATCGAGCTTGGATTCATACCCGTCGGCCGTCATATAGACGATGTTTGGGACGGTGACGAAATCGGCCGGGAGGGCCGCGGCGTCGAGCACGCGGTCCCGGGCCTGGGCCTGCACCGAGGGCGAGGGCGAGGACGCGGACGCGGACGCGACGATCAGGCACGCCGCCGGGATCAACACGAACAGACTGTGGCGTTTCATGGGCATACTCCCTGAACGGACTGTGAGGGGCCATTGTCGCAGAACCTGACTACCTGTCTGCCGTTTCAATTTTTCGGGCACGACCGTCTCGGACCTCGGGCACCGGCCGGCATCGAGTCGGACCTTCTCCTCAACGGCGGGGCGTACGGCGGATCGGCGGCCGGGCGAGTGACGGTCACGCTGGTGCCCAACTGGGCCGCGGAATTGAAGAAGTAGAAAACCGGCTGCACGACGGCGCTGCTCAGGCGCAATGATGCCGACATGCGTAAATTGACATCAATTCCAATACTTGGCATCATTTGCGGATGAGAACCACCATTACTCTAGACGATGACATCGTCCAGCTGGTCGCTCGTCACGCCAAGTTGCGGGGCGTCTCCCTGGGCAAGACCATCTCGGATCTGGTGCGGCGGGGGCTGAACGCGCCGACGCCCTCACTGGACCGGAACGGCCTGGTCATGTTCCAGCTCCCCGAGGACTCGCCGAAGGTCACGACCAGAGAAGTGCGGCGGATCGAAGCCGAGGGCGTGTGAACGGTTACCTGCTCGACACCAACCTGCTGATCGCCCTGCTCTGGCCAAGCCACGAACACCACGGATTGGCAGTGGCTTGGTTTACCCGGCATCGGAGCCGGGGCTGGGCCACGTGCCCGTTCACGCAGGCTGGTTTCGTCCGGATCGTTTCCAACCCCGCCTTTTCACGCGACGCCGTTCAGCCACGTGATGCCACGCAGGTGCTGGTCGCGAACACCGCGGCCAAGGATCACGCGCTGTGGGCCGACGATCTGGCCTTCGCGGACGCAGTGGAGTTTGCCGGTGTGCGACTGATCGGACATCAACAGGTCACTGACGCGTATCTGCTGGGGCTCGCCATCCGTCGCGACGGCATCCTGGCGACCCTGGATCGACAGATTGTGACGCTCACCGAGCCCAAAACGGCCGCCCGGAGGGCAGTGCACACAGTCAGCTGAGACCAGCGACGCGGTAGTATGTGCGGCGAGATCCTGACATGAGCATCCTGATCAAGAACGGCACCATCGTCACAGCCACCGATCAGTACATCGGCGATGTCTTCGTCGAGGGCGAGAAGATCACGACCATCGGCTCGGCACTCACCATGCCGGCCGATCGGGTGATCGACGCCACCGGCAAGTACGTGCTGCCTGGCGGCATCGACGTCCATACCCACATCGACATGCCATTCGGCGGCACCACCTCCGCGGACGACTTCGAGTCGGGCACCATCGCCGCCGCCTTCGGCGGCACCACGACCATCGTCGACTTCGCCATTCAATACCGGGGCGAGACGCTGCATCACGCCTTCGATACGTGGTCGAAGAAAGCCGAAGGCAAGGCTGCCATCGACTACGGCTTCCACATGATCATCACGGAGCTCTCGGATCAGGTGGAAGAAGAGATGGACGCCATGGTTCGCCAGGGCGTCAGCTCGTTCAAGCTGTTCATGGCCTACCCCGGCGTGTTCATGCTGGACGATGCGAGCATCTTCAGGGCGATGCTGCGGACCGGGAAGAATGGCGGCACCATCTGCATGCACGCCGAGAACGGTGGCGTCATCGACGTGCTGGTGAAGAAGGCGCTGGCCGAAGGCAAGACGGCGCCGAAGTATCACGCCCTCACGCGCCCCGCCCGCGCGGAGGGCGAAGCGGCGCATCGCGCGATTGCCCTGGCCGAGATCGCCGACGTCCCGGTCTACATCGTTCATTTGTCGTCGACCGAGGCCCTCGAGCAGGTGGTCGAGGCCCGCGACCGCGGCCTGCCGGCGTTTGCGGAAACCTGTCCGCAGTACTTGTTCCTGTCCGAGGACAACTACGACGAGCCAGACTTCGGCGGAGCGAAGTATGTGATGAGCCCGCCCCTGCGTGCCAGAGGCACGCAGGAAAGACTGTGGCGCGGCCTGGCGTTCAACGACCTGCAGGCGATCGCCACCGATCATTGTCCGTTCTGCATGAAAGAGAAGCACCTGGGAGACGGCGACTTCTCGAAGATCCCGAATGGCGCGCCGGGCGTCGAGACCCGCATGAGCCTGGTCTACGACGGCGGCGTGCGGACCGGACGCATCTCGATGAACCGCTTCGTCGAGCTCACGTCTACCTCGCCCGCCAAGATCTTCGGCATGTTTCCAAAGAAGGGCACGATTGCGCCCGGCTCCGACGCTGACATCGTGATCTTCGATCCCGAGAAGACGACCACGCTCTCCGCGAAGACCCACCACATGAAGGTGGACTACAACCCGTACGAAGGACGGCAGGTGACGGGCGTGACCGAAACCGTCTTGTCTCGCGGCAAGGTGATCATCGACGCCGGCAAGTTCACGGGCAGAGCGGGCGCCGGCTCGTTCCTGAAGCGCGCCGCCCGCTCCTGACACATGGCCCTGCACCCGGATTTCCCACGCTCGCCGTACGCCCCGCTCGTCCCGTCGCAGAGATGGTTTCCCGCAGACGAGACGTTACGCAGTACGGCGTACGAAAAACTGCTGCCACCGCTGGTCGCCAAGATTCGCGAGGAAGTCTATGCGTGGCGGCAGAACGGTTATGCCGGAGCGTCGACAACCTCTGTCAGCCTCCTCCACGCGTGGTTTGACACCGAACACCTTGTCGAGCACGCGGACGGCTCTCGCGAACCGTTTCGCTACTACTTTGCTCAACGCGAAGCCGTCGAGACGCTGATCTGGCTGTACGACGTCCGGCGTGCCAGGGACAAGTTCGACCTGCTCCGCTTCGATGCCTCCGGTGCCGTGTCCTCCGGCATGTTCGACGAGGACTGGCCGCGGTACGTGCTGAAGATGGCCACCGGCGCCGGCAAGACCAAGGTCCTGTCGCTGCTGATCGCCTGGAGCTTCTTCCACAAGCTCTACGAGCCGGATTCCACACTCGCCCGCAACTTCCTCGTGATTGCGCCGAACATCATCGTCCTCGACCGCCTTCGGGCCGACTTCGACGGCCTTCGCATCTTCTTCAACGACCCGGTCCTCCCCGCCAACGGCTACGACGGCCGGAACTGGCGCGACGACTTCCAGCTTACGCTGCACATTCAAGACGATGTGCGCACAGTGCGCGAGACCGGCAACATCTTCCTCACCAACATCCATCGCGTGTTCCTTGGGGATGTCGTCGATCCATCACTCGAAGACGACGACCTGCGCGATTATTTTCTCGATCCGTTCGGCGCAAAGCCCGTGGGCCGTACCAACGACAGTAAGACTGACCTCGGAGAGATCGTCCGCGAGATCGAGGAACTGGCGGTCTTCAACGACGAGGCGCACCACATTCACGACAAGAAGATGGCCTGGTTCAAGTCGATCCAGGACATCCATCACCGAATGCTCCAGAAGGACCGACGGCTCGCGCTGCAGGTGGACGTCACCGCCACGCCGCGTCACGACAACGGCGCCATCTTCGTCCAGACCGTCTCGGACTATCCGCTCGTCGAAGCCATTCACCAGAACGTCGTCAAGCACCCGGTGCTGCCCGACGCCGCGAGCCGGGCCAAGCTGCAGGAGGCGACCAGCGCGCTGTTCACGGAGAAGTACGACGACTACCTGCAGCTCGGTGTCGAGGAGTGGCGCAAAAGCGACCAGTGGATCTGGAACAAGGTGCGTCAGGCCGACGACCCCCAGTATGTGGAGACTTTTTTTGACTCCTACGATGAGCGACGTAAAAAGCGGTATCAGCGAATAACGTTGACGGCTCCAGGGGTGACCAAGGACGGGGAGACCGGACGTCCTTGGAGGGGGATCGACCCGTCGAACATTGGCCGCCACTGGGCGAAATCCCACAAGGACATGGATGACCTAGACGCAGACGGTCGAATTCATTGGCCAAAGCAAGGTGTGCCTCGACTGAAGAGGTTCGAAGACGAATACGAAGGCATGGTGATTCAGGACATCTGGACCGATATCAACAAGATTCACAACCAGTCAGCCGAGTTGTCGGGCTATGACACACAAAAACCGGAAGCCCTCATCGAACGCGTGATTAGCGCCAGCAGCAAC
>SHUG01000004.1 GCA_009694735.1 Acidobacteriota bacterium | reverse complement strand
GGCGTTGCCGTCCACCACGATCACCGTATGGGTGCGATCTTCGTGGCACGATCGGCAGTGGTCTTCCACCGACTGGCCGGCACGGTACTGGCGGGTCGGAGACGTCATTGGTACTTAGGCGGTACTTAGGCGGTACTTAGGCGGGCGCGAAAAGATCGTCGATCGATAGGGCGAAGCCCGGCAACAGCGGGGTCTTGAGCCGCAACGCCTGCCCGGCGGCTAACTCCGTCAGCCGCGGGAACTGTCCATCGCCGCTCCGGCGGAATACGGTGACCCTTAGGCCTTTCGGGTCAACGATCCAATATTCGCGAATGCCTTTCTCTGCGAAGAGCTTCCGCTTAATCCCTTCATCGCGCCGGCGCGTACTCGGCGACAGGATCTCGACCACGAGGGCCGGCGGCCCCTGCACATTGGCCTCGGTGAGAATGTCCTGCTGATCGCCAGCTACAAACAGCAAATCAGGTTCGACGATGTCGTAGTAGGACAGGACGACATCGCTCGGCGAAAGGAAGACGCGACCCAGGTGTCGCCGACCAACCAGGAAATTGCCGATCGCCAGATGGAGGCGGCCCAGCAGTTCCTGGTGGCCCAGGTTCGGCGAGGCGGTCACGTAGTGGACTCCGTCGATCAGCTCGTGCCGCTTCCCATCCTCAGGGAAGCGCAGAAAGTCATCGTAGGTGAGACGCACGTCTGATCGAGCGATAGTCGGCATGGCGTCCTGTTCGCGCATCAGGAAATCTTGCACCTGGGCGTCGACCAGCGTGGGAGACAAGGCGCGCACCAGATCCGCCGGCGCCAGGGCGACCAGGAAGCCGCGGCGGCCGCCGTTGATGAAGACTCGGTCGAGATCGGCGATGGTTCGCTCCATGTAGACCGGCATGGCCTTCCGCGTGCCGAAGGGGGAGGTGCCGCCGACGAGGTAGCCGGAATGCTTCTGGGCAACCTCGGGATCGCACAGCGACACGGTCTTCTTGCCGATCTGCCGCGCCAGGTTCTTCGTCGATACGTCGCGATCGCCGTGCATGAGGACGATCAGCGGCTGCTTCGCCTCATCTTCCATAATCAACGTCTTGATGACGAGGTGCTCGTCGACGCCGAGTTCGCGCGCGGAGACGGCGGTGCCGCCGCGTTCTTCATACCGATACGGCTGCTGGGTGTACGGCACCTTGTGGGCGCGAAGAAAGTGGATCGCCGGAGTCGCTGACATCGGGGACTGACCCTATTGTCTCTGTTCGGCTGCCGCGCTGCGACATATGATCGGGCGACCATGAAGATCGTCTCCTGTCCACCGTTGTCGTCGCTCGTTCGCGACCAAATCGCCAAGCCCTCACCCATTCGCCAAATCATGAAGATGGCCGAGCGCCAGAACATCCTGGCCCTGGGGCTCGATCCCGCGCAGGTCATCTCGTTCGGCGGCGGCTGGGTCAATCACGAGGCGCCGGATGAGTTCCGGCAGGCCTATCAGGCCGTCGTGTCCGACGCCGAGCTGTTCCACAAGAGCGGCGCCTACACGGCGACGCTTGGCGACCTGGAGTGCCGCGAGCAGATAGCGCGATTTGAGGAGCACATTTTCGGCGTGCCGCGCCTCGGCGCCGAGCACGTCGCGATCGGCATGGGCAGCACGCAGCTGACGCACGACTTGTTCCGCACGCTGCTCGACCCGGGTGACACGGTGATGTTGCTCGACCCGACCTACGCCAACTACGAAGGCCAGCTCGCCTTTGCGGCGACCGGCATCAAGGTCGTGCGGCTGCGCGTGCTGGATCCGGAGACCTGGTCATACCTGCCGGAAACCGATCCGACCGGCGTGGCGCGAGAGTTCGCGCGGCTATTCGACCTGCATCGTCCCAAGCTGGTGCTGTTTGGCGCGCCCGACAATCCCACCAGCCAGGTGGTGCCGCAGGCGCTGGCCGATGCGATGCTGGCGAAGACGGCCGAGGCTGGTTCGTGGCTCGCCATCGACTTCGCCTACAAGTGCCAGTACTTCCAGGCGCCGCCGGCGTATTACGCGTGGTCGCCCGCCGATCACCCCAACGTCATCGGCATTCACTCGAACTCGAAATGGGCGCGCGGGCTTGGGCGCCGGCTCGGGTGGATTGAAGCGCAGACCTCGGTGGTCGAGGCCCTTGAGCGCGTCCAACAGTGCAGCATCCTCTGCCCCGACACGCTGTCGCAAATGGCGATGGCGCGCTATCTCAAGCAGTCGATTCCCGATGGCTCGTTGCGGAAGTACATCGACACCGCCAACGCCATGTACAAGAACGCCGCGACCATCACCCTCACGGCCATTGATGAGCACCTGCGGCGGCCGCGGCTGACGCCGTTTGGCGGACTCTATACGGTCGTCGACATTGGCACCAACGCCGAAGCGTTTGTCCCCAAGGCGCTGCAGGCGACTGGCGTGCTGGTGGTCCCGGGTGGTGGATTTGGCGCGTCGCTCACCAACGGCGTCCGCATTTCCTTCGGCCCGCTGGTGCGCGACACGGCGAAGATCGAAGAAGGTCTCGCGCGGCTCGGCCGCTGGATGCGCGCGTAGCGCGTTACTTGTCGTACGGCGCGCCGATGTAGCCCAGGCTCTCACAGTCAGACGCGCGGCAATCGGGTCCGGCCGCCATAGAATAGCGACGACATGCGTATTCTCTCGTGCCTTGCCCTCATCATGGCCCTGCCCACCTTGACAGCCGGCCAAACCGCCTCGCCGGCTCCGGGCGTCCCCCTTGATGTCGCCACGCGCCGCGCGGCCAATGTCAGCGACCTGCGGTATGACCTCCTCCTCTCGATTCCCGAGGACCTGTCGGCGCCGCTAACGGGCTCGAACACCATCCGCTTCTCGCTCAAGGACGCGTCAACGCCGCTCGTGCTCGACTTCGACACCAGCCGCGATCAGGTGAAGGGTGTCGAGGCCAACGGCAAGCCGTCGGCGTTTCTCTTCGTCAACGGTCACCTCGTGGTGCCGGCTGGCTCACTGGCCGCTGGCGCCAATACCGTCCGGATCACCTTCAATGCCGGCGATGCCTCGCTCAACCGCGGCAAGGACTTTCTCTACACCCTCTTCGTGCCGGCCCGAGCCCGATTGGCATTCCCGGTGTTCGACCAGCCCGACCTGAAGGGCAAATGGACGATGACGCTGGAGCATCCGGCGGGCTGGCAGTCGGCGGCCAATGGTGCGGAGCTGACACGGACGGTGATCGGCACGCGCACGACAGTGACGTTCGCGGAAACGCAGCCGCTGCCCACCTACCTGGTGGCCTTCATCGCCGGCGACTTCAAGATCGAGACGGCCGAGCGCAACGGCCGCACCTTCCGCATGTTCCATCGCGAAACCGACGCCGCCAAGGTGGCGCGGAATCGCGAGGCCATCTTCGATCTCCACGCCAGGGCCCTCGCCTTTCTCGAAGACTACACCGCGATCCCGTACGCCTTCGGCAAGTTCGATTTCGTCGCCATCCCGGCCTTCCAGTTCGGCGGCATGGAGCACGCCGGCAAGATTCTCTACAACGCTTCGGGCCTGATGCTCGACGAATCGGCGACCCAGAACCAGCTACTCGGTCGCGCCTCGGTGATTTCACACGAGACCGCGCACATGTGGTTCGGCGACCTGGTGACCATGCGCTGGTTCAACGACGTGTGGATGAAGGAAGTGTTTGCCAACTTCATGGCCGCGAAGATCGTGAACCCGTCGTTCCCGACCGTGAATCACGACCTCCGCTTCCTGCTATCGAACTACCCCGCCGCCTACGAGGTGGACCGCACGGCCGGCGCCAATCCGATTCGGCAGGAGCTCGACAACCTGGACGAAGCCGGCAGCATGTACGGCGCGATCATCTACCAGAAGGCGCCGGTCGTGATGCGCCACCTCGAAACGCTGCTTGGCGCCGACAACTTTCGCGACGGGCTGCGCGAGTACCTCAAGCGCCATGCCTTCGCCAATGCGACCTGGTCGGACCTGATCAGCGTACTCGACGCACGCACGCCCACCGACCTGCAGGAATGGAGCCGCGCCTGGGTGGATCAACCGGGCCGGCCAACCATCCAGACCGACCTCCAGATCAAGGACGGCAAGATCGCGCACCTGTCGTTCCGCCAGCGCGATCCGCGTGGCCGCAACCTGGCGTGGCCGCAGCTGCTGCGGGTGGCGATCGGCTGGCCGACCGGGCCAGAGCTGCTCGTGGTCGACATGACCAGCGCCGTGGTCGCCGTGCCGCAAGCAGTCGGCAGGCCGGCGCCCGCCTATGTGCTGCCAAGCGCCGGCGGCTGGGCCTATGGCTCGTTCGGCCTCGACCGCGCCACGATTGCGTATCTCGCCGCGTCGCTGCCCGAGATTGCCGACCCGCTGACGCGCGGTAGCGCGTGGGTCACCATGTGGGACGCGCTGCTCGACAGCCAGGTCTCACCAGCCGCGTTCGTTGACCTCGCGTTGCAGTCGCTGCCGCGAGAGAGCGACGAGCAGATGACGTCGCGGATTCTCGGCTACGCCTCCGCCACATGGTGGCGCTTCCTGCAGCCCGCGGAGATGGCCGCCCGGGCGCCGCGATTTGAGTCGCTGCTGCGCGAAGGCTTGGCCCAGGCGAAGACGCCGAGCCAAAAAGCGTCATGGTTCGGCACACTCCGCAACATCGCGCGCACGCCGGCGACCGTGGCTTGGCTGCATAAGGTGTGGGCGAAGGAGGAAACGGTCACCGGGTTGCCGCTGGCCGAAGCCGACTATACGTCGCTGGCGCTGGAACTCGCCGTGCGCCAGGTTCCTGACTGGCAGCAGGTGCTGCGGACGCAACTCACGCGGATTGAGAACCCGGATCGCCGCGGTCGCTTCGAGTTCGTAATGCCCGCGCTGTCCGCCGATCCGGCGGTGCGCGAGAAGTGGTTCCTCTCGCTCAAGGACGTCAGCAATCGCCGGCGGGAGCCGTGGGTGCTTGAAGGGCTCAGCTACCTGCATCACCCGCTGCGCGCCGCCAGCTCGCAGAAATTCGTGGCGCCTAGCCTCGACATGCTATGGGACATCCAGAAGACTGGCGACATCTTCTTCCCCAAGCGCTGGCTCGACGCCACGCTCGGCGGCTACCAGTCGACGACCGTCGCCAACACGGTGCGCGATTTCCTGAAGAACCTGCCGGCGAACTATCCCGACCGCCTGCGGAACATCACCCTGCAGTCGGCCGATGAGCTGTATCGCGCCGCAAGAATAACGAAGAGAAACTAATCCGGCTACAGCCGGACTCCACTTCAGTCAGAGAGCCATCATGAGAATCACAGTCATCGCCGCCTTCGTACTTGCCCTGATCGCGCCAGCGATCGCCCAGCAGAGTCCTGAGATTACCCTCCGCGCGCGCACGGTAATCGACGGCACCGGCCAGATCCTGCGCACCACCGTCGTCACCGTGCGCGACGGCAAGATCGTTCGCGTCGGCAGCGCGGCCGGCGCCGTGACGCACGACCTCGGCGCGCTCACGCTGATGCCCGGCTTCATCGACACCCATGTGCACATCGGCTGGCACTTCGATGCCAAGGGCCGTTACCACAGCGGGCCCGAGCCGGCGGAGCAAGCCGCGCTCTATGGCGCGGAGAACGCGTTTGTCACCTTGATGGCGGGGTTCACCACGGTGCAAAGCGTCGGGGCGATGTCGGATCGGCCGCTGCGCGACGCGCTTTCGCGCGGCGTGATTCCAGGGCCGCGGCTGCTGACGTCGCTCGGTCAGGTCTCGAATCCCAAGATGACCCCCGACGACATCCGGGCCGACATTCGCAAGAAGAAGGCGGATGGCGCCGATCTGATCAAGATTTTTGCGTCGGCCAGCATTCGCGACGGCGGCGTGCCCACCTTGTCGCAGGAACAGCTTGACGCCGCGTGCGGCGAGGCGCGCGCCCAGGGTTTGCGCAGCATGGTGCACGCGCACAGTCCGGAATCGATGATGCGCGCCGCCAAGGCCCGCTGCACGGCGGTCGAACATGGCGGCCTCGCCACGCCCGAGGCGCTGAAGGCGCTGGCCGATGCGGGCGTCTATTTCGATCCCAACATCGGTCTCGTGACGCAGAACTACCTCGAGAACAAGTCGCGCTTCCTTGGCATTGGCAATTACACGGAAGAAGGGTTTGCCGCCATGGCCAAGGCGCTCGAGTCCAAGGACACGATGTTTGGCGCGGCGCTCAAGACCCCGGGCCTGAAGATGGTGATGGGCACCGACGCCGTCGCCGGCGCGCATGGGCAGAACGCCCGCGAGCCGATCGAGCGTGTCAAGTCTGGGCAACGGCCGATGGACGCCATTATCGGCATGACCTCGCTCGCCGCGCAATCGATGGGGCTCGACGCCGTCACCGGTTCGATCGCGATCGGATTGGCTGCCGACCTGGTGGCCGTGGATGGCGATCCGCTCAGCGACATCACCGCCTTGCAACGCGTGCGATTTGTGATGAAGAACGGCGTCGTCTATAAGAAGTGAACGGCTTGGGGCTTGCCTGCCCACCGTAGCCTTGGCGAAGGTGGGGGACTTGGGACTTGAGGGAAACCACACAATCATGACCAGACGACTTCTTCTGACCGCGGCCGCTGCCGCAATGGCATTCACGGTCGTGCGCGCACAGGCGCCGGCGGCCGCAGTGTTCGAAGGCGCGCGCGTCATCGTCGGAGACGGCCGCACGATCGAGAACGCATCGATCGTCGTGCAAGGCGATCGCATCACGCAGGTCGGCAACGCCGCCACTGTGAAGGCACCGGCCGGGGCCGCGCGCGTCAGCCTCGCCGGCAAGACGGTGATGCCGGCCATCGTCGACACCCACGTCCACACCAGCACGACCGCGCCGGAGTTGGTCAACGACCTGAAGCAACGCGCGCAGTTTGGTGTGGGCGCGGCGATGAGCCTCGGCCTCGATGGCACTGACGCGCCCTTCGCACAGCGCGGGCAAAGCACGCCAGGCCTGGCCCGCTTCTTCACGGCCGGTCGCGGCATCACGGCTCCCGAGAAGGGGCGCACCGAAGTGCCGTACTGGATCACCAACGAAGCTGAAGGGCGCAGGGCCGTCCAGGAACTCGCCGCGAAGAAGGTCGACATCGTCAAGATCTGGGTGGATGACCGCGACGGTAAGTTCCCCAAGCTGACACCGGCACTCTACACGCCCGTCATCGATGAAGCACACCAGCACAAGCTTCGCGTGGCCGCGCACATCTTCTCGCTCGAGGATGCGAAGGGCCTGCTGCGCGCCGGCATCGACGCGTTCGCCCACGGCATTCGCGATCGCGACATCGATGACGAGATCGTGGCGCTCTTCAAGGCCCGGCCGAACGTCGTGCTGATCCCTAACCTGCCCGACCGCGGCGTCGCCGCCGACTACAGCTGGCTGCGCGGCAGGATTGCCGATGGCGAGCTGCAGAAGCTCCAGGCCGCCTCAACCGATCGGCCGCAGGTTCAGCAAACGTTCGGGATCCAGGCGCGCAACCTGGCCAGGCTGTTGGCGGCGGGCGTGCGGATTGCGATTGGCACCGACGGCAATACACCGTGGGCGCCGCACGTGGAGATGGCCGACATGGTGGCGGCGGGCATGACGCCGGCGCAGGTGATTGTCGCGGCGACCCGCAATGCGGCGGAATTCGTGCGATTGCCGAACACCGGCACCATCGAGGCAGGCAAGACCGCCGACTTCATCGTGCTCGATGCCAACCCGCTGGACGACATCACGAACACGCGCAAGATCTTCGCGGTCTACCTGCGCGGAGCCATGGCGCGCTGAAGCCGGTGGCGGTGCGACTCGACTGCTACTTCGGCGGCCCGGCGATCGGGAAGACCCCAGGCCTGGCGGAGCACCGCCGCCACCGCTTCAAGCCGGCCGCGCAACGCGGAACCGCGACGCCAGGCGAGGACGATGGTTCGTGACGGCGCCGGGCGCTTGAACGCCCGAGTGGCCAATTGACCGCGGCGGTTCTCCACGGCCAGCGCCAACTTCGGCAACAGCGTGACGCCGGTGCCGGCACCCACCATCTGGACGAGCGTGGACAGGCCGGTCGCGCTGAGACCGGCCTCGTGCGCGCCGGTGGCGCCGCAGAACGCGAGCGCCTGATCGCGGAAGCAGTGGCCGTCTTCGAGCAGTAGCACGGTGACGCCAGCCAGCGCCGACGACGATGCGGGCGCGGAGTTCTTCATCAGGCGATGGCCGGGCGCCGCCGCCAGCACGAAGGGATCCTCGCCGATCGGCGTGGAGTCGAGCGCGATCATGCGCGCATCGCGGGCGAGAATCGCCGCGTCCAGCCGCGCGTCGTCAATCTGTTTCACCAGCGTCTGCGTCTTGTCTTCGCTCCAGACGATGGTGAGGTTGGGGAGGGCGAGGTGCAGGGCAGGCGCCACCTCGGGCAACAGGTACGGGCACACGGTGGGGATCACGCCGATCCGGAGTGTGCCGGCCAGGGGATCGCCCTGCTGGCGAGCCGTCTCGTCCAGGTCACCCGCCGCCACCAACACCTGACGCGCTCGCGCCAGCACCGCCTCACCCGCCGTCGTCACGCGCACGCCTCGCGCGTCGCGTTCGAAGACCTGGATGCCCAGCGCGCGTTCCAGGCGCGCGATCTGGGCGCTCAGCGAAGGCTGTGACACCCGGCAGGCGTCGGCGGCCTTGCGAAAACCGCCGAGGTCGGCGACGGCGACCACATATTGCAACTGGCGAAGGGAATAGGGCGCGGTGTCCCAGAGAGCCATAGCCACAGACTATCATTCTGAGACAAACGATGTCTTTGAGACTTGGGCGGCGCGTCCGTATGCTGCAAGGCTCAGGAGAACCGTACGAACCCATGTCGACCGAATCCAAGTGCCCTTTCAACCACACCGCCGGCGGCGGCCCCTCGAACAAGGACTGGTGGCCCAATCAGCTGAACCTGAAGATCCTGCACCAGCGCTCGCCGCAGTCCGACCCGATGGACCAGGGCTTCAACTACGCTGAAGCGTTCAAGCGCCTCGACCTGCAGGCGGTGAAGAAGGATCTGTTGGCGCTGATGACCGACTCGCAGGACTGGTGGCCGGCGGACTTCGGTCATTACGGAGGGTTCTTCATTCGGATGGCCTGGCACAGCGCCGGCACGTACCGCACCGGTGATGGTCGCGGTGGCGCCGGCGCCGGCCAGCAGCGCTTCGCGCCCCTCAATAGCTGGCCGGACAACGTGAACCTCGACAAGGCGCGCCGGCTGCTGTGGCCGATCAAGCAGAAGTACGGCCGGAAGATTTCATGGGCCGATCTCATGATCCTCACCGGCAATGTCGCACTGGAGTCGATGGGCTTCAAGACCTTCGGCTTCGCCGGCGGTCGTGCGGACGTGTGGGAGCCGGAGGAAGACGTTTACTGGGGCGCTGAGAGCACCTGGCTGGGTGACGAACGCTACTCCGGGGACCGCGACCTCGAGAACCCGCTTGCTGCCGTCCAGATGGGCCTGATCTACGTCAACCCGGAAGGGCCGAACGGCAATCCGGATCCGGTCGCCGCGGCCAGGGATATTCGCGAGACATTCCGCCGCATGGCGATGGATGACGAAGAGACCGTCGCGCTGATCGCGGGCGGCCACACCTTCGGCAAGACCCACGGCGCTGGCGATGCCACGCAGGTAGGGCGAGAGCCGGAGGCGGTCGCCATTGAAGTGCAAGGCCTCGGCTGGACGAACAGCTTCGGCACGGGCAAGGGGGGCGACGCGATCACCAGTGGCCTGGAAGTCACCTGGAGTCAAACACCAACGCAGTGGAGCAACCACTTCTTCGAAAACCTGTTCGGCTGCGAATGGGAGCTCACCAAGAGCCCCGCGGGTGCCCATCAGTGGCAACCGAAGGACGGTGCCATGGCCGGCACGGTGCCGAATGCCCACGACCCGTCACAGCATCACGCGCCCGGGATGCTGACCACCGACCTCTCCCTGCGGTTCGATCCTGAGTACGAGAAGATCTCACGGCGCTTCCTGGCGCACCCGGATCAATTCGCCGACGCGTTTGCCCGCGCGTGGTTCAAGTTGACGCACCGCGACATGGGCCCGCGCGCTCGCTATCTCGGCCCGGAGGTGCCCGCGGAAGCACTCATCTGGCAAGACCCCGTCCCGGCCGTCAACCATCAGCCGATCGAGGCACCGGACATTGCCGCGCTCAAGGGCAAGATCCTGGCGTCGGGCCTGTCGGTCTCACAGTTGGTGTCGACCGCCTGGGCGTCGGCCTCCACCTTCCGTGGCAGCGACAAGCGCGGCGGCGCGAACGGGGCCCGCCTGCGTCTCGCGCCGCAGAAGGATTGGCCAGTCAACCAGCCCGACCAACTGGCGCACGTGCTCAAGACGCTCGCGGGCATCCAGAGCGGGTTCAACAGCGCACAGACAGGCGGCAAGAAGGTGTCGTTGGCTGACCTGATCGTGCTCGCCGGTTGTGCGGGGGTAGAGCAAGCTGCGAAGAACGCCGGCCACGCGGTCTCGGTGCCGTTCACGCCGGGACGCATGGACGCGTCGCAGGAGCAGACCGCTGTCGAGTCGTTCGCGGTCCTCGAACCGATCGCTGACGGCTTCCGCAACTACATGCCACCTTCGCCAAGGCTTCGGCGGGCAGGCACGGATGACATCGTGTCGGCCGAGGCGTTGCTGATCGATCGCGCGCAGCTGCTGACGCTGACCGCACCCGAGATGACGGTGCTCGTTGGCGGCATGCGCGTGCTGGGCACCAACGCTGGCCAGACCGCGCACGGCGTCTTCACCAAGCGGCCGGGAGCGTTGACCAACGACTTCTTCGTGAACCTGCTCGACATGGCCACGACGTGGAAGGCGGTATCGGACGCCCAGGACGTGTTTGAAGGGCGCGATCGCGCCACCGGTGAGCTCAAGTGGACCGGCACTCGTGTCGATCTCGTCTTCGGTTCACACTCCCAGCTCCGCGCCTTGGCTGAAGTCCATGGCAGCGCGGACGCGCAGGAGAAATTTGTTCATGACTTTGTCGCGGTGTGGCACAAGGTGATGAGCCTGGATCGCTTCGACGACTAGCCACCTACAGGGGCGGTCTGATAGATTCAGATCGCCCTCATGAAGCAGACAGCAGACGCAGTGATCATCGGCGGCGGTTGCATGGGCGCCAGCGTGGCATGGCACCTGGCCCAGCGGGGTATGACCAACGTCGTGCTGATCGAGCGCGAGCCGCAACTGGCCGCCGGTTCCACCGGCAAGAATGCCGGCGGCGTGCGCCACCAGTTCTCGCATCCGGCCAACATCGACCTGTCGATCGAATCGATTGCCATGATGGCGCGGTTCGAGGAGGTAGTCGGTACGCCGATCGACTTTCACCAGGACGGTTACCTGTTCCTGCTGTCGAAGGCAGCCCACGTCGCCACCTTCCTGAAGAACGTCCAGCTGCAGAAGTCGCGCGGGGTCGACGTGCAGTGGCGATCGCCGAAGGAAGCGCAAGCCCTGGCGCCGGGTCTCGATGTCACCGGCGTGAAGGGAGCCACCTACTGCGCCGCCGACGGCGTCGCCGATCCCAATGGCGTGACGGTGGGGTTTGCGAAAGGCGCTCAGGCCAAGGGCGTGGAGATCGTCCGCAACACGGAAGTGACGGGCATCCGTGTCGATCACAATCGCGTCACTGAAGTGCGGACGGCGCGCGGCAACATCGCCACCCCGCTGGTCGTGAACGCCGCGGGGCCGTGGGCCAAGTCGATCGGCCGCATGCTCGGCGTCGATGTGCCAGTCGAACCGGAGCGCCGCCACATCTTCATTGCGTCACCACCAGGCGGCGGGTCGTGGGACGATACGGGCAATGCCGGGCGGGTGCCAACGAACAAGTTGCTCGTCATCGACTTCGACAGCACGTTCTACTTCCATCGCGAAGGCGGCGGGCTGCTGTTCGGCAAGGGCGATCCCGACGAGCAGCCCGGATTCGACATCACCGTGCGCTGGGATTTCCTGCCGAAGGTGATCGAGGTGGCCATGCAACGTCTGCCGGCGCTCGCCGATGCCGCCGTGTCACACGCGTGGGCCGGGCTGTATGAGATGACGCCGGATCACAACCCGATCATCGGGCCGGCCGCCGATGTCGCCGGCTTTTACACGATTGCGGGCTTCAGTGGCCACGGATTCCAACACGCCCCGGCGGCGGGACGCATCCTGGCCGATGTGATCACGGGGCGGGATCCGAAATTCGACCTGTCGCCGTTTGCGCTCGATCGCTTCAGCAGGCGCACCACCGTCGCGGAAGCCAACGTGGTTTAGGCCGCTGATTCACGGCGACAGCCACAGATTAGACGCAGATCAAACACAGATTCACTCTTCTCAACATGAACAGATTCATTCTTCCTAAGATGATCTGTGTCCAATCTGTGGCTCTTATCGGTGACTGTTCAGTGGCCGCAGCGCGCGGTGGCGGCGGGCGTCTGGGCTGCTGGCGCCGGAGCCGGAGCCGCGGCGGTCACCGCGCCCGCGCTGGCCAGTTGGTCAAAGGCCACCTGCTGCAGCGCCTTCACTTCCGTCCGCGACAGTCCCAATTCATAGGCTGAACATTCGCGATCGCCGAGCGAGCGTGGGTCGCGCCCGGTCACGCTGCCGAAGATCACCAGCGCCTCCAGGTAGTAGCCATGCGTGCTGGCGTGATAGTGGTCAAAGGTCCAGAGATTCAGTTTCCCGGCGTCGATGCCGTCGTAGGGATTGGGATCGGCCACACCGGTCTGCATGGCGCGCGTCCACGCTTCGCCGACCGGAATCACGGTCTTGACCTTGGCCGCAGCGGCGGCCTGGTCGTACGCCGCGCGCACGTCGCGGGCCATCACCTCGACCGGCTGTCCTGTCCACGTGCCTTTCGCCGGGTAGACGTGGTCGGCACGCGCCCAGGTGGCCATCAGGAACAACGTCACGCCTGGATTCTTGGCGCGGAGCACATCGGCCATCTGCTTGCTGGTGGCGACCAGCTTGGCCGGGTCGCGCGGCTTGTCGGCGTCGAGCAGGCTGAAGCCGTGCATCACCACCGTGTCCCACCCGCGCTTGCCGATCACGTCGAGCTTGTTGGCCAGGTGAAAGTCGAGGCCGCTACCGCCCCGCGTCTCGAGGGAGACGTCGTAGTCGAGACCGGCTTGCTGGGTGAAGGACTTGAACAGCGCCGGCACACCGCCGTTGCCCTCGCCATTAAGGTCGGTCACCGTCTCCGCCCGATATAAACGGACGGCCGAGCCTGAGCCGAAGAGAAAGCTGTTGCCGATGAACAGCACGCTCGTCGCAGCCGCCGCGCCCGTGCCTGCCGTGGCCAGGATCGCGCCCACCACCAATGCCAGTAGCGTTTTCATGGATAACACTCCCCTCATGTGATTGCCCTATCTTGCGAAGCGCCGGAAGAAGCTGGCGCCGTTCCACTGCGGACGGGTCGGGCGGTTGGCGACGGCCTGGACGACCGACAGGTAAACTTTGCCGAAATCCTCGGCGGCTTGGCGGTTGATCGGCTGGGCCAGGTCGTCGCTCGGTGCGTGGTACCGCTCGTTGCGCCACTTAAGCACCATCTGGTGCTCGGGCGAGCCCTTCACGAAGCCCACCTTCAACGACAGCGCGGGCACGCCGGTCTTGATGAAGCTGTATTGATCGCTCCGGATGAACGCGTTGCGCTCGGGCTCCGGATCCGACAGCACCTCAAGCGCCATGGGCCTCGCCACCCGCTTGAGATCCTCGGCGAGATCCGACTCCTCCAGCCCTTGCACGACCAGGCTCTTCAGCGGGAACAGCGGCAGGAACATGTCGGTATTGAGGTTGGCGACAATCGTCCCGCCGGTCATTGACGGCCGGTTCGCAAAGTAGCGCGAGCCCAGCAAGCCCTTCTCTTCCGCGGTCACGGCGACAAACACGATCGACCGTTTCGGCGCGCCGGCGGCCGCTGCCGCCGCTGCGGTCTCGATCAGGGTCGCGATACCAGACGCATTGTCCATGGCGCCGTTGTAGATGCGGTCGCCGCCGATGGGCTCGCCGACCCCGACATGGTCGATATGCGCGGACACGGCGACATACTCATTGCGGAGCGCCGGATCGCTGCCGCGCAGGACACCGACGACGTTGTCGGACTCGATCGCCTTCGCGTCGATCGCGACTTTGACCCTCGCCGTCGCAGGGATGACGAACCGCGGCAGCACCTTGCCATCATTCGACAGCGCCAGCAGCTCCTTGAAAGTGTGACCGGAGCCAGTGAAGAACCGCTCAGCGCGAGCGGGGTTGATGGTCACTGCGGTCTGTTGGCCGAGCGTCTCATCCAGCGCCGGATCGGCGATCGCCAGCGCCGGCATGAATCGCGACAGCTTCGACCGATCCCACGGGATGTCCTGTCCCTTGGGATTCTGGATCGAGAAGACACCAACGACTCCCGCCTTCTTCAGGTACTCCCAACGAATCGACTGATAATGCGCCAGCAGCGGTCCCGGAATGTGCGACGGCCCGCCAGTGAGCAGCAACACGATCTTGCCCTTGAGATCGAGCCCCGCCAGGTCGTCATGCTTCGCCTCCGGCACCTGCAGGCCATAGCCCGCAAACACGATCGCAGCTTCGACAGTCGGCGCCGGTTCGATGCGCATCGAGAAGGTCGCCTCTTCGCCGAGCTCTACGATTTCGATCGCACCCCCCGGCCGCACCAACGACAGGCTCGACTGGGCCTCGACAATACGACGCGATCGGAAGCGAATGGGCTGGAAGTACCCGTTGGTCCCCCCGGGCTCAAGTCCGGCCTTCTTGAACTGGGCCGCGATGTACTCCGCGGCCTTCCGATGTTCGGGGCTGCCGGTATCGCGCCCGTTCATGGCGTCGGTCGCCAGGAAGGCCACATGCGACCACCACTTGGCCGCAGGCTCCTGCGCCACAACCGAGAGGCCGAACAACAACGTGAGAGTGATGGTGAGCGTTCGTCGTGACATGGTTTGTGTCTGTCTCTGAATCTGCGTCTAATCTGCGGCTGTCAGATTCTGTGGCTAATCTGTGGCTGTTGTTAGTTCTGTGGCGGCCGGACGCCCATCAGTGGCCGCCACTCGTTGCCCTGCCGCGTCGCCTTGCGTGTCTTCATGTCGAAACGGTCGCCGGCGGCCATGAAGTAAAAGCGCCCGCTTGCCCCAGCCACCGGCTGGTTGCTGTAGACCACCGCGTAGCTCTGGCCGATCACGTCGAACTGATCACCGTCGACGACAATCGCTGTGTTCTCGTCCAGGCCGATGCCAAGCAGTTCCGGATGCTTGTCGATCACCTCGAGCATGTCGAACTGTCGATTGCGCCGAAGCAGGTGCTGATCGACCGCGGCGTTCTTGAGAAACCCCAGGCCCACCGTGTGGTCGCCAATCATCTTCTCGTTGTTCTTGGTGTCGCCGCGCACCATGAACGAAGTCAGGATCGAGGCACCGGCCGAAGACCCGCCGATCACACCGCCTCGAGCCAGCACGTCGTTCAATGCCTTGTGGGTCAGCGTGTTCAGGTAGGAATCCGCCAGCCGCCATTGCCGGCCACCGGCAAAGAACACGCCGCGCGCGGCACGAATCGGCTTCACGAAAGCCTCGGTGTCGGCCACCTTCCTGTCGCGGGTGTGCATCACCGTCAGGTTGGTGGCGCCGTTCTCGCGCCAGGCCTTGAGGCCGGAATAGTACTGGTCGTACTCGTCCGCGTCGCCAGCAGTGGGGATGATGACAATCGGGGCACCGGGCCCGCCGGCCAGGTCGATGAAGCGTTTCACGATGGCCGGGTCCTGCAGGTTGCCGCCCACGATCACGAGCGTGCCCTTCTCGGGGCCGGTCGTCTGCGCCGACAGCGAGGCGCCGACGAGTAACAGGATGATCGCAACGTTCGTCATTCCTTATAAACCTTGCCGTTCTTCATCACGAACTTCACGCCGCGCAGCGCAGCGATCTTGGACGAGGGATCGCCCGTCACGGCGATCAGGTCGGCGAACAGTCCCGGCTTCACGCGACCGATCCGCTCCGCCTGGCGAAAATAGGTCGCGTTGCCAGAGGTGGCCGCGACCAGCGCCGCCGCCGGCGTCATGCCCCACTCCACCATCAGCTCCAATTCGCGCACGTTGTCACCGTGTGCATACACCCCAACGTCGCCGCCGAAACACATCTTCACACCGGCCGCGAGCGCGGCCTTGAATGTTTCGCGCTTGCGCGTGATGCGCGCCGGCTCCGGATCGACACCCTTCTTCCAGCCGGCATACTGCGACGTGGCGTCGCCGGCGGCAATGGTCGGGCAGTACGCGACGTTCTTCTCCACCATCAGCTTCCAGATCTCCGGCGTGCCTTCATCGCCGTGCTCGATGGTCTCGACGCCACCCATGATGGCGCGCCGCATCGCTTCCGGGGACGAAGCGTGCGCGACGACGGGCCGTCCGCTGCTGTTGGCGGCCTCGGCGATGCGCTGAATTTCGCCAAGGGTGAAGCCGGGCCGGGTCTCGCCATTCGGGCCCCAGCGGTAGTCGGCGTAGATCTTGATGAAGTCGACGCCGCGGGCGATCTGCCCGCGCGCCACGCGCACGACACCGTCCAGGCCGTCGGCTTCTTCCGCGCCTTGGGGCACGGTCACTTCGGGCGCAAAGCCCTTGGGCGCGTAGCTGCCGGTAACCACCATCGCCGGCCCCGCGACCAGCATCCGCGGACCGGGGACAATGCCTTCGTTGATCGCCTGGCGCAGGCCCACGTCCGCATAACCGGCGCCTTCGCTGCCGAGATCACGAACGGTCGTGACACCGGCCATCAGCGTGGCGAGCGCGTGGTTCACGCCGCGAGCGACCCGCAGCGCCAGCGGCTCCCGCAGCACCTGGTCGTTCCACGGCGTCTCGTTGTAAGGATGCAGCAGGAGGTGCGAGTGGCCTTCGATCAGCCCGGGCATCAGCGTGGTGCCCGGCAGCGCGATGGTTCGCGCGCCACCCGGAGCACTCGTCGATGCCGGCGGGCCCGCGGCGAGGATCCGGTCGCCGCGGACGACCACTACCCACCCGGGGTGCATGGTCTCGCCGTCGAACACGCGATCGGGTTGGAGGACAAACGCGGAGAGCGGCGTTTGAGCCGGCAGGATGGCCGCGTTAACGACAAGGACGAAGGCAATCAGGAGCGCGCGCACCTTAGTCCTGGCCTTTGTAGGGCGACGGCGGCATCGCACCGGTTGGGCGGGAACCGGCCTTCTGCCACGCGTTGTAGCGCTGGCGCAGGGTCTTGACCGGGTTACCGCTCTCGCCTTTCACGGTGTTGTGGTCGGTCACGCTGAGGTAGACGGAATACTGCCCGTCGTTGTGCGTGGCACCGGCCGCGTCGCCCTTTTCGGCGATGGCGATGTAGGCGACGTAGGCAGTCCGGTTGTCGCACGGCACGAAGTCGATCACGCTGACCCCGCAGTTGCAGCGATGGTCGCCGCCGTTGGCGTCGGCGCCTGCCATGGCCGCCATCACCCGATCGGCCATGGTGCCGGTGGCGCGCGTGAATGCCAAGGCGGCCTGGTGTACCACGGCGTCACCGAGCAGCGTGTTGCCCTGCACCTGGTAGTAGACGTCGCCCACCCGGCCACCGAAATAGAGCGACGACACGGAGTTGTTGGCGCCATTGAACCCGACGCGGTTGTTCTGCGCGGTGACCTCCTTGCCATCCGGGATGGCGAGGATGCCGAACTGCCGGCGTTCCATCTGATTCTCGGGTTTGCGCGCGGCCTCGTGCTGCTTGAGCAAGTCGAGAATCTTCGCCGGAGGCGTCCCTTTCTTGAGTTCCGCGTAGACCAGCATCTGGTTCTCGCGGGTGTTGTCGGCGCCGGCCTGGCAGGCCGCCACTCCAACGCCGGGCACGATCACGGCCTGCACGTCCATCAAATCGCGCGATGGGTTGGGTTGGCGCTGGGGGAACCCTTGCTGCCGCACGCACGTCGCCGACGCGATGATCACCTGTCCCGTGCGCGCGTCAACGGCGATCACCGACCAGGTGGCGAAGGCCGGGGCGTGGGCCGCCAGCGTGAAGACCAGGGCGAGAAAGAGGCGTTTCAAGTGCTGGCTCATCTCCGTTAGAAGCGGTAGCGACCGCTGATGCGGAACACGCGTGCCGCGGGAATCGGGTTGGCCGAGGCGGCGTCGATGCCGCCGGTCGACAGGGGCTTATTGTAGTTAGGACCGTTGGTCGTGACGCGGCGCAGCACCACGCTCGAGTTGAACAGGTTGAACACATCGAACATCGCTTCGAACGAGTGCCCATCCCTGATCGACACGCTCTTCGACAACCGGAGGTCCGAAAGCTTAACCCAGTCGTAGCGGCCGGCGTGACCTTCGACCGTGACATCGACCAGCGCGTTGAGAGCGTTTCGCACTTGAACGACGCGATTGAAGTACTCGCCCTGCTGGGCCGTGAAGGTCGAGGCAGCCAGCATCTTCCACGGTAGATTGACGGTGCCGCTGAGGCGCACGCCCTGGTAAGTCTCCGGTAGCTCCCACGTTCCCGTGGTGCCAGCCAAGACGACTCCGTACTTGACCTCGTTCGGATTACGCGGAGCGATGTTCTTCAGGTCACGCTTGTCGATCTGATACGACGCCAGCAGCGACCAGCCGTTGGTGTGACTCTTGCTGAACGTGGTTTCGAACGCGGTGAAGCGGTCGTCGCCTTCGCCCGGTGCCGCGTTGGTGAACAGCGACTGCACCTGCCCGAACCTGGGGTAGCTGCGCGGCACCGACGCCACCTGCACGATCCCGTCGTCGGCGGTGCCGACGACGTTGTCTCGGCCGGGGTCGACGCCGGTCACCAGATCTGTGAAGGCTTCGAAGGGCAGGGCCACATTCAGTTCCTTGCTGCCGCGATAGTCGCCCTTGCGGACGACGTTGAAGCGAACCGACATGTCGCGGCCGAAGCCGAGGTCGACGCCCCCGGTGTATTCGTCGAGGTACTCGCCCTTCAAGGAGGGATCGAGGCGGCTGTCGCGGCTCTGACCCGTCACGCCGGTCAGATCGGCGGCGATCGGCGTATACGGGATGCGGCCATCCCATCGCGTGTAGGTCGAAATCAAGGTGGAGGCCGGATTCACGGAGTTGGCCACCGGCCCGGCAGCCGCGTTGACGCCGGAGCCGTTGGCGGCATACCGACCGTAGCTGGCCTTGAGGGCCACGCGCCCGGATCCCGTGATGTCGTAGACCATCGAGAGACGGGGCGACCACGCGTTGTAGGTTGGAAACGCCGTGTTCTCGGGATAGGTAATCGCGCGGGCGAATGGACCCGTGCCGGGGTTCCCCTGCTCGGGGAGCCACGACGAGTAGCGGTCGAATCGCACACCGGCATTCAGCGTCAACTGGCGCGTGAGGTTGACGCTGTCATTGGCGTACCAGGAGTTGTAGCGAATACCGGCGTTGGTGTTGTTGGGGTACTCGAACACTTGCACCGAGTCGGGACGGAGGAAGAAGTCGGTGTCGCCGGGCAGGCTCCGATAGCGATAGAACTGCTGGTTGGGATAGCCGTAGGCTTCCACGTAGTTGGTACTGCTATAGCCGAGCACGCCTGACTTGAGCTCGTGGTTCATCTTGCCAATGGTGCGATAGAGCGACCAGGTGCCGTTCCATCCCCAGCGCACCGGCTCGCGTTTCACTTCCAGGAACGCCCCGCGGGTGTGCGTGGTCGTGAGATCCGTTCGCCTGACGTCGTCGGTCCAGGCATAGTCGGGCCACCAGTAGCCGGAGCGATTGAAACTGGCGTCGAACGTCATGCTCTGGCTCATGATGCGCGTGAACTTGAGGGCCGGTCCGATCTGGGTCCACGCCACCTGATTCTGCGTCGCTTCCAGCGGCAGGAACGCGCTGGCGTTGCGGTAGGGCTGCCACTTGCGATTGACCTGCTCGGTCAGCTCCAGCTTGTTGTTCTTCGACAACTGGTAGGTGAGCTTCAGCGTCGGGTTGTCGAGACGCGTGAAATACTCCACCTGCTCGTTGTTCTTCACGGAGACGAAGCCGGGAATCAACAAGCCGGAGTAGTTGTAGCCGTACGCGGCGTAGAACCACAACTTGTCGCGCACGATGGGACCACCGAGGTCGAGGCTGACATCGTTGTAGCGGGTGAACTTGTTGTTCCCCGGGTTGAAGCCTTGCTGCCTGAGTGAATCGGTAACGTTGTTGCCCTGAAACGCGCCGTCCTGCCACGCCAACAGGTAGGCGCCGGCGAACTTGTTGCTGCCCGACTTGACGACGAAGCTGAGCGTGGCGCCCGGGCTCTGCGACTCGGCCCCCTTGGCCGCGCCCGAGACCGAGACCTGATCGTAGGTGTTGTAGTCACCGAAGAACTGGTCCCAGACCACGCCGTCGAACTTGATCAACTCGCCGCCGGCGCGGCCGTACGACCGCGCGCCGGTGGTGGTGGAACCGCCCACGGTGTTGCCGCCGACGTCGAACTGCGTCGGCGACAGGCCTGGTACCAGGCGCGCCAGGCCGCGAATACCGCGGCCGTAGGGCAGGTTCTCCATCTGCTCCGCGGTCCAGTTGACACCGACCGTGGTCGATTGCAGGTCGATGGTCGGCGTGGAGCTCGTGACGGTGATCGACTCGGCGAGCGTATCGAGTTGCAGCGGTGCATTGACGGTCGCCGTCGCGCCGGCGTTGACGACTACGCCGTCGACGGCCAGCGCGCGAAAACTGGGCAGCTGAAATTTGACCTGGTAGGTGCCAGGCGGCAACTGGCCAAAGCGGAAGGTGCCGAGCGAGTCGGTCACCGCCTGGCGCGGTCCGCCGATCATCGCCGGGCTGGCGATGCTGACATCAACGCCGGGAAGCAGTCCACCACTGGTGTCCAGAGCCCGACCCGTGATGGTCCCGGTGGTTGATTGAGAGGTGGCCGGTACCGCCGCGAACAGAATGACGCCGGCCGCTAAGACAAGTCTGAATGCTGTCAAGATCATGGTCATTCCCTACCCGATCTCGGTATGAAACCCGGTTTTCCGGTGAGGTTAACAGAAAGTCAGTGCGAGTGTTTGCGTAATCGTTACGTCCATAGCGTGGCGGTATACTTTTCGCCCCTGCCATGGATGCCGCGGACCTCTCGCCCATTCCTGAGTCCCAACGCACGCAGCCGGCGTTCGACCTGTTCCTGATCTTTGCTGCCGCCAACGTCGTGGCAACCACGCTGCAAACCGGCGCGGTGCTTGCGTCGCGTTATGGCAGCACCGACGCGATCATCCTGGTCCTTGCCGGCGCGGTGTTTGGCTCTCTGCTGGTGGCGCTACTGGCACCGGTCGGCTCGCGCTTCGGCGTGCCGTCGATGATTGCCGCACGGGCGCCGCTCGGGTTGCGTGGCGCGCAGTTGGTGTCGGGCTTGCTCTACCTGACCAACTTCGCCTGGATCGCGGTGAACAACACCATTGCCGCATCGGTCTGCGCCCAGTTGCTCGGCGGCGAATCGAGCGCCCGCATCTGGGCGGCACTGCTGGGCGTGCTCGCCACGGTAATCGTGGCGCGAGGGCCGCGCGCGGTTGGACTCGCCGACCGCATTGCCGTGCCGCTCATGGTGATCGCGGGATCGGTGCTGACCTGGGCCGCCTTCACCCTGCCACCGAGCGTCGAGATGGCGAGTGGACAACCGCCACCGCCTTTGCTCTGGGGCATCGACGTGGTGATCGGCTACCAGGTGTCGTGGTTGCTGATGTTCGCCGACTACTCCCGCTACACGCGTTCCGCCCGCGCGGGGGCGACCGCGGTGTTCGCCGGGCTCGCCATCCCCGCGCTCTGGCTGATGCCGGTCGGCTGGAACCTGGCCCGCATCGCGGGCAGCGATGACCCTGGCGCCATGTTGGCGGCGGCGGGTGTCGGCTGGTGGGCGGCGGTGCTGGTGGTGCTGGCAACGGTGACGACGAACTTCGTCAACATCTACCTGTCGTCACTGGCGTGGCGGACGCTCGCGCCACGCTCGACCGGCGCCGGGTCGGTGTGGGTGATTGGCCTGATCGGGACCGCGCTCGGCCTGATCTCGTCGGTGTGGCTGACACGATTTGCCGACTTGATGGTGCTGCTGGGGTCGGTGCTGGTGCCGGTGGGCGGCATCTTCCTCGCGCACTTCGTCGTGCTGCGCGCGAAGGTGGATGTGGCAGCAATCTACAAGACCGAGCTGATGCCGGCCTTCACCATCGCTGGCCTGGCCGCGTGGATTCTCGGCTTCGTTGTCTACAAGCTCGCCGCGCCGATTGGTGCGACGCTGCCATCGCTGGCGACCTCGATGATCGTGTTCCTGCTGATCAGACACTTCCAGCGCGCTTGAGGCTGGCGGTCGGGTTATACGCGATCAACAAGTCGAACCGGTGCGTCAGGGTGATCGGGAAGTCCGTGGCGAAGGCCTCGGTCTGAAACCAGCTGACCGTCACATCGCGCGTCACGGTAAACGTCCCGATGGTGTACCAGCGATTCCCGGTTTCGTAGCGGTCGCCGTTGAACGGGCCGTAATTCTTGTCGACTGACATCACGCCACCGGTCACGACCAGGCGAGGGGTGAGCCGCAGGTCCGCCGAGGTGTTGAACCCGTAGCCGCGGTCGGGTGCGATACGCTGATAGGTCTCGACCTTAACCGAGGTTATTTTCTTCAACGACTCCGGCGGACGGATGGTCACCGCCTGGCGCAGGATGTCGCGCCGATCCTCGTAGGTATATTCCGCCGACGCGTTGACGCGAGGCGAGACCCGAACGCCGACCAGGGCTTGCCCGTAGTTCCACTCGTTCAGCCGGTGGAACCGCTTGAACAGGTTCGGCTGGCGGTAGTCGCCGAAGTAGGCGGCGGTGAACGACACCTGCGCGATCCGGCCTTTTGCCGGCCGCACGGCGACGCGCTCGCCGACGATGTAGGCGGCGGTGGCGTAGGAGAGATTCTCGGAGTTCTCCCCGCGATTCAGGTGCAGGCCACCGGCCTGAAACTCCAGGCCCTTCACGGGTTCGGCCTGGGCAAACAACTGCTTCAGGTTGAACGGATGGGTGTAGAGGCCGATGCCGCCGCCGGTGTTATTCCAACTCGAAGGGAACGTGGCGCCACTCGACGCGAAGCCGTTGACGCTGTATTTCGCCGCCTGGTCGAACAGGAACCGCGCGCGAATCTGCGGCTGCCATTGCAGCGTCGAAGAGATCAGCCGTCCTGCGCTGTTCTCGTACCAGCGGAACCGTCCGCCCATCGACAGTTGCTGCACGTCGAGCCAACGCCGAATGGCCGGCGGTGGCGGCGCGGTGGCCGGCTTGGCGGGCGGCGTGGTTTGGCCGGTGGCCGTCGGCACGGGTTGTTCGATGTAGCGTCCGGCTTCAGCCGGACCCTGCGACTGGGCCAAGGCCGGCACCGTGTTGACGCAGGCCAGCAGGATGACGGCAATCAGGGTGTGTCGAATCACTGACGATATAGTGCCTGAAGCCTTGGGCGAGTGGGTTACACGAGTGTTACATTTGCTACAGCGACGTAAACAATGCAGACGACTGACCCTCCTCGACGGCTGATCGTGGGCATCACGGGTGCCAGCGGCTCGATTTTCGGCGTGCGGCTATTGGAAATGCTGCAGGGCTCCGGCATCGAGACACACCTGATCATGAGCCGGTGGGGCGCGCGCACCCTGGTGCACGAGACCAGTTACAGCCCAGAGCAGGTGAACGCGCTGGCCACGGTTGTGCACCCGCTCACCGATCAGGGCGCAGCTATTTCAAGCGGATCGTTCGTGACCATGGGGATGGTGATTGCGCCCTGCAGCGTGCGCACTCTCGCGGCGATCGCGCACGGCCTCGGCGACAACCTCATCCACCGCGCCGCCGACGTCATTCTCAAGGAGCGCCGCAAGCTGGTGCTCGCGGTACGGGAATCGCCGCTCAGCGAGATTCATCTTGAGAACATGCTGAAGCTCTCGCGGATGGGTGTGGTGATCGCACCGCCGATGCCGGCGTTCTACAGCCGGCCGGCCACCATCGACGAAATGGTGAATTACACCTGTGTCCGGCTGCTCGACCAGTTGGGGATTCACGTCGATGCGTCGAGATGGGGCGGACTCGGGGGAGGCTCGCTGCGCTCGTAGGGCTCGGCGCCGAGCCCGGATATACTCTTCCCGTCCCGTTTGCAGCCAAGGTTTGTCCCATGAAGTATTCGAAGCTTGCTCGTTCGATCAGCGCGCTCGCGCTGTCTGCCCTGGTCTTCTCATCCGGCTCGGCACCCCAGGTCATCGCCCAGGGTGACGCCAACCAGATCGTTCCGCTCAATGCCTACAAGGATCTGAAGTGGCGCAACGTCGGCGCCACGCGGGGCGGACGGGTGACCGCGTATTCCGGCGTGCGGCAGCAGCCCCACACCTTCTACTTCGGTGGTGTCGGCGGAGGCGTCTGGAAGACCGACGATGCGGGTATTACGTGGGTGCCCATCAGCGACGGCCAGATCGCGACCGGATCGATTGGCTCGATCGACGTGGCGCCCTCGAACCCGAACCATGTCTGGGTCGGCACCGGCAGTGCGGCCATCCGCTCGAACGTGATCATCGGGCGCGGCGTTTACAAGTCGACCGACGCCGGCAAGAAGTGGGAGTTCATGGGCCTGAAGGACTCCGGGCAGATCGGCGCCATCAAGGTGCATCCGTTCAGCACCACCACGGTGTGGCTGGCGGCGCTCGGCTCGCCGTTTGGTCCCAACGACCAACGCGGCATCTTTAAAACCACTGACGGCGGCAAGACCTGGAAGAAGACGCTGTTCGTGAATAACGAGACCGGCGGTCGCGACATCGAGGTCGACTGGGAGAACCCGGACATTCTCTACGCGGCGATGTACAAGGGCTTCCGCAAGGGGTGGGACATCGTCAGCGGCGGCCCGGCCAGCGAAGGCGGCATCTACAAGTCCATCGACGGCGGCGAGACCTGGAAGCACATCACGAGCGGCCTGCCCAAGGACCTGATCGGCAAGATCGACATCGAGATCGCGCGCAGCAACCCGCGCGTGCTCTACGCCATGGTTGAAGCACTCGGCAACCAGGGCGGCCTCTACCGCTCAAACGATGCCGGCGAGACGTGGACCAACATCAACAGCAGCCAGCGCTTGCGTGCGCGGCCGTTCTACTTTCACTACGTCAACGTGAACCCCAAGAACGAGAACGAAGTGTGGGTGAACGAGCTCGGCCTGCAGAAGTCGACCGACGGCGGCAAGACGTTCGTCTCGATCGACAACCCGCACGGCGACAACCACGGCATGTGGTTCAACCCCGACAACCCGAGCATCATCCTGCAAGTGAACGACGGCGGCGCCAACGTCAGCCTCAACGGCGGCAAGAGCTGGTCGTCGATCCTCAACCAGCCGACGGCCGAGTACTACATGGTGGCGGTGGACGAGCAGTATCCCTATCGCCTCTACATGCCGCAGCAGGACAACAGCACGCTGATCATCCCGAGCATTCCGCCGGTGTCATGGGGCTTCGAGCATCCGGCCCAGGCGTGGCAGCAGGCCTCGGGGTGCGAGACCGGACAGCTTTGGCCGAAGAAGAACGGCCTGGTCGTGTGGGGCGCCTGCAAGGGCGAAGTCGGCCGCTACAACACCGTCACTGGCCAGGAGAAGCACTACTGGGTCTACCCGCAGAACCGCTACGGCCACGATCCGGACGAGATCAAGTACCGCTTCCCGCGCCAGACCGTGGTCTACGTGTCGCCGCATGACGAGCGCGTCATCTACCAGGCCTCGCACGTGCTGCACCGCTCGATCGACGAGGGCGTGACCTGGGATGTCATCAGCCCCGACCTCACGGCGAAAGAGCCGCAATATCAAATTGTCTCAGGCAACCCGATCACGCGCGACGTGACGGGTGAAGAGGTCTACTCGACGATCTACTCGATGATCGAATCGCGGCTCGAGAAGGGCGTGATCTGGGTCGGCGCCAACGACGGCCCGGTCAGCGTGACGCGCGACAACGGCAAGACCTGGAAGAACGTGACGCCGAAGGAGCTGGTCGGCGCGCGCATCCAGACCGTGGAGGATTCGCCCCACATGAAGGGCCGCGCCTACATTGCCGGCTATCGCTTCATGCGCGAGCACGACCTCAGGCCATACATTTATCGCACCGACAACTACGGCGAATCGTGGACGCTGCTCACCGACGGCAAGAACGGCCTGCCGATCGATCACCCAACCCGTGTGATCCGTGAGGATCCGAAGCAGGCTGGCCTGCTCTACGCCGGCACCGAGTTCGGCTTCTTCGTCTCGTTCAACGGCGGCAAGAACTGGCAGCCGCTGCAGCAGAACCTGCCGGCCACGCCGGTCACCGACATCAAGGTCCACCGCAACGATCTGGTGATCTCGACGATGGGCCGGTCGGCGTACATCATGGACAACATCACGCCGCTGCAGCAGTTGGCTGCGCTCGCCAACGCGGCACCAACCGCGACCGGCGGCCATGATGGTGGTGCCAATGTAGCGTCCGGCTTCAGCCGGACCGTCGAGCAGGCCACTCGCAGCTCGCTGCCCGCCGTGGCGCTGTTCCAGCCGCGCGAAGTCATCCGCTTCCGCAACGGCACGGCCCCGGCCTCCCCGAACGAGCCGGAGTATCCGATGACCGGCGCGCAGTTTGACGTCTACTTCGCCAACGCGCCAGGCGCCGAGACCAAGCTCGAGGTGCTGGATGCCCGTGGCGGAGCGCTGAGGGCCTGGAGCGTGCTGGCACCACGCAGCGCCGGCGTGGGTGCGCAGGACATGCGCGGTCCCTTCCGGGGCGGCGGTGGCAGCACGCCAGGCATCCGCGCTGAGGCCGGCATGCAGCGCATCTCGTGGGACCTGCGCTATCCCGGCCCGTGGGCCGCAAACACGCCAGACGGCGGCTTCGGTGGTCCGATGGTGCCGCCCGGGAAATACAGCGTGCGCTTGACCGCTGGTGGCCAGACCATCACGCGCACGTTCGACCTCAGGTCTGACCCGCGCGTCGCGGGCGACGGCGTTACCGACGGCGACATCGCGGAGCAGGTCAAGTTCCAACTGCAGGTCCGCGATGCGATTAGTGATGCGCGCAAGCTGCAGCAAAGCATCGAGCAGACGATGCAGAAGGCCGGCCAGAAGCCGCAGCTGGCGGCCGGAGCGCCCGGCTCATCGCCGAGCACCACCAAGTACGATAACGAACTCCAGGCGCTCTACGCCAAGGTCGTCGACACGCCAGGCATCTACACGCAGGGCATGCTGATCACGCAGTTGAACAACGTGACGCGCATGATCACGCAGGCGGATCAAAAGGTCGGCAAGGATGCCTACGACCGCTACACCGACCTGGTGAAGGAGCTGGCGTCGCTCGAGGCGCAGCTCAAGAAACTCGGCGGCTGATGTGGCATCCGGCTTTAGCCGGATAACAGTGGGGACAAACCTTTAGGTTTGTCCAAGTTCGTGGGGCCGGGACTTCAGTCCCGGCCTTTTCTTTGCCCTGTCGGTTCCGGCGGGCGCGCCGCCTCCCATTGAGACAGCCAGAGGGCTCATCGCCGAGAAGTTTGAAGGCGCGAGCGACAAGTGCGTCGGACTCGCGGAAGCGTATCGGCGCGTGGCCACTGAGCTGCGTTGCCACTTCTTGGAGGCCAGAGGAGTAACGACGGCCAGCATCGTCGATGGGGTGCACCTCGATGCGGAGCAGCACCTGCGGCTTGGTCGCGAAGTCGCCAGGGTTATCAGCGCAGAAGCCGTCCTGGACGCGCCGTGACTGTTCCCTGACGTTCAGCGAGTGGACCATTCGGAGCCAGCCGGGAGATAATCCCCCAACCATGTGCGACTTCGGCCGACACGATCACCCCTCGACTTCGCTCGGGGCAGGCCACTCGAAAGACTACGGGTTCATCGTGGATACCCCGGAGATTCGCGATCTCATCAACGAGACCCAACGCCTCATGCGCGAGATTGCCGACCCGTCCGCGCGCGTTGAGGCGCTGCGGCCGGCCTTCAGCAAGCTGCTCTCCGCCGACGGCTGGCTCCCGAAGGAGTACAGCGAGCCCGATCTCACGAGCGGCATGGGCGGCGGCATCGGGCAGTACGCGCTCTATCGAGCCGAGGACGGATCCCTCTGCCTGTTCTCACTGGTGATTCCTGCCGGCGCCGAGACACCCATTCACGATCACCTCGCGTGGGGACTGATCGGTGTCTATCGCGGCGTGCAGGACGAAACCGTCTATCGCCGCCTGGACGATGGCGCCGATGAAGCGAAGGCCCAACTCGAAGTGGCGCGCCGGCAGACGGTGAAGCGTGGGGAGTTTTACACGCTGCTGCCGCCGCTCGACGACATCCACTACGTCAAGACGGCCTCGGCTACGCCGTCGGTCTCCATCCACCTGCTCGCCAACGACACCGCGTGCGTCACGCGCCACCGCTTCGATGCGGCCAGCGGCATCGTCACGGCCTTTCGATCTGGCTATAGCAACGCCAAGTGCGCTGATCGCTTGCCCTGAGCGAGAACCGCGTCGGCGGTTCGAGTCGAAGGGTTAGTACGCAGTATTTGCTCTCTTGCGTCCTTCCCACGACGATGGCATCGTCGTCGGCATGGGAGGACGAGTCATGAGCCAACGACCTTCGGTGTTCGGACTTTTGCCGGGTGACGGCGACATCCTGACGACGAGCGAGTATCTGCAGACGGCGGAGACGCTCCGCGTGCAGGAGCTCGTCTACGGCAGGGTGCATGTTGGCGAATCGCCGTCGCCGCGCCACCAGGATCTACTGCTGGAAATGGCGGTGCTGCTGCGGGTGTTCGTGGGGCAGCATCGACTGGGCACCATCTGGATTGCGCCGCTCGACGTCATTCTCGATCCCCGCCGCGCGCTGATCGTCCAGCCCGACTTGTTTTTCATCTCGAACAAGCGCCAGGACATCATCACCGACCGGATCTGGGGCGGGCCTGACATGGTGTTGGAAGTGATGTCGCCGCATCCGCGCATTGGCGACCTGCAGGAACGCCTGGGGTGGTTCTGCACCTACGGTGTGCGGGAATGCTGGCTGGTGCATCAACTGACGCGTGAGATTGAAGTGTTGCAGTTGACCAACGCGGGGATCCTCTCGCGCCGCACGTACCGGGGCGTCGAACGGATCGAATCGACGGTGCTCCCGTTCTTCGGCATCTCGCCAGAAGTGCTTACCGGCTGGTGACACCGCACCACACGTAAGCGGGGGGCGTGCGGGTATGATGCCAACCACCGCATGCCCAAGAAGCTTTACAACAACATCCTCGAGACCATCGGCAACACGCCGATGGTCCGCCTCAACCGCATTCCGCGAGGACTGGTCGCGGCCGACGTCTACGCCAAGATCGAAACCGTCAACCCAGGCAACTCGATCAAGGACCGGATGGCGCTAAAGATGATCGAAGACGCCGAGCAGGCGGGCAAGCTGAAGCCCGGCGGCACGATCATCGAAGGCACCTCGGGCAACACCGGCATGGGCCTGGCGATTGCCGCCGTCATCAAGGGCTACAAGTGCGTCTTCACGACCACCGACAAGCAGTCCAAGGAGAAGGTGGATGCGCTGCGGGCGTTCGGCGCCGAAGTGATCGTCTGCCCCACCGACGTCGATCCGGAAGATCCGCGGTCGTACTATTCGGTGTCGTCGCGGCTCGAGCGCGACACGCCCAATTCGTGGAAGGCCAACCAGTACGACAACCCGTCGAACGCACAGGCCCACTACGAGCAGACGGGGCCAGAGATTTGGGATCAGACCGACGGCACGGTCGATCACCTGGTGGTCGGCGTCGGCACTGGCGGCACCATCTGCGGCGTGGCGAAATACCTCAAGGAGAAGAAGCCCTCGGTCAAGGCCTGGGGCATCGACACCTACGGGTCGGTGTTCAAGAAATACAAAGAGACCGGGATCTTCGACAAGAACGAGATCTATCCCTACATCACCGAAGGCATCGGCGAAGACTTCCTGCCCAAGAACGTGGACTTCAGCCTGATCGATCACTTCGAGAAGGTGACCGACCGCGACGCCGCCATCATGACCGGCCGCATTGCGCGCGAAGAGGGGATCTTCGCCGGCAACTCGGCCGGTTCCGCCATGGCCGGGCTGATCCAGCTGGCCGAGCATTTCAAGAAGGGCGAGACCGTGGTCGTGATCTTCCACGATCACGGCACGCGCTACCTGGGCAAGATGTACAACCTCGATTGGATGCGCGAAAAGGGGTTCATCGACCGCAAGGGCCTGACCGCGCGCGACCTGGTGGCCAACCGGATGAAGGCGCCGCTCGTCACCATCGACCGCAGCGAGACGGTGGAGAAGGCCGCGCACATCCTCACCGAGAACGCCTACTCACAGATTCCAGTCACCGCCGACGGCCGCCTGGTGGGATCGGTGAACGAGGGCTATCTCTATTCGGAGATCGTCAAGAACCCCGACGTGCTGCATGGCACGGTGGAGGGCATCATGCAACCCGCCATTCCGTTTGCCGACATCTCGACCAGCGTGGATGCGCTGGCGGCGATGCTGACGCCGGAGAGCCCTGCCGTGCTGGTGCGCGACTTCAAGCTCGACGCCACTTACATCATCACGCGCTGGGACATCATCAAGGCCTTGGCATAGGTCCGGCTAACCACCTACGCCAAGGCTTCGGTGGTCAAGAAGCCGGACACTACATTGCCCTGTAGCCACACTGCCCTGTAGCGTCCGTCTTTAGGCGGACTATTCCAGTTCTCGGCCGCGGGTTTCGGGGCCGAGCCAGAGCAGCGCGATCACAAAGACGCCGGCGGTCAGGATGCAGGTGAGCATCGCCGTCCTGAGGTCGGTGCCGCCGTCCTGTAGGCGGCCGATCAAGTACGGCGCAAATGAGCCCAGGCCCACGCCGACGTGATACGTGAAGCCGGTGCCGACGCCCCGGGCTTCCGTCGGGAAGCGCTCGGATAAGTAGCCCGGCACGATGCCCCAGGCGCCGGAGGCGAAGAAGCCGATCAGCCAGGCACCCAGCAGCAGCAGCCACGAGTTCGACGAGAACAGGAACATTGGCGCAGCCAGCAGGCCGAGCGTCACGCCCAGCGTGGCGGCGCCGCGGCGACCACCCCACTTCTCCGACAGCGCGCCGAGCGCGACTGAGCCGATCAGGCCGCCGGCATTCAGCAGCAGCAGGAACGCGAGCGGTTGCTGCTTCAAGACGCCGAGCAGCGTGGGGTACCAGAAGGTCGTGGACTGGTACATCGAGACGAATCCACCCATCAGCAAGGAGGTGTGAATGGTCGCCCACCGCACGTCCTGGTCGAACAGCCGGGCCAGCGAGATGCGGGCTGCCTGCCCCTGTGCTTTCATCTGCCGTCGCTTGTCGAGCCAGACTGGACTCTCGGGCACACGCCACATCAGACCAAAGACCACGAGCGCCGGCACGACGCCGGCCCACAGCATGATGCGCCACGCCCACTCGGGCCGGTCGCTGATCATCGGATAGCCCAGCTGGTAGACCAACGACGACAGCAGAAAGCCGAACGAGTAGCCGCCCTGCAAGATGCCCGAGGCGATGCCGCGATGCTTGGCCGGCCACTGCTCGAGCGCGAGCGGCATGCCGGCCGCCCACATGCCGCCCATGCCGATGCCGAACAGGCCGCGGAAGGCAAACAGCATCACGTAGCTGGTCGACAGGCCACTCAAGAACGCAAAGAGCGTGTACCAGGCGATGGAAAACAGGATGGGGCCCTTGCGCCCATAGCGGTCCGCCAGCGTGCCGGCGCCGATACCGCCGACGACACGGAACAGCAAGGTGACCGTGCCGAGCAGGCCCGCCAGCCCGCGGTTGACCTCGAAGCTGCGCTGGATGTCGAGGAGGACGAACGTGAGGATCGTGAAGTCGAAGGCATCGAGGGTCCATGCCGCGAACGTCGTGAGAAAGGTTTTCCACTGTTGGCGGCTGACTTCGCGGTACCACGGCTGCGACATGGCCGATAGCATACGAGTAGAATGCGCGGATGAATCGTGTGATTTCGTCTCTGTTTGTCAGCCTGGCGCTCGTGCTGACCGCAACCGCTTCGGCCCAATCCCGCCGCACCCATCGCCTGGAGGCCACGCCCACCACGGTTGCCTACGGCTACTATTGGTCGGAGACGAAACCCGTCCTGACGATCGCTTCGGGCGACATCATCGACGTCGACACGCTGTTGACATCGACGCCAGATCGGCTCGAGAAGGCCGGCGTCCCGGCCGCCGATGTCCAGGCCTCGCTCCGCGCCATCGTCGAACACGTCAAGGACCGCGGACCCGGCGGCCACATCCTCACAGGACCCGTGTTCATCACCGGCGCGGAGCCGGGTGATGCGCTCGAGGTCAAGATCCTGTCGATCGATCTCCCCATCGCGTATGGCTACAACGGCTGCAGCGGGTTCGTCCGCGAGAACTGCGCCGCGGGCCGCGGGCCGACCATCATCCAGATGGACCGCAAGGCCATGACCGCGACGTTCTTGCCGGGCATCGTGCTGCCGCTGCGCCCGTTCTTCGGCAGCATGGGTGTGGCGCCGCCGCCGGCCCAGGGGCGCATCAGCAGCAATCCACCGGGCATTCACGCCGGCAATCTCGACAACAAGGAACTGGTCGCCGGCACCACGCTGTGGATTCCGGTGCACGTCGCCGGCGCGTTGTTCGAGATCGGCGACGGCCACGCCGCCCAGGGCGACGGCGAGGTCGATCAGACCGGCCTCGAGACATCGCTGCGCGGGAAAGTGCAACTGACCGTTCGCAAGGGCATGACGCTGGCCTGGCCGCGCGCGGAAACCAGCACGCACTTCATCAGCATGGGCACGGACGTCGACCTGACCAAGGCGACGCGCATCGCCATCCAGGAGATGGTCGACTTCCTGGCCGCGACCAGGAAGATGGACAAGCACCAGGCGTATCAGCTCACCAGCATGGCGGGCGACGTCGCGATCACGCAGTTGGTGGACGGCACGATGGGCGTTCACGTCAAGATGCCCACGAGCATCTTTAAATGACGTGCTGGAGTGCTGGGGTGCTCAGGTGCTGGGGTGCTCGGGTGCTGGGGTGCTCAGGTGCGATGGTGCTCATCGCCGGATGCTCCCCGCCGGCTCCGCCCTCGGCTGACACGGCGGCCAAGCCCAGGGATGCACAACACGCCAGCATCACCACCCCCCACGGCGATCACACCGCTCACCATGGCGGCCTCGTGCTGATGAACGGCGAGGTGCACTACGAAGTGGTGCTTGACCGCGCCGGCAGGCACCGCATCTGGTTCAGCGACGCGGTGCGCGAAGAGCTGCCGGCCTCGCAGGCCGACAGGGTGACCATGACGATTGGGCGCAAGGGCGCGCCTGAAGAATCGCTCGCGCTGGCGATCGATGACAGCGGTGAAAGCTGGGTCGCGTCTGGCCGGCCGGTGGCGCCCGGCGAGGTGACCGTCAAGGTCAGCTACTTGCTGCGCGGCCAGCCGTTCGAGATCGAGATCCCCTTCACGGCGCCGGCCTCATGACACGCTGGGTTGATCGAGATGCAGGCGGTGCAGGAAATAGGCACCAAGCGGCGCGATCAACAGGCCGGCCGTGGCGATGAAGGCCACCCCGCAATAGATCGCATACACGCCGGCAAAGATCTTGGCCGCGTCGTGGACGAGCGGGTCAACCGGTCCCATGCCGCCCAGCAACATCGCCGCATTCAGGCACGCATCCACCCACGGCATGGGCGCCAGCCAGTGGGACCCCACCATCCCGATCGCGAGCGAGATGACGAGAATGCTGAATGCCACCAGTCCATTGCGCGCCAGGTTGGATTTCGTGGACTGGCGCAAGGCGGCGTGCGCCAGCCGGTGCGCGTGGGTGCCGGGAGCGGGCATGTTATTCATATCGCAGGGATTCGATGGGGTCGAGCCGTGAGGCCCGCCGAGCCGGATAGTAGCCGAAGACGATGCCCACCAGTGCGGCAATCGCAAACGCCGATGCCACCGTCGTCAACGACACTTCCGTGGGCCAGTCGAGCACGGCGGTGATCCCTCGCGCCGTGGCGAGGCCAATGGCCACGCCGATCGCGCCGCCGATCAGGCTCATCACCATCGCCTCAACCAGGAACTGCACCAACACGTCTCGACGGCGCGCCCCGACGGCCAGCCGAATGCCAATTTCCTTGGTTCGCTCGGTCACCGACACCAGCATGATGTTCATGATGCCGATGCCGCCGACGATCAGCGAAATGGCCGCGATGCTCCCGAGCAGCGCCGTCATCGTCGAACCGGCGCGGCTGAGCGTACTGGACATTTCCTGCAGGGTCACCTCGTCGAGTTTGGGCATGTTGGCCAGCGCAAAGGCCGCCACCGACGTGTAGAGCCCCTTGGTGACGTTGGCCGCGGCCTGGGTCTTCACGGTGAAGTCGTCGGCGCTCGCCATGATGCCGGGCAGCTGATTACCGCCCAGGCCGGTGGCGCGGGCCGCCTGATGGCCGCGCTGGTGGCGTTCCCGCAGCAGCACGGTGATCGCCTCAGCCACCCGGCTGGCATCGCCGGCCTGCTCCACCGCAACCGTGATGGTGTGCAAGTGCGGGACGTTCAGCATCGACTGGCCGGCCGCGAGCGCTACGAACACGGTCTCGTCCATGTCGGTGTCGTTGGTGCGAAAGTATCCGCCGACGACGAACTCTCGATTGCCAATGGTGATCCGCTCGCCGACCGGATCGAACCCTTCGCCAAACAACTCGCGGCTCGCGGCTCGCCCCATCACCGCCTGGTTGGCGCCGCCCTCGAACCGGCCGCCAAGCCACTCCCAATCATGGATCTCGGCCAGGGCGAGATCGACGCCCCTGATCTGGGTGAAAAACTGCCGATGCGACGACTTCACGAACGCCCGGTTACGTACTCCGCCGGCGACATGCTGCACGCCGGCGATCTGCCGGATTGCGCCGGCATCTTCCGGGGTCAGCGTACTCGCCGCGCCCAACCCGCTGGCGATGTTCATACTCTCGCCGCCGCGCGTGAAGTTGCCCGCGCTGACCTGGATGATGTTGGTGCCCGCCGACTTGAGCGAGGTCTCGACCGACCCGCGCGCGCCGGTCCCAAGCGCCACCATGGCAATCACGGCGGCGACGCCAATCACCACGCCCAGCATGGTCAACCCCGTGCGCAGGCGGTTGCGGCCAAGCGCACGCACGGCAATCTGGGCGCTGACTAGGAGGAAGGGGACCATGGCTTGGGGCTTGGGGCTTGAGGCTTGGGGTCTAGTCTCGGCGCAGGGCCACGATCGGATCCAGTTTCGAAGCGCGGCGGGCCGGGTACCAGCCGAAGAACACCCCGACGGCGGTGGCGATGCCAAAGGCGAGCACCACCGAGAGCGGCGAGACCACGGTCGCCCACTGCAGCGTTCGCGCAATGCCGATCGAGGCGATCACGCCAACGACGATGCCCGCGAGCCCGCCGGCGGCACTGATTACGACCGCTTCGAACAGGAACTGTCGCATAACGTCCTTGCCCCGCGCACCCACCGCCATGCGCAGGCCGATCTCGCTCGTCCGCTCGGTCACCGACAGCAGCGTGATATTCATGATGCCAATGCCGCCGACCAGCAACGACACGGCGGCGACGGCAGCCAGCAGCCACGTCATGGTCCGGCTCGCCCGCTCCATGGTCATCGCCAACTGCTCGAGCGTCACCTTCTCGAGCTCGGCCACGTTCGACGCCACGGCACGCGCCACGCTCGGCGGCAAGCCACCGGTGGTCAAGGCCTTCGTCGCCTGCGTGATCAAGGTGAAGTCGTCCGCCTCGTGGTCGCCAATGCCGTGCCGAATTCGCAGCAGCTTGGTAATCTCGCGAGACAATCGCGAGATATCGCCAGACGATTCCGCCGTCACCGTGATGTCGTTCAGCTTCGACAGGTTCAACAGCCGCTGCGTGGTCGTATACGGCATGTAGACGGCATCGAACTGATCGTCGCCCGGCGCGGGTTGCACCACCCACGTCGCGCTGGTCACCACTCCGATCACTTCGAACGTCTGGTTCCAGAGCATGACCTCGCGACCGACCGGCGCGGCGCCAGGGCCAAACAACTTGTCGGCGACGACCTGGCCGAGCACGACCACCTGCGAGGCGCGATCCTGCTCGCGCTCGGTGAAGAATCGCCCGCTGGTAAACGTCCAGGCCCGCTTGATCGACGGCATCATCACGTCGGTGCCATGCATGCGCGTGAACCAGCGTTTTTGATCGCCCCTCGACGTTGCTCGGGGCGACCCTGAGCCCGTCGAAGGGTCGAGGTGAACACGAACGTTCTCGTGGATGCCGCCGGCCACGTACTGCACGCCCGGCAGCTGCCTCAGCGCCTCGGCGTCATCAAAGGTCATGGTCGCCGCCGAGCCCAGGCCGGCCTCGAGATCGCCGAGCCGCTGGCGCGCCGTCGGGTGATCGTGCTTTTCCATCGGATCGTCTTCCGGGTGGAAGGCGATCGGCAGCACGTCCGGGTTGCGGCGATCGAGCGGATGGCGCAACGACTCGCGGGCATCGCCCTGGTGGGCGACGGCTTCGTCGCTGTCGGTAATCTTGGGGCGCCAGTTGCCGGCGCGAATGGTGATCTGGTTCAGCCCTGCCGCCCTCACCTGCTGCTCGATCGACCGCTGCGCGCCGGCGCCCACCGCCATCATGGCCAACACCGTGGCCACGCCGACCGCGATGCCGAGCATGGTCAACACCGTCTGCAGCCGGTTGCGACTCAGAGCTTTGATCGCGGTATCAACAACGGGATGACGCAGGAACTTCTGCATGCTTAATCCAGGGCCACGGATGACGCCGATGACACAGATCTCAGCGGCTGACTTGAGACTGCCATGCGTGGCCTACCCGACTCGTGCCGGCTCACGAGCCTCGTTGGCACGATCGGACACGACCAGCCCGTCTCGAAAGTCGACGATCCGCGTGCCATAGGCGGCGATGTCGCGTTCATGGGTGATCACGACGATGGTAATGCCGCGATCGCTGCTGAGGCGCGCGAAGATCTCCATCACCTCGTGGCTGGTGGCGCTGTCGAGGTTGCCGGTAGGCTCATCGGCCAGAAGCAGCGACGGCTGCGTGACCAGGGCGCGGGCGATGGCCACGCGCTGCTGCTGGCCTCCTGACAATTGATTGGGATGATGGTCGGCCCGGTCGGTGAGGCCCACTGCCTCGAGCGCCCGCATCGCACGGTCGCGCCGTTCGGCCGCCCTGACGACGCCCTGCCGCGTATACAGCAGCGGCAGTTCGACATTCTCGAGCGCGGAGGTCCGGGCCAGCAGGTTGAATCCCTGGAACACGAAGCCAATCGTTTCGTTCCTGACTCGCGCCAATTCGTCGGGCGGCAGCGTCGAGACATCCCGCCCGTTGAGCACGTAGCGGCCATTGGTGGGCCGGTCGAGGCAGCCCAGGATGTGCATGAACGTGGACTTGCCGGAACCCGACGGCCCGACGATGGTGACAAACTCGGCGGCGCCGACCGACATGGTGACGCCCTTGAGGGCGTTCACCACGTGGTCGCCGACGTGATACTGCTTGGCCAGGTCGTGAACCGCGATCATCAGTTGGTCTTCGGCGGCGCCGGCTTGGCGGGCGCAGGAGGAATCTTGCCGGCGAACGCATACATCAGCGTGGCGACGGCCTTCTCGGCGCCAGCCATGCCGTAGACCTTGCCGGCGCCTTCGATCACGTAGTACTCGTTGGCGGCGTGGGCGCGGCCACCGTGGCCGGCGCCGCCGCCGACAATCGGCACGCCCTTGAAGTTGGAGATCTTCTCGCCCACCTCGCCGTTGCCGAACATGTAGGCGGGCCAATAACCGCCAGCGGCGGCGCCGCCGCCACCGATCGACCATTCGTTGCGCGGCTCACCGTGCGGAATGTTCATGACTTCGTACGTGCGCTGCATGGCGCGGCCAATTTCTGAATCGGCGCTCATCTTCGCCCATGGCACGTCGCCGATCAGCTTGACGTCAACGTCCTTGTAGCCGTTCTTGTCGAGCTGGGCGCGCAGCTTCTTGACGATGCCCGGCCCGGTCATGTTCGGCACGTAGCGGAAATTGTGCTTCGAGGTGACCTTGTTGGGCAGGATGGCGCCGGCGCCGCCCGCATACATGTTGCCGCCCCAGATGCCGTCGAGGTTGAACGACGTGCCATAGCGCTGGCTCTTGAGCATGGTGAACGGATCGTCGGACGTGAATCGCGCCACGCCGATGTTCTCTGCCGCCACCTTCAGGTCGGTGCGCTCGGCCGCCGTGCGCAGTTCAGCTTCCTGGAACTTCTCGATCGGCTGCATCCCCTCGTAGAAGCCCTCGATCAAGGGGGTGTTGCCGTCTTCGGAGACGAGCGACGCCAGCATCTTGATGTGGCGCCACGCCGGGCTGTCGACACTGCGCTTGTTGGACCCGTGAATGTCCGACCCGGTCGGCCCGCGCCCCCAGGCCTTGCCGCTGGTGGTGAGCTCCACGTAGACGCAGCCCTCCGACCCGCCGCCATAGCCGCCACCGCCGCTCGGCGACTGGCTGCCGAACAGCAGCATCGCGTCCGCGCCGGCGAGCAGATCCGGGTGATCCTTCACCCACTTGCGGAGCCCGATGTCCATGCGCTCTTCGTCGCCTTCGGCCACGAAGATCACATTCACGGGCAACTTGCCGTGCACTGCCTTGATGGCGCGCAGGGCGTTCAACTGCGACATCTGCGGCCCCTTCGAGTTGGTGGCGCCGCGACCGATCAGCACCTTCTTGAAAGGCGCCTGCTCGACCAGCCGCGCCTCGAAGGGCGGCGACGTCCACGCATCTGGCTGCGTGATGGGCATGGTGTCGTACATCCAGTAGATCAGCACCGTCTTCTCGGCGCCCTCATCGCACTTGGCATACACGACGGGGTTGCCGGGCGAGCCGTATTCGGTGACGCCGACATCAAAGACCTGCGACTGCTGGCAGCCCAGCTCGTCGAAGAACCCCTTCACCATCTCGGCCGATTCGGGAATGCCCTCGCCGGAGTTGGAAATGCTCGGCTGGCGAATCCACTTCTGCAGGTTCTCGACGTGCGCGTCGATATTCTCGTCGATGTGCGCGTAGACCTTCCGCACATCGGGGGGCAACTGGTTCAGGTCGGGCTGGATTTCGGTATCGCCGGCCGGACGGATGCCGAGCTTCGTAGCCGCGGGCGCGCTGGTGGCGGCCGGTGGCGGCGCCGGCTGGTTGCAGGCGGCAACGGCAAGCAAGCCGCAGAAAGTGAAAAGAGCCAGACGCATGGATCCTCCTGCTGGGCGCCCGGCAGCGGGCGCCGCTTTGTGATGAGATGAAGTATTCAGCCTCACCGGGGGCCGGATGTCAATATCCTTGGACAACAAATGACAATGGGCGGCATGCGATTCGACCTGTCCGCCGACGCCACGCCGTCGCGAAGGTGGCTGCGGTTCGCGCATCCGTGGGTCGCGGTGTTCCTGGCTGGATGCACGACCGGGCCGATACCGACCTCAATTGATGCCGTCGCGGAGGGCTACGTCCGGGTCACCTTGCAGTTGGCCCAGCACGATCCGTCCCTGGTTGAAGGCTGGCGGGGCGAGACGACGTGGCGGCCGGGTCCGCGCGTGCCGGTCGCGCCACTGCTGCGGCGCATCGAATCGTTACAGCACGACCTCGGTGCCAGTTCCGATCCGGCGACGGCGGATCGGCACGCTTACCTCGCCGCCCAACTCGCAGCGCTCGAATGGTACGCGCAGCGCCTGCTGGGGCGCTCGGGCGGTTTCGACGAGGAGGTGATGCGGACCTTCGGGCGGGTGCCCACCGTGCCTGCCGACGACCACACGCGGGCCATCCTGGCGGCCGTGGCACGCGAGCTACCGGGCTCTGCGCCGCTGGCATCGCGCTACGCCGACTTCAAGAGGCGCTACGCGGTGAGCCCCGCGAAGGCTGAAGCGTTAATGCGCGCCGCCCTGAATGCCTGTCGAACGGCCACGCGCCAATCCTACGACCTGCCGCCGGACGAATCGATCGAGCTGATGCTGGCCGCGGGCCTCGAGTGGGATGGTTATGCCCAGTACCTTGGCGCTCACCGCACGCGAATCAGCATCAACGAGCACGCCGCCCTCGACGTATCGCGCGCGCTGCGGCTGGCCTGCCACGAGGGCTACCCCGGGCATCACCTGCAATTCCTGCTGATGGACGAGACCTTGGTACGCCGTCGACGATGGCCTGAGTTCGAGCTGACCCCGGCGTTTGGCCGGCACTTGCTGTTCACCGAGGGCGCGGCGGAGGCGGCCGCCGATCTGGCGCTGCCCTTTGCGGCGCGAGTCGCCATCTATCGCGACATTCTGTTGCCGCTGGCGGGCCTGCCCTCGCAAGCGGCCGTCACCATCGCGCGCCTCGACGACCTCGTCGTCGGGCTGCAACCGGTGGCGGTGGCCATCCTGCGCGACTACCTCGATGACCGGCTCACGCAGGCAGCCGCCGCCGAGCGGCTTCGCGTCGACGCGCTGACGCCGGATCCCGACGCACTGCTGGCATTCGCCGAACGGCAACAGGCCCGCGTGTCGGCGTATGTGCTGGGCCGCGAGGCCGTGATGAGCGCAATCGCGACCGGCGGGCCGGCAGCGATCGGGCGCTTGTTTACCGAGCGGCCGTTCGCCGTCCAATAGGATGGATGCGCGCCATCACGCCGTCCACCGCGGTGCGTGCTCGGGAAAGTGCGTGCGGCTGCAGTCCGGGCAAATGCCCGTCGAAAACGTGTTCTTTGCCTGCGCGGCGTACGCCTCGAGCGTGGTCCACTGGTCGTCGGCATCCCGAATCTGCCGGCAATACGTGCACACCGGCAACAGCGAGGCCCGCACCTTGACTTCGCGCGCCAGCGAGCACTCGTGGTCGGCCAGGCGCGCCGCCATCACCGCCATGAACGCGAACACGCCCACGCGAGTGACGGCGGTGGCAATAATGGTCGTGGCGTCCCAGGGTTCTCCCCACAGCGTGAGCATGAATGCCAGGCGGATCAGTGGCAGCACCACCGCCAGCGCCAGGCCGACCGGCGCGCCCGAGAACCAGGCGGCGGCAGTCACGGGAACCACGTAGATAGCGGGGAACTGGAAGTACGGTCCCGTGAGGTAGTCGCCTCCGACCAGCGCAATGGCCAAGGCCAACCACCAAAGCGGCGGAACCCGGCCGACCGGAACGAATGACCATCGTCTCAACTCAGCCGCTTTCATGGTCACCAGTGTAACGCCCGAGGGCGCCTGCGAACCGAACTCGCATGCGTTACAGTTGTCCCGATGTCGGGTGCCGTCAAGCCGTTCCTCCTGGCCGGACTCGTCACCGCCCTGGTGGGTGCCGGGGTGGCGATGGCGCCGTACTTTGCCGGCGACATCGCGGCTGCGCGGGTGGTGCAGTCAGCAGCGCCCAACCACGGCTGGTGGGCGACACCGATCAGCCGCCTGGCCCCGGCGCCCGCCAAATACTACGTGATGGGGATCGCGGCGATCCTGGCGTGGGCGCTGGCCGGCGTTCGCGGGCTTCTGCTCGCGGTAGTGTTCATCGCGCTAGAGCAGTACGGCGCCGAGTCGACCAAGGCCTGGTTCGGACGGCCGCGCCCATCGCGTGAGCTGATCGCCGTGGTCGGCACGCCGTCCGGCTTCTCTTTTCCCTCGACGACCATCACCTTCTTTTCGGTGACCTTCGGCCTGCTGTCGGTGGTCGCCGCGCGTGTGCGCAAGACCCCGCTCGCCATCGGCGTGCTGGTGGCCGCGTCGGTGATGCTGGCGCTCGGCGGACTGGCGCGGGTCGCCCTCGGCGCCCACTGGCCGAGCGACGTCATTCTGACCGCCGTGGTCTGCCTGTCCTGGATCTGGGCGGCCTCTCGCTTCGTCCTAAGGCGAGCATGAGAATTGCGATTCGCGGGATGGTGCTGGTGCTGTGCCTGCTGGTGGCGCGGGAAGCCTTCGCCCATCCGGCACCCTTCAGCTACCTCGACCTTCACCTGGATGGTGATGGTGTCTCCGGCACGCTCGTCGTACACGACCTCGATGCGGCGCACGACCTCGCCGTGGCGTCCGCCGACTCGCTGCTCGATCCCACGGTCGCCAACCGCTATCGGGAAGCTCTCGTCGCGCTGCTCACTCCACGCTTGGGCCTGACATTTGACGGCCGGCCCGTTACGGTGACGTGGGGGGCACTCGATGTCGTTCCCGACCGCCAGAGCCTGCGCCTGTCGTTCACGGTCAATGGCGGGCGGCCGGCAGGGGTCCGCATCCGCGCGTTCGTTTTCCCATACGACCCCATCCACCAGACCTTCGTCAACATCTACGAAGAGACCGCGCTGAAACACCAGGCCATCCTGGCCGCCACGCGGCAGACGGCGGACTACTACTCGGGCACGGCGCAGGGTCGCATGTCGGTGATCCGGACATTCGTGATGTCAGGCATCGAACACATCTTGATCGGGCCCGATCACATCCTCTTCCTCGTCGGCCTGCTGCTACTCGGTGGATCGCTCAGGCGACTCGCGCTGATCGTGACATCGTTTACCATCGGCCACAGCATCACGCTCTCGCTCGCGGCGCTCGACATCCTGTCACCGTCCTCCCGGTTCATCGAACCCTTGATCGCGCTGACCATCGTCGTGGTGGGCGCGGACAACATCCTGGTGCTGAGAGGTGCCGACAGCCGGGCACGCGAAGCCACCGACATTCGCGCGTGGCTGGCGGCCGGGTTTGGCCTGATTCACGGCTTCGGTTTCGCCTACGTGCTAAAGGAGTTCGGCCTGCCGCAAGCGGCGCTGGGCTGGTCGCTATTCGCGTTCAACCTGGGCGTGGAGTTTGGCCAACTGTTGATCGTAGGCGTGGTCGCGACCGCGCTGCTGCTGGTGCGGCGGCAGAGCGCGGCGGCGGCCCATTGGGTGACCATGGCCGGATCGGTTGCGGTTATCCTGGCCGGGCTGTATTGGTTTGTGGAACGGGTTTTCCTGACTGGAGGGGCGTGATGAGACGAGCACGAGTGCTGGCGGTAATCGCCGGCGTGGGATTGGCGGTCATGACCGTGACCGCAGCGCAACAGCCGGCGCCAGCGGGGCCGAACGTGGCTCAGATCGAGAAGGTGAAAGACAACCTGTTCATGATCACGGGCGGCGGGGGCAACACCGCGGCCTACATCACGGCGAACGGCGTGGTGCTCGTCGATACCAAGCTCTCCAACTGGGGCCAGGCCATTCTCGACAAGGTGCGTACGGTCAGCGACAAGCCGATCACGCACATCATCAACACCCACACACACGGCGATCACGTCGGCAGTAACGAGTTCTTCGCGTCGAGTGTCGAGGTAGTGGCGCAGGCTAACACCAGCGCCAACATGGCGAAGATGAAGAACTTCGCCACGCCCGAGACCAAGCACGGCCTGCCCGACCGCACGTTCACCGACCGGATGACCGTGCTGAGGGGTAAAGCAGCAATTGATCTCTACTACTTCGGCTCGGGCCACACCAACGGCGACGCCTTCGTGGTGTTCCGCGAGTTGCGCACGATGCACGCAGGCGACATCTTCGCGCGGAAGGGCACGCCCCTGCTCGACATGAACAACGGCGGGAGCGGCGTACAGATTGGCGAGACGCTGGCCAAAGCCGCGGCCGGCATCAAGAACGTCGACACGGTGATCCCCGGACACAGCACGGTGATGACGTGGGCCGACTTCCTGGAGTACGGCGAGTTCAATCGCGCGTTCCTGGCGGCAGTACAGGCATCGATCAAGGCCGGCAAGACCGCCGAGCAGGCGCTGGCCGAATTGAAGCTGCCGGAGAAGTTCGCGCAGTACCAAATGAACGGCGCGAAGGACAACGTGCCTAAGATCTACGCTGAACTCGGCAAATAGCGGCCGCGAGCATTGGCGGGCGGGGAAATGGATTGCATTGACGATCGTCAATCGACCGATCGAGCGACTGTTTCGTGATTGACGATGTCGGGATTTGGGGACTCGATTGGAGGATCGCCGATTGCGCGATTTGCGCCCGGTGATTTTGGGGCGTTGCCGAATTCGGAATTGACCCCAATCGCTCAACAATCGGCAACCGGTCGATCGGCAATTGTCAATGCATCCCCGCTTCGGATGGCGCGTCGCTTGACCCTCTCGTCCGGGTGTCTACACCGTGACCTTCTCGCTGTCTGGCTTCTCGACCTTCAGACAGGAGCGCGTGGCACTGCCGGCCGCATTCACGGCCACCGTGAATGCGGAGATGAAGGTCGGCAACCGGCAAGAGACGGTGACGATCACCGACGCGCCGCCGGTCGTGGACGTGCGGAACGCGGTGCGGATCACTCGCCTGGATCGCGACATCCTCGATACCGTCCCGACGGGACAGAACATCTGGGAAATGGCGGATCTCATTCCCGCCATCAACATGTTCAACGCCGCCGGCCAGAATGCGGGCACCGTCGGCGGCTCGGGGGGCGCGACCCAAACCTATATGTCGGTGCGCGGCATGACCGCGGCCCAGAACGTCGTACTGGTCGACGGCATGAGCGTCAGTGGACTGGAGGCCAACGGCTCGGTGCAGGCCTACTTCAACCCGGACCTGAACCAGGAGGTCACCTGCCAAACCAGTGGCAGCACCGCCGACCGCTCCGGCGGCGGCGTCACGGTCAACATGATTCCACGTGAAAGTGGCAACCGGGCGAGCGGCAACTTCAGGATGAACGACCGCCGCGGCCAATGGCTGGGCGATAACTTCACCCCGCGCCTCAAGGCCATGGGCATGCAGTATTTTGGCTCGCTAGCCAGGGTGCCGATGCCCAGGCGATCCAACAGCCCATGCCGCGGCTCCCGTATCAGGCGACCTCGCGGGACAAGATCACCGGCTATTTTGAAATGACCAACAAGACGCGCAGCCACGACATGGTGTCGCAGGTGGACCCGGAGACCGCGTCGACCAGGTGGACGTCGCCGAACTACTCAACCGGCAACCTCAAGTATTCGTCGGTCCTGAGCAACCGGCTGCTGCTCTGTTCAACTCGGACAAGATCTTCAACTATCAGAGCGGCAACTACGCCAACACCGCCGGGACGTATCTGGTACCGAGTGGCATTCTGCTCGGTCGCGTGGTCGGACTTGACCTGCTCGTTCGGTGGTAGGCACCGTGCCTAGCGCGCGCCGTTCACGAACGGTTGCAACACGGCCGAGATGAACTGGTGCGTCGGCGTCGGCACGCCCACTTCCTTGCCAAGGCGCACGACGGCACCGCTCAGCCACGGCAACTCGAGCCGGCGGCCGCGCTCGAGGTCTTCGAGCATCGACGACTTCGAACTCGCCGGGAAGTTGCGGATCAGCGCGAGCGTGTCGTCCATCAGCGTGGGTGGAAAGACGATGCCGCGGACGCGGCCGACGGCGATGGTCTCGTCAATCGCGGCCATCATGATCGCGAACAACTCCTCGTTGTCGCGCACGACGCCCATCGGCGATCGCGTGATCGTGGTCATGCCGCTCCACGTCGACAGGCGCACGAACTTGGTCCAGAGGTCGGCCTCAACGGTGGTGCTGGCCTTGGCCTGGAACCCGGCACGAATGCCGGCTTCTTCGAACGCCACGAGCCGTGCCGACCGCGAACCGTCGCGCTCGCCGAACACCAGTTGCTGCGCGGTGGTGTGACGAAGGTGGCCAGGTTGGTCGATGACGATCACAATGTACGCCACGCCACCGGCGACGTGGTCGGCGCCAACGTGCTTCGCCACCATGTCGACCGCCTCGACGCCGTTCTGCAGCGTGATGACCACGGTGTTCGGCCCAATCATGGGCTTGAGGGTGGCCGCGGCCGCGTCAACGTCGTAGAGCTTCACGCTGAACAACACTACGTCCACCGGTCCCACGTCCTCGGGACGAGCCGTCGCCTGCACCGTCGGCAGGTGCAACGCGCCGTTCGGGCTCTCAAGGTGGAGGCCACCCTCCTGCAGCGCCGCGAGGTGAGCGCCCCGCGCAATGAACGTGACGTCTTCGCCGGCAGCGGCAAGCCGGCCGCCAAAGTAACCACCGACGCCGCCCGATCCGAAAATGGCGATCTTCACAGTTTCACTGCATCCAGACTGACGACGGGTTCGTCGCCGATAACGGCTGCGTTATGCACCGTGTCACGCGGGATCTCGATCCAGTCACCCGCGGTCAGCATCTTCATGTGGCCGCGCACGACCAATCGAACACGCCCGGAAACGACGGCGTCGATCTTGTCGAGGTCGTGCTTGTGATCGGGAAACACCGTGCCGGGTTCGTAGATGTACTTCGCCACGGTGTAGCCAAGCGCCTCGAGCTTGGCACGAAGGGCGGCCTCGGTGGGCGCGCCGTCAGAGGTATTCCAGCGTTGAACCGCCATGTGCCATGTGGTGTCCGCCTTCAGGCGGACCTTATCCGGCTAAAGCCGGATGCTACTTACGCACCTGCGTCAGGCGCGGCGGGCATGCCCGGGACGGTGCCGCCCGACAACTCCTGGTCGATCATCAGCAGCCCGACGCCGGTATTACCGGCCAGGCGGATGCGTCCAAGCACGGCCCGAGCCGCGGCTTCCTCTTCCATTTGCTCGGTGACGAACCACTGCAGCATCACCACGCCGGGGCGGTCTTTCGCCTTCTCCGCGATCACATACAGCTCGTTAATCGACGCCGTGACGTCCTGCTCGTTCTTCAGCACGTGTTCGCACAGCGCCTCGGCCGACTTCCAGGTCATGGGCGGCGCGGCGACCGCGGGCAGCACCGCCTTCTGGTCGCGTTCCACCAGGTGATCGATGATCCGCTGCGCGTGCAGCAGCTCGTCGGACGACTGCTTGCGCATCCACGTCGCAAACCCCGGCAGGTCGTGTTCCGACAGCCAGATCGACATCGCCAGGTACTCGTGCGACGCTCGAAACTCGAGCTTGAGATGCTCGTTGAGGCCCTTCAGTAAATTTTTCGTCATGACGCGTCGCTGTCCTTGTTGTTTGATCGGTGTCTAATCTGTGTTTAATCTGTGGCTGTCTTTTCGGTGGCCTATGGCGTGATGGTGAACTTCTGCATGGCCGAGGTCACCAGCGGCTGGCCGGCCTTGCGGGCCGTCACCTGCCACGTGTGCGGTTCCGGCTCGAGAGAGACGGTGGCCGGCAACTTCGTTTCGGTGGTGGTGAGCGCCGGGCTCTCCCATACGACGCGGCCATCCTGCACGGCCTGGATTCGGACGATATAGGCGTCCGCGCCCTCGACGGCCGACCAGCGGAACATGTCGATGTGGCCGCCCATGGCGCCTTCAATCGGCTCGAACAGCGTTAGCGTTCCGACCGGCTTCGGAGCCTCGGCCGCCGGCGCGGCCGCAGCCCGGGAGGGTGCGGCGGCTGGCGCGCTCGCGGGAGCGCTGCCACCACAGGCGACGGTGAATGCAATCAGAACAACAGGAGCGACGTAGTAAAGCACACGGTTCATGATCGACGACGCGCGAGTTCGAAGCCCACGCCTCCAAGAATGACGAAAAGTCCAGTTCCGGTCATGGCAAGCGGGAGTTGACCGTTTCCTCCGAAATACACTGCCGCCAGCATCGAAAGAACGGCAGCGGACAGCACCGCCGACACGACGGCCACGGAGGGTTTGTTACCCATAGCCTTTGATTCTATCTAATTGCGGAGGTCAGCCGCCAATGCGATCCGACAGGAGGCCGACGGCGAGCGCGTAGGCGTGGGCGCAGTTGTAGCCGAGCAACACGTCGTAGTTCGCGTAGACCAGGTAGCTCTTCTTGCCCGCCCGCAGCAACGAGGCCGACCGATCGACCCGTGGCAGGGCCGTTCCGGTGACGGTGCGGACACCCATCTGCTGCCACTGCTTCAACGGTGCCGGCACGGTCAGCTCCCTGGAGGCGCGGCATCCGCTCTGGCGCAGGCCTACTTTCTCGATCAACGGCGCCGCGCCACTGGCAGGCAGCTTCACCTCACGCCCCCACGACTGCCCCTCGATCCATCCGTAGGCCTTCAGGTAGTTGGCAATCGACGCGAACACGTCGGGCAGGCCTTTCCAGATGTCTCGGCGGCCGTCGCCATCGAAGTCTTGCGCATGCGCCAGGTAGCTCGACGGCATGAACTGCGTTTGTCCCATCGCCCCCGCCCACGAGCCCTTCATCTCGTCCAGGTTGATGTAACCCTGGTCGATAATCTGCAGCGCATCCATCAACTCCGCTGTGAAGAACGCACCACGCCGGCCGTCCCACGCCAACGTGGCGAGAGCCTGCACCGTCGGCCTGGTGCCGGTGAACCGGCCGAAGTTCGACTCCATGCCCCAGACGGCGACCAACAGCGACGAAGGCGGTCCGTACTTCGTGCTGACCTGCGTCAACAGCCGGCGATGCGCGGCGGCCTGCTCGCGCGCGGTCCGCGCGAACCGGCGCGTCAGGCGGCGTGCGATGTACCGATCGATGGTGAGGACGGTTTCAGCCTGGGTGCGGTCGCGCTCAACGACCACCGCGAGCGGCTCGAGGCCGGTCAGGGCAGCGTCAACCGTTGCGGCGCTGACGCCTTTGGCGAGCGCCTGTTCCTTCAACTGCGAGAGAAACGCCGGGAACTCCGGACGCTCAGACGGCGGCGCCGGCACGACGACTTGCAAGGCGAGGGCAATCGCCAGTACCAGCTTCAGGGTCACCCTCTCACTTTACTTCGGCGGCACTGAAGTGCCGCCCTCCTGGTTAAAGCGCATTTCCCGCGGCGCCATCAACGGTGATGGCCTGGCCAGTGATGTAGCTGCCAGCTTGCGAGGCCAGGAACACGACGAGGTTGGCGAGTTCTTCAGGACGGCCGAGCCGGCCGAGTGGAATGCTGGCCACCGACGCCTTGCGCACCTCGTCCAGCGCCTTACCGCTCTTCTGCGCGTTGGCCTGATCCAACTCGGCAATGCGCTCGGTATCGATACGCCCGGGGGCAATAACGTTGACGAGAATGCCTTGCGACGCCAGTTCCCGCGACAGGGTCTTGGCAATGCCCCAGACGCCGGCCCTGAGTGCGTTCGACAGGGCGAGGTTGGGAATGGGTTGCTTGATCGACGAGGACGCGATGGTCAGGACGCGGCCGTAGCCTGCCTTCTTCATTTCGGGCGCCGCCGCCTGGACGATGCGCGTGAAGCTGAGCAAGTTCTGCTCGAACGCCTTCTGCCATTGCTCGTCGGTCATGGCCAGCGTTTCGCCGGCCGGCGGACCACCCGCGTTGTGCACCACGATCTCGAGGCCACCGTACTCGGCGACGGCCGTGTCCACCAGCCGCTTCGCCTCGCTGCCGCTGCTGACGTCAGCCACCAGGGCCTTCACCTTGGCGCCGGTCTCCTTGCGAATGGTGTCCGCCGCCGCTTCAATGCGCGCCCGATCGCGGCTGCAAATCACCAGGTGGCAGCCTTCCCGCGCGAGCCCTAATGCCGAGGCGTAGCCGAGGCCACGGCTCGCGGCCATCACAATCGCGCGCTTGCCCTTCAGTCCGAACTCCATGTGCCTGCCTCTTTTGGTTCTTGTATTTTGAAAAAGACTCTGCGTCCTCTGAGTCCTCCGCGGCTAATTTCCGTGGAGAGCCAAGAGGTCGAGTCGCGCAAGGATATCGTCAAGATCTGTCAGGGTGTCCGCATCGACGGCCGTGAACGGTGCGCGCGCACGGGAGTGCGTGATCACGCCGCGCAACTGGTAGATGTGTTTCCGCAGTGCGAGGTTGATGCGCGGCTGGTTCTCGAACCGGATGATCGGCAGGAACTGGTAAAACACTTCGGTCGCGCCATCGAGGTCACCGGCAGTGAACCGCGTGTAGATGTCGACCAGGATCTCCGGAAACGCGAAGCCGGTCATGGTGCCGATGGCCCCGTGCCGCAGTTCTTCGAGAAACATCATGCCGCCCAGGCCGCCGAAAATTTTGACGTCCTTCGACGCCGCGCGAATCTGGGTGACCTTCATGGGAGCCGGCTCGTCTTCGAGCTTGAGAAACGACAGCCGTGGCGTCGCGGCGCCCAGCTTCGCGATCAGCTCGACGCTCATGGTGATGCCACCCACCGCGGGTGGGAAGTCCTGGACGACTACCGGAATATCGACGGCCTCGGCCACCGCCAGGTAGTGACGCTCGAGCGCCGCGTCGTTGGTGCGCGCCAGCTTCGGTGGCGCCACCATCACCGCCTTGGCGCCCAGCTCCTGGGCGCGGCGGCTGTAGAAAATGCAGCCGTCGGTGCCGGCATGGGTCGTTCCCACGCAAATCGGAAAGTCTGCGCCGGCCGTCTCGATCACGATCGCCGTCACGCGATCGCGCTCGCTTTCGGTGAGCTTGTCGGACTCGCCGAGCACGCCGAGAATGGTCATGCCGTTGACGCCGGTGCCGCGCGTGAACTCGGTCAATCGCCGCAGGCTTGCTTCGTCCAGCGCGCCGTCGGGCAGAAACGGCGTCGGCGTAATGTTGTAGATGCCGGTCAGGTAGTCAAACATCGACTCGTACTCTACTTCGCATCCGGGAAGCGGGTGACGCGGTTCACTACCGGCGTCAGCGTGCGCAGGTAGGCGTAGATGGCGGCGAGGTCTTCGCGCGTCATGCCGGCGTAGGCGGTCATGGGCATCACGGTGTTCTGGCGCCGTTCATTCTCGCTCAGCACGGCATCCGACGGCGTCTCGAAGGCCTTGAACTTGTCGACGAACTGCGGCTCGGTCGACGAGCCGATGCCGGTGTCGGCGGCGGGCGTGATGTTGGCCGAACGGACGCGATAACCCGTTTCCAGGAACTCCATGCCCCCGGCGAAGGTCTGACCCGGCAGCGGCTGACCGCGATCGTCAATCGGCGTGTGGCAATCGTCGCACAGGGCGGCGCTGGTCATGTACTTGCCGTACGCCACCTTGTTCTGAGCCGACGGCCGCGGTTGCGGCGCGCCGGCGGCGGGAATGGTCCGGACGATCAGGTTCATGGGGAAGTTCAGGTGCCGCGCCGGCACCTGGCTCTCGATCGCGCGCAGCGATCGCACGTAGCTCAAGACCGCGTGCATGTCGTCGGCCGCCATCTCCCCGAAGTGCGGGTACGGCATCAGGGGAAAGAGCGGCGTCCCATCCTGCGAGACGCCGGCCGTCACCGCGCGCTGTAATTCCCCATCCGTCCACGATCCGATCGCCGCCGGCGTGATGTTCTTGGAATAGAGCATCCCCGCGCCGCCGAGGCTGAACGGCTCACCACCCGCCCCCTCAAGTTCTTTCTTGATCGGCCCTGAGAATCGAGTCCAGTCCCGCTGGGTGTGACAGGTGCTACAACCCACCACGTGATCGTTCAAGTACTGGCCGCGCGCCAGCCGTTCCGGCGTCGGCTCCAAGGTCACCACTGCGGGCGGCGGCACCTTGGGAAACGCCAGCATCAAGTAGCCGAAGCCGGCGCCGGCGGCCATCACCACCAGCGCCACCAGCACGCCCACAATCTTCAACAGTGTTTTCATCGTCTCGCTGATCCCGGATCCCGGATCCCGGATCTACTCTCGGGCCGTCGTGGCCGGCTTGCTCTTGGCGTTCTGGACAATTGCGGCGACGTCGGCGGCGAGCTTCCTGGCGTCGTAGACGATGCCGTCTTTGATGGTGTACTTGACGCCGCCGACGCGATCGACGCGGCCGGTCTGGTCGTTCAGCTTCACCGCACCGGTCGCATACAGCACCTTGAAATTCTCGAGCGGGTTCTGGTCCACCAGCACCATGTCGGCCAGCAGGCCCGGACGAATGATGCCGAAGTCCGCGGGCTTGCCCTTTGGCTCGGACAGCGTCGCGGCGCCGTTCATGGTCGCCGAGCGAATGACTTCAAGCGGGTGGAACCCGGCCTCCTGCAGCATCTCGAACTCGAGGATGTAGCCAAACCCGTAGGTCTGATAGATGAAGCCGGAGTCGGAGCCGGTCGTGACGCGGCCGCCGGCGTTCTTGAAATCGTTGAGGAACGACATCCACACCTGGTAGAAACGCTTCCACTGGATTTCGTCTTCGGTGGTCCAGTAGAACCAGTAGGCGCCGTGCGCGTTGCGATTGGGCTGGTAGAAGTCCCAGAGCGACGGCAGGGTGTACTTGTCATGCCACTCGGCATTGCGCATGCGCATCACGTCGCGGCCCGCCGAGTAGATGGTCATGGTCGGGTCGATCGTGAACTTGGCGTCGACCCATTCCTTGATCAGCGCATTCCACGGCTCGCTGCCGCGCGGGTGAATCTTGTCGTAGAGGCGCGCCACCTGGCCGAAGCGGTGCTGCTCGTCGTTGTAGTTCTGGCTCACCGGGAACGGCTGCACGGTGTAGTCCTTGAGCAGCGACTCGAACAAGCCGTAGTAATGCGTGAGCGTGCCCAGGCCCAGACGCTGGGCGTCGCGGGCGTTCATGCGGCTGACGCCCATCTGATCGAGGTGCGCGGTCGAGCCAAGGTTGAACTTCTTCGCCTCGTCCAGCAGGGCCGCCATGATTTCGGGATCGTGCGCACCGAGCTTCAGGCCATCGACGCCCTTCTTGGCGGCAAAGCGCACCCACTCGCGCGCGCTCTCGGGCGTTTGCGGCCGCGCCCGGTCCCAGCCTTCGCCGCTGAACGGCCGATGGTACGAGAAGATGCGCGGCGCGACAATCTGGTTCTTCGCTGACAGTTCGCGCTGGTTGAGATCCCAGTCCATCGACCCGCACGGCACGCCGCGCACGGTCGTGACGCCGTGCATCATCCATGACTTGTAGACGTATTCGGCGTCGCGCGCTTGGCCGCCGCCGCAGTGCACGTGGGCATCGACGAAGCCCGGCATCAAGTACATGCCGGTGCCGTCGATTTCCTTGGCGCCCTTCGCCGGGCGGTTGCGTTCGTTGATGGCGACCCCGGGGAAGCCGATGCTCGACACCTCGGTGATGCGGTTGTTCTGCACCACGACATCCATGGGGCCGCGCGGCGGCGCCCCCGTGCCGTCGATCACCGTGACCCCGCGGATCACCATGCGATCGAACGGACCCTCACCGTCGCCCGCAGCGCGGGCCGGTGTCGGGGTCATCTGCTGGGCAGACAGAGATGCGGCGGCCGCAACGAGGACCACACCAGCAAGGATTGAGCGCAACGTTCGAGACATTCGGAACTCCTTCAGAAAGAGCGAATTCTAGCAGGAGACGAGGAGGTCGTGAGTTCGGAATCCGCTCGGCGCCGATCGACGGCCCGGCGTTAACGCCGGCCAGCTCAGATCCTTGCGTTGATTCGGCGGCCGTTGATCACACTGCAGTTCACCGAACGGCCCGGGCAACCTCGGGCAGACGGTCTCTTGGCCGCAGACGGGCCCAGGGACTTACTCACAGCCGCAGATTTGACCCAGATTCCGTCTCAACCTTCGATGGGGTGCAGATGCCTCCCCAGCGGGTTGGTTGGCGGCCCTTCATGACGGGCTCCGACTGCCGACGTCGAGGGACCAACCGTGAATCGGCGTCAAATCTGCGGCTGTGGGCAGTTTGCCTGGGTCGTGCGATAGCTTTTAGTCGGTGCGCAGCGCCGTCATCGGATCGATGCGCATGGCGCGCCGCGCCGGGACAAAGTTCGCGAGCCCGGCGGCCAGGGCGATGGCCCCGAACGCGAGGGCCCACGCCAGCGGATCCAGCGGCCGCACGCCGTACAACACGCCCTGCAGCGCGAAGGCGACCGCCGCGGCGAGTAGTCCGCCGACCAGCAGGCCGATCGCAACAATCGCGAAGCCCTGCCGCATGACCATGGCCATCACGCGCTCCGGCCTGGCGCCGATGGCCAGGCGCACGCGGATGAACATCCAGCGCATGCCCCGGCGTTCGAGGCGGGTCTTGCCGATCGGAGAGGGCACCGAGTCAGTGATACCGGCCGGCTCCACTTCTTCGACATGCGTGACGGGCAGCCACAGCTCGGGGGCCAGCAGCGGCACGACGCCGGTGATGGTGTGCGGGAGCCCTCGCAGCGTGAGCGACTTTCCCACCATGGCGAGATCGGCGCCGAACTCGCGCTTCCACATGCGATGGGAAATCACCACCACCCGTGCCGCCGACCCATCGTCATCCGCCGGTACCAGCAATCGTCCCAGGAACGGTTGCACACCGAGCATGGTGAAGTGGTTCGACGTGACCACCTGACCCAGCGCGATGCGGGAGCGATCGCCCAGGCTGAGCGGCGCCATCATCGGGCTGTAGCCCATCATGTCGGGAAAGACGGTGTTCTGGGCCTTGATGTCCTGAAAGTCGGCGTACGACGAGGTGGCGTACTCGTCGCCGTCGCCACCAGTCGTAAACACATCGACCAGCGAACTGGGCTCGGTGACGGGCAAGGGACGAAACAGCAGCGAGTCGACGAGCGAGAACATCGCCGTGTTGACCCCCACCCCGAGGCCGAGCGAGAGAATGGCGACGGCCGAGAACCCGGGACTCCGGGCCATCCAACGCAAGGCGTAGCAAATGTCGTTGAGCAGGGTGTCCACGTCCCCTTTAGACGAGGGCGGTGGACCGAAGTTCAGACGTGTCGATAGCGGCGGCCAGCCGCTTGCGAGATGCCCTTGACGAGGGCTTTCGGGACCACCCCGATCAGCCAGAGAAGCAAGCGGTAGATGCGGCCGTTGACGACCACCGACTCACCACGCATCACCGCGTTGTACCCTTCGCGCGCCACGTCGTTGGCGTTGAGCCACATCATGGCTGGCACGCTGTTCATCTGCTGGCGCGTGCCGGTGACATCGTGAAACTCGCTGTAAGTGAAACCCGGACAGACCGCCGTCACGTTCACTCCCTTCGGGGCGTTCTCTGCCGCCAGCGCTTCTGAAAATCGGATCACGAACGCCTTTGAGGCGCCATAGAGCGTATGTCCGGCCGGGGCCGGCACCATGCCGGCGACCGACGCGATGTTGATCACGCGTCCCCAGCCGCGTTCGAGCATCGAGGGCAACAAGCGATACGTGAGGTCGCACACCGCGGTCATCATGATCTGGATGAAGCGCTGGTGGTCGGCCCACGGGACGTTGACATAGCTGCCCGGCTGGCCGTAGCCGGCGTTGTTGATGAGAAAGTCGATGTGGAGACCCTGCGCGCGCACCGCATCGGCGATTCGCGCCGACGCGTCCGGTTCCGCCAGGTCGGCGACAATCACCTGCGCGGCGACGCCATGCTGCGCCGTCAACTGGCGAGCCAGCTCATCGAGCCGATCGCGTCGGCGCGCCGTCAGCACCAGGCCATAGCCTTTGGCCGCCAGCAACTCCGCGAAGGCCTTGCCGATACCTGATGACGCGCCCGTGACCAGCGCCGTCTTGCCGTCCCCTTCTCGCATGCGACAGTGTAGCTTCCGGCTTTAGCCGGAGCTCACCGAAGTGTCACCTCAAGCCGGTACGGTCCGGCTGAAGCCGGACGCCACATGGAGTCGGAGGGGTATGATGGAGCTTCCCTGCCGGAGGAACCCATATGCGCTCACTTCGTATTCTGCTCGCCGTCGTCACTTCCGTTGCGTTGACGGGTTGCATCAACAGCACCACGCTGATCAAGCTGAAAGCTGACGGCAGCGGCACCGTTGAGCAGACTACCCTGATGAACACGGCCGCGCTCAAGGCCATGATGCCGGGCGCCGAGAAGCAAATGGGCGGCGGCGTGGTGAACAAGGCCGACCTCGAACGCACCGCGGCCCGCATGGGCAAGGGCGTGCGCCTGGTGTCGGCGGAACCGACCAAGGGCGCCAACGGGTTTGAGGGCTCGAAGGCCATCTTCGCCTTCGACGACATCAACCAGATTCAGGTCAGCCAGGGTCCCAGCATGAGCGGCAGCACCGACGGCCGCGTCGACGCTGCGCCGACCACCGAGGATCCGGTCCGGTTCACGCTGACGCAGTCCGGCGGCACCTCGAAGCTGACGATCGCGTTCGTCGACAAGCCGGGCGGCAGCAGCCAGGGCGGCACCTCCAGCGACATGCCCGACCTCACCAACCCGATGATGATGGGCATGATCAAGAGCATGTTCGCGGGTTTCAAGCTCAACATCGATCTCGAGGTGGCCGGCTCGATCGTGACGACCAACGCCGAATACGTCACCGGCTCGCGCCTGACCCTGCTCGAAATGGACATGGACTCGCTGCTGGCCGACGAAGCGAAGCTCAAGGCCCTGCAGAGCAAGCTCGGCCCCGAGGCCTCGCTGTCGGCGATCAAGCCCTACTTGAAGGACATCAAGGGCATCAAGGTCGACGGACCGACTATCAGCGTCGAGTTCAAATAACGCGCTACTGACCTGGCCAGCGGCCGGGCGTGTAGGCCACGCCCGCCGCTTCCATTTGCTGCTCGAACTTCTTCAGCTCAGCCTCGAGTGCCCGCAGCTTCGTGATTTCCGCCGCCAGTTCATCCACGGCAATGCTGTAGTTCAGCTGTTGAGTGCCCGTCGGCACGCCGGTCAAGCCACGAGCGCCGGCGACCGCTGAGTTCACGCGCTGCTGAATGGCCGACGGCGAGCCCGACTCGAGGCCACGCAGGGTTTCGTCGCCACGCAGCTTGCGCAACACGGCCAGCACACGCTGATCGAACCGCGCCGCCTCATCCAACATCTTGAGATCGGCCGGTGAGTCCACCAGCGCGCGGCGGATCGCCGTGGTGCGGGTCCGCAGGTTATTGCCCTGCTCGAGTGCGCCGGTGAACGAGCGCTGCAATTTGGCGACCCGGTCCTGGTAGTCGATCGCCGTCGTGCGTGCCGCGGGCGGTATCGCCGCAGCAGGATCGGCGACCACCGTGAACGCCTGCTCTGCGCCAAGCGTCGTCAACGCACCGCCAACCCGGCGCGACAGCGTCGCCTTGTAGGTGCCCGGCGCCACGAACGCACCGCCACCGGTCCCTCCCGGGACCACCGGCGGATCGCTGTCATCATCGTCACCACCACCACCGCCGCCACCAGCACCACCGCCGCCAAAACCACCGCCGGCTGTCGTCGGGACGCCGCGGAGGTTCCACACATAGCGGTGGATGCCACGGGTGCCGGGCACGGTGAGCCGGCGCACCACCTTGCCCGAGGCGTCGGCCACCGTCAGGAACGTCTGCGGCGCCTCTTCATCCACTTCGGCGGTCAGCTCGGCCTGCGAGGGATAGGGCGGGGTCTCTTTCTTGGCCTCGGCCGCCCGTGCGGCGTCCTGCCGGCGTTGACGCGCCGTGCGAGGCGCGTCGCGCACCCAGTACGTGAACACCGCGCCATCGGGCAGGTTCTCGCCCATCCAGAGCTGTTCACCCTGCGAACCACGGGCGCGGCCCGTTTCAGGAACCGCCAGCATCGCCGGCTTGGTCGCGAAGATGTGGGCGTCTCGCTGGAACACGGCCGTGTTGACCTGTCGCAGCGGCGAGTAATCGTCGAGGACGTAGAAGCCACGGCCAAACGTCCCCAGCACGAGATCGTTCTCGCGCTCCTGGATCGCCAGGTCGCGCACCGCGATGGTCGGCAGGTTGTTGCGCAGCCGGATCCACTTCTGGCCACCGTCGGTGGTGAAGAACAACCCGAACTCGGTGCCGACGAACAGCAGGTTCGGATTCACGTGATCCTCGGCAAACGACAACGCCGGCCCGCTCGCCGGCAGATCGCCGGCAATGCTGGTCCAGGTCGCGCCCTTGTTTGCGCTCTTGTAGACGTACGGCTTGAAGTCGCCGTTCTTGCTGTTCTCGTAGACGGCGTAGACGACGCTCTCGTCGTTCTTCGAGGCGAAGATGCGCTGCACGTAGACGCCGTGGGTCTTGTAGTCGGGCAATCCGGGCGGGTTCTCGCTCTTGCGCCAGGTGGCGCCGGCGTCATAGCTGAACTGAATCAAGCCATCGTCGGTGCCGACGTAGAGCAGGCCGTCGCGTTTGCGCGACTCGGCGAGCGCCGAGATGTTGCCCCAGGTCGCGGTCGACTGGTGCTGCGCGATCGCCTCGGGTGGCCACACCTTGCCCATCACCGGCAGCAAGTTGCGATCGGTCTGGCGGGTCAGGTCAGGGCTGATCGCCCGCCAGGTGTTGCCGCGATCATCGCTTCGGAACAGCCGGTTGGCACCGAAATACAGCCGCGACGGATTGTGCGGGCTCATGATGAACGGCGACTCCCAGTTGAAGCGCAGCGGCGGCTCGCCCTTCCCTTCCACCGGCTTGATGTTTACGCGTTCGCTGGTGCGGCGATCCAGGCGGACGATGCCACCGTACTGCGATTCGGCATAGACGATGTTGGTATCGGTGGGATCGACGCGGGCGACGAAGCCGTCACCGCCGGTGACGATGAACCAGTCGTTGTTGGTCGGCCCCTGCGGGCCGCGCGAGCGCGACGGCCCGCCCAGCGTGCTGTTGTCTTGCGTGCCACCGAAGATGTTGTAGATCGGCGACGCGTTGTCGACGTCGACGTTGTAGAACTGGGTCACCGACAAGTTCGTGAAGTGGCGCCACAGCCGGCCGCGATCCCAGGTCTCATACAGGCCGCCATCACAGCCTTCGAGCAAGTGGTCGGTGTTGTCCGGATCGATCCACACGAAGTGATTGTCGACGTGCTTCGAGCGCTCCCCGAGGTTGCGGAACGTTCGCCCGCCGTCATCCGACACCTGCGTCTGCACGCTGGGCACGTAGAGGCGCTCGGGAGTCTTCGGGTCGGCGTGGATGTTCTTGTAATACATCGGCTGCGCCTGCACGTTGCCGCGACGCTCCCAGCTGTCGCCGGAATCAAGTGACGCGAAGATCGCGACTGAGCCGGTCGCCGGTTCGACCTTGGCGTAGACCAGGCCCTGCTTCGCCGGCGAGAACGACAACACGATGCGGCCGAGGTCGCCGCCGGGAATGCCTTCACGGACGCGCCGCCAGGTCTTGCCGCCGTCGGTAGACTTGTGCAGGCCGCTCTCGGGACCGCCGTGAATCAGCGTCCAGGCGTGCCGGCGGCGCTGATGCGCGACCGCGAGCAGCACCTCCGGGTCGTGAGGATCCATCGCGACATCGCTGATGCCGGTGTGCTCGCTGATCTCGAGCACCTTCGTCCAGCTCTTGCCGCCATCGATCGTCTTGTAAAGACCACGGTCGCCACCAGCGGTCCACAGCGGGCCGTAGGCGGCCGCAAACACCACGTTCGAGTCGCGTGGGTCGACCACGATGCGGCCGATGTGCTCGGAGGTCTTCAGGCCAAGGTTGCGCCACGTGCGCCCGCCATCGTCGCTGCGATAAATGCCGTCGCCGTAGCCGACACTCCGCTGGTTATTGGCTTCGCCGCTACCGACCCAGATGGTGGCCGGGTTCTTCTGGTCGATCACGACCGCGCCCACCGAGTACGCGCCCTCGTTCTGGAACACCGGCGTCCAGGTGATGCCGGCGTTGACGGTCTTCCACACGCCGCCCGAGGCCACGCCGACATACCAGGTCTGCTTGTCGCCGGGATGAACGGCGATCGCGCTGACGCGGCCCGACATCAGGGCGGGGCCAACGGCGCGCAGGCGCATCGCCGAGAACGTGGCCGCCGAGAATGGGTCTTGTCCGCGGCCGGCCGCGTCTGGCGCGGGCTCCTGGGCAGACAAGGTGAGTGAGAGAAGTGCGACAACAGCAAACAGTGCTTTTCTCATTGAGGTTCCCTGATCCCGTCGAGAGTGGAAGGGCGTGATTATAGTGCGGCGGGTATTACCCGAAGCAGAGCAGGCGGCCGGCGGTCGACCCTATCACGAGGCGGCCCGACGCCAGCGCCGGTGAGGCGGTGAGTGCGGCGCCTTCGTCGTGCTCCCACACCACCTTGCCGCTGGCGAGATCCAGCGCATACAAGCGGCCATCGTTTGACCCGACATAGACGCGGCCGGCGGCGATCGCCGGCGACGAGTCGATGCGGGCGCGGGTCATGTAGGTCCAGCGCAGCTTCCCGGTCCTGGCATCAAGCGCGTGCACCATGCGGTCCCGACCGCCGAGCACCACGGTGCCATCGACGACCGCCGCCGAGGAATAGAACGGAAACTTGCGATCGGGATGTTCGTAGCGCCACACCACTTTGCGGGAGGCGAGGTCGAGCGCGAGCACCTGGTTATCGAACGTGCCGAAGTAGGCCACGCCGTTGACCATGGCGACGGACGCGCCGGCATAGGCGGTGGCCGACGTCGCCAGCCGTTCCTTGCCGGTCTTCGCATCGACCGCATGGAACACTTCGTCGCAGCCGGCGAAGTGCGCCACGCCGTTGACGATGCACGGCGTGCCATGGACGTAGTTTTCGGTGGCGTAGGTCCAGGCCTGCTTGCCGGTAGCGGCATCGAGGCCGTACAACTTGCCGTCGTACGATCCCATCAGCAACAGCTCACCCACCACCACCGGCGATGACTTGATCTCGGACTGCGTCTTGAAGGTCCACAGCGGCTTGCCATCGGCGGCGTTCACCGCGTGGACGACGCCGATCAGGTCGCCGATGAAGACGCGGCCGCCGGCCACCGTGGGCGACGACTCGCCGATGGCCTCGCCGGCCTTGTAGCGCCAACGCAACTTGCCGTCGGCCAGGCCCACCGCGATCAGCTCGCCGGTGGCCGTGCCGACATACACCACGCCGTCGGCGATCGCTGCCGATGAATCAAACGCTTCCCCGCCCTCCCAGGCCCAGGCCAGCTTCGGTGCCGGCGCGATCGTGGTGGACGAGACACCGGTGAGGGAAGGCGAGCCGCGGAACTGGAGCCAACGATCCGCGGGCGAGGACACCGATGGCTGTGCCCAGAGCCCGTTGGGCGCGATGGTCAGCGCGCCGCAGGTCACGAGAAAGTCGCGGCGGTTCATGGTGGTCTAATGACGCATGGTCCGGCTGAAGCCGGACTCTACTTCTTTAGCTGCGCGCCCTCTGCGAGCGCGTACAGCTGGTTGCGGTTCATCACGAACAGCGCGCCATTGGCCGGTACCGCGGTGGCGTAAACGGAGCTGCCGATGTTCTGCTCCGACACCAGCTTGAAGGTCTTGCCGTGCTCGATGACGGCGATGTCGCCGTCTTCGTCGCCGAGGTAGACCTTGTCGCCGATCAACATCGGCGAGCCCCAGATGGCGGCAAACATGTCGTGGGTCCAGTACGGCTTGCCGGTCTTGAGGTCGAGGCAGTGCAGGAAGCCGCTGAAATCGGCGAGATAGATCAGGCCGTCCTTGATCGCGGCGGTCGAGATCGAGCGGCGGATCTTGTCGAAGTGCCACAGCCGTCCCGACTCGGTGATGTCGCCGCGCTTGGTGCCGTCGATGGCGTAGGCATGACCGACACCCTCGCCGTGTTCCGGATCCTGCCCGTTCGAAATGTAGACGACGTTCTCGTAGATCACCGGGGTGCTGATCACTTCGTTACGGGTCTTCGGCCACAGCGAGTCTTTCGGATTGGTGTCGAACTCCCACAGCTTCTTGCCCGACTGTGCCTCGTAGCCGCGCACCCAGCCATCACCTTGCGCGTGCACGACCTGGCGCACGCCGCCGATGTCGCCGGCCGCGGGTGTCGACCACTGCCCGTGCAGGATGCGATCGCCGACCGAGTTGTCTTCCCACACCAGCTTGCCGGTGAGCCGGTTGACCGCGACGATCGACGGCGCCTTCGGCGAGGGGATGTTGACGTGGCTTTCGTCCTGGCCGTTGCCGGTGCTGCAGTAGAGCAAGTCGCCATCGGCGACCGGTGAGCAGTTGGCAAGGTTATGCGGGAAGGTCCCGACTTCCTCGATCATGTCGAAGATCCAGATGATGTCGGGATCGTTCTTGCCGGTGAGCTTCTCGTCCTTCACCGGACCGTCGTTTTCGTTGTCGTGGAAGCCCTGCAGATCGACGGCGACGATCTGGCCGCGGTTCGACGTGAAGTAAGCGACCTCGCCGACGATCAGCGGCGAGCTGGCAATGCCCTGGAACGGCCAGTCGTTGGCGCGGCCCGACGCCAGCTTTTCGAAGGTCGCCTGCCACATGAACTCGCCGGTGGCTTCACGGAACGCCATCAGCACGCCGCGGTCGCCGGGCTGCTTGGGATCGCGCAAGGCCTCGTTGTTGGTGCCGATCATCACGACGCCGCCGCCAACCACCGGATTGCCGTACGACTGCGAACCGAGTTCGGCGACCCACTTCACGTTCTTGCCGGTCTTGATGTCCCACGTGGTGGGCAAGCCGGTGATCGACGACACCATGTTGCGGCTCGGCGTGCCGCCCCACATCGGCCAATCCGCGGACAGGCCGACGCCGGTGGCAGCAAGCAAGACGAGGAGGACCGGCGCGCGTTTCATCATTGGCTCTTGTAAACCTTCAGGTTGTCGAAATAGACGTCGGAAATACCGTCGGCGTAAATGCCGGGGCTGCCCATGCGGTGCGGAATCTTGTCGATCTTCTCAATCGTCCATGCCGCCGGCTCCGCCTCGGCGGCCGGCCACACCTTGCCGCGGACCCGGGCCGTGCCGTCGGCAAGATGATCGACGCGCAACTTGAGGCGATACCACCGGTCGGCGTTCCACGTAAACGGCACGCGAACGGTCATCTCGTCGGCCGCCTGCCACGGCTGTAACTCGAGCTTCTGGCCGTTGCCAAACAGTACGAGGCCGTAGCGTTCGTTGATCAGTCCGACATCGCCGCGCTGCCGCCGTTGCTCGCGGCCGCGCACGTCGGCTTCAACCGTGTAACCCGCCAGGTTCGGTGCGCCGAAAAACACCTTGGCGCGGCGTCCGACCGTATCGTCGCGGGGACGGACCAGCACCTTGCCGGCGCCCTCCACGGTGCGCTGGAACACCTTGCCGGGCGCGCCCGTCCACCACGTGGGCGGCGCCTCCGCCGTGGCCGCTTCGAAGTCCCACGCCCACGGCAGCGGCTCGATCACGCGCACGCGCGCCGTGCCGCTGATTGCGCCAACGGTGGCCTTGACGACGCCGGCGGTCGAACCAGCCGCGGCGGCGGTATACGTACCCTTCGCATCGACGGCGCCGCTCAGCTGCTCGACGGTCCACTGCGCCGCCGACTCCTCGCGCATGAAGTTGCCCTTCGCATCGAACAGGCGCGCCTTGAGCGACACGGTCTGGCCGGGAGTGAGCAGCGATTCGTACGGGAATACCTGCACGACGGCAGGTGCATCCGCTTCCGCTCGCGCGGGTTCCGGCGAGCTACGGCGAGACCTCGCCGTAGCGGCCTCCGGCCGCGAAGGCGGGCCTGACGCACCCGCTGCACTAGGCCTCCGCTTGCCGATGGCATAGAGCGCCTCCATGCTCGTCACGTAGACACGGCCGGCGGCGACGATCGGCGAGGCGACAATCGGCTCGGGCGACTGCGCCGTGCCAAGCAGATCCTCGTCCAGCACCTCCACGCCGGTCGCCGAGGGACGCAGGATGAAGAACTTGCCGTTCTCGGTGCCGACATACAGCTTGCCGTCGGCCAGCACGGGCGAGCCCTTCTGCAGCGTCCCCAGGGTCTTCTCCCACAAGCGCGCGCCGGTCTTCAGGTCGAAGGCGCCAACAATGGCGCTGTTGTCGATGGTGTAAAGGCGCTCGGCATCGGCCACCGGCGAGGCATACGTGGGAAGGAAGCCACGCGTGCGCCACTTGAAGGCGTCGGCCGTGAGCACGCCGGTCCTGGTCGCGTCGACCGCCGCGATCAGCCCCATCTCGGTGGTGTCCATGTTCTCTTCGCCGTGGGTGATGTAGGCCACGTTGTCGCGGAACAGCGGGCTGTTCAGAATGGCGCGCTTGCTGACCTCGATCGACCACATCCGCTCGCCGGTATTGAGCTTCAGCGCGTGGTAACCACCGTCGGTGCCGCCGACGATGATGGCCCGCGTGCCGTCGATGGTGCTGACGATCGGCGTCGAGTAGTTGGTGTCGTAGTGGCGCGTCTGCGGGGAGGCAATCCACACGGTCTGACCGGTCTTCTTGTCGAACGCGAAGTAGCGGTTGCCGGTGCGGTTGAGATCGCCCCATGCCAGAATCAGCGCGTTCAGGATGACCTTGTCGCCCTCGATAATCGGCGACGTGGTGCGTCCGCCGTGCGTGGTGACCGCGCCGTATTCATCCGGCAGCGATCGATCCCACAGCACTTTCCCGTCGGGCGCCACGCAGATTAGCTGGGCGGCGACGGTGAACAGGTAGATGTTGCCGGTTTCCGGATCCACCGCCGGCGACGCCCACGACGAGCGGTGCTGCGGCACGTCGCTCAAGTAAAGGCTGAAGCGCCGCTCCCAGACGATCTTGCCGGTCTCGGCATCGAGCGCGACGAGCCGCTCCTGCGTGTTCGCGGGATCGCCGGTCGGGGTATTGAGGTAGATGCGGTTGCCAAACACGACCGGAGCGGAACGGCTGCCGATCGGAATGCGCCAAGCCAGGTTCTCACCGGCCGGTGACCACTTCGAGGGCAGGTTCGTCTCAGTGGAATGGCCGTCGCGCGCTGGTCCGCGCCATTCGGGCCAGTTCGCGGCGCCAGCGACGGCAATCGTGCCGGCTACGAATGCGGCCGCGACACCGGCCCGGCGCAGAACTGACGGCATGAATACGAGGTGCATGAGTGGGTTACGCAATCCTTTCACAGGCCGTTTACGACACCGGCCGCCTGAGAATGCTATCCGTTCGAGATGCCCGGTTCCCGGTCTTTTCTCGCGCCGAAAAATGGGCTGAGACCGACAAAACGGCCAACTGCGCGCAAAATCGGATAAATAATACGTTAATGTCGTATACTGTCTTATCTGCTACTGGCGCCAGCCGGATGTCCGATACATAGGTCGTCGTAACTCGGAACAGCCCGACGGCCAGTCACCGCGGTCGGTGAGCAGCCCCCGGCCGAGAGGGTCAGAACCGCCAGCAAGCCGATCGCCTGAATCGTGTAATTACCCATAGCTTCGCCATGTCGATTACATAACAAAAATGTAATCAGTCGCTTTTGAATGACTTAATACGACTTTATATGTTATATTAGCCCACAATGACGAACACAAACAAGCTCAATAGGTAGAAGAGGAGGACCGCAAAACGTCGGAACTCTGAGCCTACCAGCGTCTTATCGGACTAACGGGGTTGCCTGCTTAATCGTGCAGATGCAGGAAGCTATCGACCATCACGAACACCGCGGCAAACAGTTCTTCGGGGTGCATCCGTTCTCCAATCTGTTGACTGAGTTCGATCTGGCGATCGCCGCGGGCGTACTTCGCGGGGGCCTGCGCCCGTTTCTCAAATGGGTGGGCGGCGCGCGCCCGGTCGCACGAACCGTGCTACGCTCGTTAGGACTTTCCGTTCGCGAAAGTGGCGGAACTGGCAGACGCGCCGGCCTTAGGAGCCGGTAGCCGCAAGGCTATAGGGGTTCGACTCCCCTCTTTCGCACATCCCTTAAAGATCAATGAAATCAGAAATCGTTGACGTGAACGAAACGCGCCGTGACCTCACGGTGGAAGTCCCCAGCGCGGTGGTCGATGAAGCGATTGGTCGCGCCGCCGCCAGGATCGGCCGCGCCGCGAAGATCCCCGGCTTCCGTCCCGGCAAGGTGCCGGTCACGGTGGTCCGCCAACGCTTCAAGGGCGAGATCATGCAAGACGTCGCCGAGCACCTGATCGGCAAGGCGGTCGGCGAGGCGCTCGGCGAGCGCGGCGTCGAGCCGATCGAGACCCCCGACATCAAGGACCTGGTCCTCGAAGCAGGCAAGCCCCTCACGTTCAAGGCGTCGTTCGACGTGGTGCCGGCCTTTGACCCGGGCGACCTCACGACGATCGAGGCGACGCAGCCCGCGGCAACGATCGCCGACGAGGTCGTGAACCAGTCACTCGAACGCTTGCGCGAACGCGCCGCGCGTTTCGAAGCGGTGGAGTCTGGCGCGGTAGAGGCCGGACACACCGTGGTGATCAGCCTCGAACGCCAGGGCACCGACCAGGACGGCAAGCAGGGCGAGCGCGAGAAGCACGAGCAGGTGTCGATCGAACTGGGCGCGCCCTCGAACCCTCCGGGCTTTGACGCCGAGATGATCGGCATGACACCGGCCGCGACCAAGAGCTTCACGATTACCTACCCCGCCGACTACACGATGCCGGAACTGGCGGGCGGCACGGTCGATTACACGGTCAGCCTCAAGGAGATCAAGCAGCGCGTCGTGCCGCCGCTGGACGACGAGCTGGCCAAGGACCTGGGGGAGTTCGATTCGCTCGACGCCCTGCGCACGCGGGTGCGTCAAGACCTCGAACACGAGGCCATGCACGCGGCGGAGCGGCAGTTGCGGCAAGAGCTGCTGAAGCAGCTGGCCTCGCGCGTGCCCTTCACCGTGCCGGCAACGCTGGTGGACCGTGAAATCGATCGCCGGCTCGAGGACTTCGCGCGGCGCCTGATCGATCAACGGATCGATCCGCGGCAGGCGAACATCGACTGGAACGCGTTCCGCGAAGGCCAGCGCACGCCGGCCACCGAAGCGGTCGGCTCGGCCATTGCGCTCGACGAGATCGCCAAGCGCGAGCACGTGACGGTGACCGACGAAGACCTCGACGGGGAACTGCAGCGCTACGCGGAGCAGACCGGCCACACCGTGGCCAGCATCCGCGCGCGGCTGCAAAAAGACGGCGAACTGGGCCGGCTGGCGGCCGGCTTGCGCCGCGAAAAGGCGGTGGCCCTCGTCATGTCCAAGGCCAAGATCACCAAACCCTGACCTGCCCGTTTGGCTATTGCACTTCCCAGCGTCTCAGCCGATAACAGTAGAGAAGCGTATATATGAGCGTCTACCAGAACCAGCTTGTGCCGATGGTGGTCGAACAGACCAACCGTGGCGAGCGCGCCTACGATATTTTTTCGCGCCTCCTCAAGGACAACATCATCTTCATCGGCACGCCGATCGATGACGGCGTCGCCAACCTGGCGATCGCGCAGATGCTGTTCCTCGAAGCCGAAGATCCGGACAAGGACATCCAGTTGTATCTGAACAGCCCGGGCGGTTCGATTACGGCCGGGTTTGCCATTTACGACACCATGCAGTTCATTCGCCCCCATGTGCAGACGATCTGCATCGGCCAGGCGGCCTCGATTGCGGCGGTGCTGCTGGCGGCCGGGACCAAGGGCAAGCGGTTTTCGCTGCCAAACTCGCGCATCCTGATTCACCAGCCCTGGATGTCGGGCCTGGGCGGACAGGCCACCGATATCGACCTGGCGGCGAAGGAAATCATCCGCATGCGGGCGCGAATCAACGAGATTCTGGTCCAGCACACGGGCCAGGAAATGAAGCGCATTCAGGACGACACGGAACGCGACTACATCATGTCGGCGGACCAGGGCAAAGAGTACGGAATTATTGACGATGTCATTCGGAAACGGGTATAACCTAGGACTATCGGCATGGTGAGAAAGAGCGGCGACGGCGGCGAGATTTTGCGCTGCTCGTTCTGCAATAAAGACCAGAACGACGTCCGGAAATTGATTGCCGGCCCGACCGTCTTCATCTGCGATGAATGCGTTGAGGTCTGCAACGACATCATTGCCGACGACAACCGGTTCGATAACCGCGGCACCCGCACGTCGCTGCCGGCCCCGCCCGAGATCAAGAAGTTCCTCGACGAGTACGTGATCGGCCAGGAACTGACGAAGAAGAAGCTCGCGGTGGCGGTCTACAACCACTACAAGCGGCTCGAGATCCAGAAACAGCCGCGCAGCCGGAACGACGTCGAGCTGACCAAGTCCAACATCCTCCTGATTGGCCCCACCGGCAGCGGCAAGACGCTGCTGGCCCAGACCCTGGCCAAGCTGCTGTCGGTGCCGTTCACGATCGTCGATGCCACCACGCTGACCGAAGCGGGCTACGTCGGCGAAGACGTCGAGAACATCATCCTCAAGCTGCTGCAGGCGGCCGGTGGCGACATCGAGAAGTGCCAGCAGGGCATTGTCTACATCGACGAGATCGACAAGATCGGCCGCAAGGACGAGAACCCGTCGATCACGCGCGACGTCTCGGGCGAAGGTGTCCAGCAGGCGCTGCTGAAGATCCTCGAAGGCACGGTGGCCAACGTGCCGCCGCAGGGCGGTCGCAAGCACCCGCACCAGGAATTCTTCCAGATTGACACCACCAACATCCTGTTCATTTGCGGTGGCGCGTTTGTCGGCCTCGACAAGGTCGTCGAACGCCGCATCGGCAAGAAGACGCTCGGCTTCAAGGCCGAGATCAACTCGAACAAGCACTTCGATGTCGGCGCGATCCTCGAGCAGGCGGAGCCTCAGGACCTGATCAAGTTCGGGCTGATCCCCGAGTTTGTCGGCCGCCTGCCGGTGATGGGCACGCTGCACGAACTCGACCGCCCGGCGCTGGTGCAGATCCTGACCCAGCCGCGCAACGCCATCATTCGTCAGTATCAGAAGCTGTTCGAGTACGAGAACGTCAAGCTGCGCTTCACGGACGACGCGATCGAGGCGATTGCCGAAATGGCGCTGGCCCGCAAGATCGGCGCCCGCGGCCTGCGGATGATTATCGAAGACCTGATGCTCGACCTGATGTATCAGATGCCCGGCCAGAAGAAGGCCCGGGAAGTCGTCATTACCCGCGAGATGGTCGTCAGCAAGAATACGGGCCTGGAAGTCATTGAGAAGGCCGGATAACCGCGGGCCCATCGTCCGGGACCCGAGATCCGGGATCCGGCCATCACGTACTGACACGGATCCCGGATCCCGGATCCCGGAAAATCTTTATGGTTGAAGTCTACGAGACCCTCCCGATCGTCCCCCTCCGAGACGTCGTTGTCTTTCCGCACATGATGATGCCGTTCGTCATCGGGCGGCCCTCGTCGATCCGCGCGCTCGAACATGCGCTCGGCAAGGACAAGCGGGTCTTCCTGGCGGCGCAGCATGACGCCGCGACCGACGACCCCAAGGCCGAGGACATCTTCACGATGGGCTGCGTCGCCAACGTCGTGCAAAGCCTGAAGCTGCCCGACAGCAACATCAAGGTGCTGGTCGAAGGGGTCGAGCGCGCCCGCGTCATCGAGTGGAAGGAAGACAAGGGTTTCTACCGCGTGGTGGTCAAGCTGCTGCAGCGGCAGAAGGACGCCGCCGGCGACGTCGAACAGACCATGAGCAAGGTGGTCACACTGTTCGAGCAGTACGTGAAGCTGTCGAATAACCTGCATTACGACGCGATGATCGCGGCGGTGCGGGTCGACGACCCGGGCAAGCTCGCCGACACCATCGCCGCGCACCTGCTGGTCGGCATCGACGAAAAGCAGAACCTCCTCGAGATCGTCTCGCCGCTCGAACGCCTCAATCGCATCGCCGGCATCCTCGAAGCCGAAGTCGACAAGCTGCAGGTCGACCGCCGCATCCAGTCGCGCGTGAAGAAGCAGATGGAGAAGGCGCAGAAGGAGTACTACCTCAACGAGAAGATGAAGGCGATCCAGAAGGAACTGGGTCGCAAGGACGACAAGGGCAACGAGGCCGACGACCTGAAGAAGAAGATCGAACAGGCGCGGATGCCAAAGGATGTCGAAGAGAAGGCCGTCCAGGAACTCAAGCGCCTGGAAGCGATGCCGCCGATGTCGGCCGAGGCCACCGTCTCGCGCAACTACCTCGACTGGCTGATCGCGGTGCCCTGGCACAAGAAGACCAAGGAGAACCGCGACCTCAAGAACGCCGAGATCGTGCTCAACGAAGACCACTACGGCCTCGACAAGATCAAGGACCGCATTCTCGAGTTCCTCGCGGTGCGCGCCCTGGTGAAAAAGCCCAAGGCGACCATCCTGACGTTTGTCGGCCCTCCGGGCGTCGGCAAGACCTCGCTGGCCAAGTCGATTGCGCGCGCCATGAACCGCAAGTTCGTGCGCCTGTCGCTCGGCGGCGTGCGCGACGAAGCCGAAGTCCGCGGCCATCGCCGCACCTACATTGGCGCGTTCCCCGGCCAAATCATCCAGATGATGAAGAAGGCCACCTCGCTCAACCCGGTGTTCCTGCTCGACGAGATCGACAAGATGTCGATGGACTTCCGCGGCGACCCGTCAGCGGCGTTGCTCGAAGTGCTCGACCCCGAGCAGAACGGCACCTTCCTCGATCACTATCTCGACGTCGAGTACGACCTCTCGAACGTCATGTTCATCTGCACCGCCAACGTGCTGCACACCGTTCCGCAGGCACTGCGCGACCGCATGGAAGTGTTGCAGCTGGCCGGCTACACCGAGCAGGAGAAGACCGAGATCGCCAAGCGCTTCCTGGTCAACAAGGCCGTGGAGGGCTCGGGGCTCACCGAGAAGAACATCACGTTCGCGGACGAGGCGCTCCAGAACATCATCCAGCGCTACACGCGCGAAGCGGGTGTCCGTAACCTCGAGCGCGAGATCAACGCCATTTGCCGCAAGATTGCCCGCAAGGTCGTGGTCGACGGCCCGAGCACGTCTGAAGCGATCACCGCCGAGAAGGTCACCGAGTACCTCGGCGTGCCGCGCTACCGCCCGAGCATGGCTGAGGAAAGGAACGAGATCGGCGTCGCGACCGGGTTGGCGTGGACCGAGGTCGGCGGCGAAATCCTCGTCACCGAGTGCACGTTGATGCCAGGCCGCGGCCGCCTGATCCTCACCGGCAAGCTCGGCGACGTGATGCAGGAATCGGCGCAGGCCGCGATGAGCTACGTGCGCTCGCGCGCCGAAGCCTTCGGCATCCCGAAAGACTTCAACCGCAAGGTCGACGTGCACGTGCACATCCCCGAAGGCGCCATCCCGAAGGATGGCCCTTCCGCCGGCATCACGCTGGCGACCGCCCTGATCTCGGCACTCGCGCAGATTCCCACGCGCCGCGACGTCGCCATGACCGGCGAGATCACGCTGCGTGGCAAGGTGCTGCCGATCGGCGGCCTCAAGGAAAAACTGCTCGCCGCGCATCGCGCCGGCGTGACCACCATTCTCGTGCCGAAAGACAACGAGAAAGACCTGGCCGACATCCCGAAGAACGTGCTCGACGTGCTCGCAATCCACATGGTCAGCCATATGGATGAAGTGCTGAAGATCGCGCTCGCCGGGCCGTTGACGCCCCTGACGCCGACGCCCGATGCCGACATCGACGAGTCGGCTGACGCGATTACGCACTGATTGAAAGTTTTCTCAGAGTTCGTCACGAGCGCGGCCGGAACGGCCGGGTTCCCGAAAGACGGCGTGCCCGAGCTGGCCATGGTGGGCCGCTCGAACGTCGGCAAGTCGACCCTGATCAACGCCCTCGTCCGGCAAAAGCTCGCCCGGACGAGCGCCGCTCCCGGCAAGACGCGCCTGGCGAACTTCTACCGGGTGGCCGCCGAGAGCAGGCCCGTGTTTTACCTGGTGGACCTCCCCGGCTACGGCTACGCGCGTGGCGGCGAGAAAAGCCGCCAGGAATTCGACGCGCTCGCGGCTGAGTACTTCAGCAGCCGGCATGCCGAAGAGGAACCCGGAGGCGCCGCGCCCGGCTCGAGAGCACCACAGTTTTGCGGGGTGCTGTCGCTGGTCGACAGCCGGCACCCGGGGCTGGACGCGGATCGCATCGCCTGGACATGGTTGAGCCGCATGGGCATCGAGCGCCACGTGGTGGCAACCAAGGTCGACAAACTGACGCGTGCCGAGCGGCATCGTCATCTCTCGGAACTGGAACGGCTTTACTCAAGCCCGGTCACGCCCGTGTCGGCGGAGACCGGTGAAGGATTGGATGCACTGTGGACGCTGATCACCAGGCTGCTGACGCGGCCGTAGCTACACCGACGACCCCCGCCAACGAACCGACGACGCTCGACCTGTCCACCCTCAAGGATATGAGCGTCACGGCGCTCACCAAGATCGCGAGGGACCTGGACATTCCAGGCGCCACCGGCATGCGCAAGCAGGAGTTGATCTTCGAGATCCTGCGGGCACGCGCCGAGAAGGCCGGGTTGATCTTCTCGGAAGGCGTACTGGAAGTGCTGCCCGACGGCTTCGGGTTCCTGCGGGCGCCCGACTACAACTACCTCGCCGGCCCCGACGATATCTACGTCTCTCCGTCCCAGATCCGCAAGTTCGATCTGCACACCGGCGACACCATCTCCGGCCAGATTCGCTCGCCGAAAGAAGGCGAACGCTACTTCGCGCTGATCAAGGTCGAGGCGATCAACTTCGAGCCGCCGGCGCGCGGTAAGGAGCGCGTGTTTTTCGAGAACCTCACCCCGCTCTACCCGCAGGATCAGATTCATCTCGAGGCCGACCCCGAGAACCTGTCGACCCGCGTCATGGACCTGATGACGCCGCTCGGCAAGGGCCAGCGCGGCCTGATCGTGGCGCCGCCCCGCACCGGCAAGACCATGCTGCTGCAGGCGATTGCCAACGCCATCACCACCAATCACCCCGAGGTCTACCTGATCGTGCTGCTGATCGACGAGCGGCCGGAGGAAGTGACCGACATGCAGCGGTCGGTTAAGGGCGAAGTGGTGTCGTCGACGTTCGACGAACCGGCCCAGCGCCACGTGCAGGTCGCCGAAATGGTGATTGAAAAGGCCAAGCGCCTGGTCGAGCACAAGAAGGACGTCGTCATTCTGCTCGACTCGATCACCCGCCTCGCCCGCGCCTACAACACCATCGTCCCGACCTCGGGCAAGGTGCTGTCGGGCGGCGTCGACAGTAACGCGCTGCAACGGCCGAAGCGCTTCTTCGGCGCGGCCCGCAACATCGAGCAGGGCGGCTCACTCACCATCGTCGCCACCGCGCTGGTCGACACCGGCTCGCGCATGGACGAAGTGATCTTCGAAGAGTTCAAGGGCACCGGCAACATGGAAGTGCACCTGGACCGCAAGCTCGCCGACCGCCGCGTGTTCCCCACCATCGACATCCAGAAGAGCGGCACCCGCAAGGAGGAGATGCTGATGTCGAAGGAGGACCTCAGCCGTGTCTACGTGCTCCGCCGCGTCCTCACGCCGCTGTCGGCGGTCGAGGCGATGGAGCTGCTGCTGTCGAAGATGAGCAAGACCAAGACCAACGCCGAGTTCCTGTCAGCGATGCAGAACGGCAAGTAAGATAGCGACATGCCTGTGTCGACCACGGTCAAGGTCGGCCTCACGCAAATGGCGTGCGGCGACGACCCGAAGAAGAACCTCGCGAAGCAACTGGCGCTGGTCGAACGCGCCCTGAAGAGGGGCGCGAAGATCGTCTGCACGCAGGAGTTGTTCCGCTCGCCGTACTTCTGCCAGGTCGAAGACCATCGCTTCTTCGCGCTGGCCGAGAGCATTCCCGGGCCTTCGACCGACGCCTTCTGCAAACTCGCGAAGAAATATAAGGCCGTCATCGTCGCCTCGCTCTTCGAGAAGCGCGCCGCCGGCATCTACCACAACACCGCCGCCATCATCGACGCCGATGGCTCGCTGATGGGTGTCTATCGCAAGATGCACATCCCGGACGACCCGCTATTCTATGAAAAGTTCTACTTCACGCCCGGCGACACCGGCTTCCGCGCCTGGAAAACCAAGGTGGCCACCATCGGCGTGTTGATCTGCTGGGACCAGTGGTTCCCGGAAGGCGCGCGCCTCACCGCCATGCAGGGCGCCGAAATCCTGTTTTATCCCACCGCCATCGGCTGGCACCCGTCGGAGAAGAAGCAGTACGGCGTGGCGCAGCACGATTCGTGGGAGCTGATTCAGCGCAGCCACGCGGTAGCCAACGGCTGCTACGTCTGCTCGCCAAACCGCATCGGTCACGAGTTCATCAAGGATAAGACTGGCGCGCTCGTCGACAAAGACGGCTTGGTGTTCTGGGGCCAGTCGTTTATCGCCTCGCCCAACGGCCAGGTCGTCGAGCGGGCCCCGATCGACAAGGAAGCGGTGATGGTGGTGCCCTGCGACCTCGCCAACGTCGAGTTCAGCCGCACGCACTGGCCGTTCCTGCGCGATCGTCGCATCGACGCTTACGGCGACCTCACCAAGCGTTTCTCTGACTAACAGCCGCAGATTAGACGCAGATTGGGCACCAACTCTCTGGCACGACGGCTCAAGGGGACACCAGCCGATCATGGCTTCTCCTTTCCACCCGAGTGGTATCCACATCGCGGGACGTTGATCAGTTGGCCTCGCCCGGAAGGCATCTCGTTCCCGGATCGCTATCACGAGGCGATCGAAGACATCACCGGGCTGATCCGCGTACTCGTCACGCGCGAAGAAGTCCACCTGAACGTCCCCAACGCCAACTACGAGCGGATCGTTCGCGCGTTTTTGAGGGCCCGCAAGGTGCCGCTGCGGCGGGTGTCGTTTCATCACATCCGCACCAACGAGTGCTGGGCCCGCGATCACGGACCGGCCTTTGTGCTGCGGACCCGACGCGGCAAGACGGCGGCCGCGATCGTCGACTGGGGCTTCAACGCGTGGGGCGGCAAGTACCCGCCGTACGATGCGGACGATGCAGTGCCGACGCGGATCGCCGAAGAATTGAAGCTGCCGGTGTTCTATCCGGGCATCGTGATGGAGGGCGGCGCGGTCGACTTCAACGGCGCCGGCACGGTGCTGACGACGACGTCGTGCTTGCTCAATAAGAACCGGAACCCCCACCTTCGCCAAGGCTACGGTGGGCAGGCTGGGGCGAAGACGCGTGTCGAGAAGTATCTGCGCGACTACTACGGGCAGCAGCACGTGGTGTGGCTTGGCCACGGTATCGAGGGCGACGACACCGACGGACACATCGACGACCTCGCGCGGTTCGTTGATGAGCGCACGATTGCCATCGGCATTGAAACCAACAGGCGCGATCGGAATTACGCGATCTTGCAGAAAGCCAGACACACACTCGACAAGGCTCGCGATCAGGACGGCCGCCCATTCGACATCGTCGAGCTGCCGATGCCGAAGCCGGTGTCGCACGACGGCCAGCGACTGCCGGCGACTTACCTCAACTTCTATTTCGTCAACGGCGCCCTGTTGGTCCCGACGTTCGGCCAGCCGGCCCGCGACCGCCAGGCCATGGCCATTCTCCAGCGCCGCCTGCCGTCACGCGAGGTAGTTGGAGTGGATTGCCGGGCCCTGATCTGGGGCTTGGGCGCGATTCACTGTTTTACCCAGCAAATGCCCCGCTTCTAGCGGGTCCGCCTGAAGGCGGACGCTACATCGATGTGGCGTCCGGCTTTAGCCGGACCATGGGCCCATGCTAGAATCGGAGTTTCCCTGGCGTGCTGGAAAGTGAGCCTACCGCTCCGGATCCAGCGAAAGGACGCTGACATGAAGCCGAATATTCACCCGGAATACAACGTCGTCGAAGCCCACTGCGCGTGCGGGGCGAAGTGGATGACCAAGTCGACGAGCAAGGATCTGCACCTGGACGTGTGCTCCAGCTGCCACCCCTTCTTCACCGGCCGCCAGAAGCTGCTCGACACCGAAGGCCGCATCACGCGCTTTACCAAGAAGTTCGGCGCGCAGACGGTCGAACAGCGCAAGACTGCCGACAAGGCGGTCAAGGAAACCAAGGCCAAGGCCGCCAAGAAGAAGCCCAGCTAAGTCGCCGGGCCGGAAATCAACGTGTCGTCCAGGGCGGCCACCAGGCCGCCCTGTTCGCGTACCGCGATCTTGCGTTCCAGTCGCTGCAGCCGATGTTCCGCCTCGGCCTTGCGACGGCCGAGCGGGTCGTCTTTCAACACATCCAGCACCAACGACCGGGCGGCGCCCAGGTCGTGCGAGCGATGCTCGTGGTAGATCGCCAGCGCCTCCTTGGCCTCGCGCCGTAACGCGGCCGCGCAGCGCGGCAGTGACGCCAGTTCCCGCCAGGCCTCGGCCGCCTCGTGCACACGGCGCGTGCGCCGGCGGATCCAGGCCAGCCGCCGCAACGCTTCCCCGTAGACCTCGGGTTCGGTGCCGATCCGCTTCGCCAGCGCGATGCTCCGCAGCAACGCGCCTTCAGCGTTCTCGTGGGCGCCGGCGCGTTCGTAGAGACGCGCCAGGCCGAAACACTCGTGCGGATTGCACGATTCGAGCGGACCGCGGCCAACGAGCGTCAGCGCGCGCGCCATGACGGCCGCCAGTGAGATCAGGTCGAGCCGGTTGTGCTCGAGCACGGCTTCGAGCGGCCGCGCATCGCCGTCGCGGACGAACTGAAAATACCGAGAGGGAATCTCGAAGCCAGGCACGTCGCCCACGCGGTGCAGGCCCGCCAGGTGCTTCTCGAGCACCGACAACGAGCAACTGCTCTCGTCCGGATCCGGGCCAGCCGTGTTGGGCCGGCCGCGCCACAAGCGGCGTGCGGGGTGCAGCATGTCGAGGTGCGGCACGTCAGCCAGCGGGAACGGCAGGCGATGAAACAGGAAGCGCGTCTCGATCAACGGCACGTCGAACGTCTTGCCGTTGTAGGTCACCAGGGCGCCGTGGGTGGCCGCCCACTCCGCGGTGGCGTTCAACACCGCTCGTTCATGCTCGAAGCCGGGCATCAGGAACTGCCGCACACGAATGGCGTCGCCGTCGATAGCCGCGCAGCCGACCAGGAACGCCTGAGTGCCGGCGCCGGTGAAGAGGCCAGTGGTTTCGAGGTCGAGGAACAGGAGGGTGCCACCAACCCCTGTCGCAGAGGGCCAGGCGCGCGTCATGGTGGCCAGCGCGTCCCGACCTTCTTCGATCGTCTCGACGATGTCGCCAATGCGGCGGCGGCCGTGCCGGTCGTCGGCGCGGTATTCGCGATCGACGAGGATGACGGCGCCTTCGGCCCGTTCGACGACGGTCCCACCCAGAGCCGATGCTGCGCTGGACGCTCGGAGGGGCTCGGCGGCGCGAGACGTTCGGAGGGCGACGGCTTCAGCCGTCGCCGGTCTCGGCAAGCGATGGCTAAAGCCATCGCTCTCCGAACGCTCTAGCTCTGGCGAGACAACAGGGATTGCCGACGGGCGCGTGCCTTGAACGATCCCGCGCAGCCGGTCGAGGGTCGACATGGCTAGAACGGAACCTCCACCGTCGCGTCCGGCGTGTCGCCTGGGGCGCCGGAGGCTATGGTGGACAAGTCCTGAGCCAGCAAGTGCTCGAGCAGGCGGAGCGCCACCGTCTTGGCCAGCGGCCCGGTCTCGCCAATCGGGCCGACACACATCGGACAGCCCGTTTCGCAGTCACATCCGGCAATCAGGGCGCTGGTCTTCGACAGCAACGCCTGCTGCATGCCCCACAGCGGAGCGCTGAAGCCAATGCCCCCGGGGTAGGCGTCGTAGATGAAGATGCGCGGGACAGAAAAGAAACCCGGTTTGTTTTCTTCCCCCGCGTTCACCGACAGGCCGACGTCGCGCGCATCGCACATCAGCAGCAATTGCGCCACCTGCTTCATGGCAAAGGCAAGCCCCACCACACCGTCGCGCCGATCGTCGGCGGCATACGGCAGGGCGTTCACCACCGACAGCGGAATCTCGAGCCAGTACGACGTCGTGTGCATCTGCTGCTCGGGCAGATCCAGTTCGCCAGAGCCGACGTTCTCGTTGGTGTGAAACTTGATCTTCTTGAACCCGACCACGCGCGACACCACGTGCACCTCGCCGTGCAGCGCCACGCTGGGCGAGTCCGGCGCGAAGCGATCCAGGATCGTCACCTTCGTGTTGGTAATGGCCGTGGTGTAGTAATCGCAGTCCACTTCCTTGACGTGCGCCTTGCGGCCGACGAAGTCAAGCTCCTCGACCTGGAAGATCTTCCCTTCCACCAGGTAGATGGCCTTGGGATGCAGCGTCGAGAGCGCGCTGGTGAAGTCGGTCTCGCCGATCACCTTGGCGCCGCTGGTGTGATCGGTAATGACGAAGTTGTCGGAGGAAATCGACCGCAGGCTCACGGCGTTGGCCGGGTACGACTCGCTCGTCCAGTGCCACTGCCCCGCCTCGTCTGTGTGACCCGACCGGTGCACGAGACCCGACTCCTGCAGCACACCGAGCACCTCTTGGACGTTGACCTGGCCGTAGGTCTCGTCGGTGGTGAACGGCAACTCGAACGCCGCGCATTTCACGTGATCCACCAGGATGTGCAGGTTGTCAGGATTGACCAGCGCGTGTTCCGGTGAGGCGTCGAAGAAATACGAGGGATGCCTCACGACGAACTGATCGATCGGCGCACTCGATGACACCATCACCGCCGCCGACTGCCCGCTCCGCCGGCCCGCCCGTCCCGCTCGTTGCCACGTGGAGGCAATCGTTCCGGGGTAGCCGGCCATGACGCAGACATCGAGCGCGCCGATGTCGATGCCGAGTTCAAGCGCGTTGGTCGAGACCACGCCGCGCACCTGGCCGGCGCGTAAGCCCTTCTCGATCTCGCGGCGACGCAGCGGCAGGTAGCCGCCGCGATAGCCGCGAATGCGCTCGGGCATGCCGGGCACATCCTCGAAGTCTTCCTTCAAGTAGGTCGTCAGAATTTCGGTGGTGAGCCGGCTCTGCGCGAACACGATCACCTGGAGATTGCGGCGCAGGAACTCGCCGGCGACGCGCCGCGATTCGGCGACGTAGGATCGCCGAATGCCAAGTTCGCGATTGACGACCGGCGGATTGACGAACACGAAAAACTTCTCGCCCCGTGGCGCGCCGCTCCTGGCGACCAGCGAGAACGGCCGCTCGGCCAGCCGTTCGGCCAGCTCCGACGGGTTGGCAATGGTCGCCGACGAGCAGATGAACTGCGGGTTCGAGCCGTAGTGCCGGCAAATGCGCTGCAGGCGGCGCAGCACATTGGCGAGATGGCTGCCAAAGACCCCGCGATACGCATGCAGTTCGTCAATGACGATGAACTGGAGGTTTTCGAACAGCTTCGCCCAGCGCGGATGGTGCGGAAGGATTCCGGAGTGCACCATGTCGGGGTTGCTGAGCACGATGTGCGCCCGCGCGCGAATGGTGCGGCGGGCGTCCTGCGGCGTGTCGCCGTCGTAGGTGTGGACACCGATCTCCTCACCGCTGACGCTACCGATGGCGCCGACCAGCTCGTGCAGTTCGGCCATCTGGTCCTGCGCCAGCGCCTTGGTCGGAAACAGATACAGCGCGCGGGTGGCCGGGTTCTTCAGGATGCGATCGAGAACGGGCAGGTTGTAGCACAACGTCTTGCCCGATGCCGTCGGTGTCGTGACTACGACCTGGCGCCCTTGCGCGACCAGCTCGAAGGCCTCGGCCTGGTGGGTGTAGAGCTGTTGTACGCCACGCGCCTCGAACGCGGCACGCAGCCGCGGGTCGATGCCGGCGGGAAACGGCGCGTACGCCGCCTCGACAGCAGGCAGCCGCCGTACCGCGGTCACAACCTCATCAGGAGTATCGGGGCGGTCGAGCGCCGAGCCAGAGGCCAGGACCTGAAGGGCGCTCTGAAGGGCTACTTGCTTTTGTTCCTGCGAACGCCGCGCGGGCAGCGTCGTCGGGTCTGACGCCATGGGTAATCGTGTGCAATGCTACACGATCATTGAACGAAAGGGCGAACAAAGAACAAAAGCCGAATCGGCTGGAGGGGCGGGCTCTTCGTGGTTTCCACTATAGTTCCCCCCAATGGCAACCCTCGTCCGCCGCCTCGGCCTGTTGAGTTCAATCGGCCTCATCATTGGCATCACCATTGGCGGCGGCATCTTCCGCACACCGGCCGGCATTGCCACGCGGGTGCCCGATCCCATGTTGATGATGGGCGTCTGGATCCTCGGCGGCATCATCGTGCTGTGCGGCGCGCTGGCCTTCGCGGAACTGTCCGCGGCGATGCCCGAGACCGGCGGCATGTACGTGTACCTGCGCGAGGGCTGGGGCCGGCCATACGCCTTTCTCTACGGGTGGGCACAGCTCGTGCTGATTCGCGCGGCGGCGCTCGGCGGCATCTCATCGGTGTTCGGCGAGTACTTCATGCGGGTGTTCGGCCTCGATCCCATCGCCCATCCGGCCTGGGCCGACTATCTTGCCGCCGGCGCGATCATCTTCGCCGGCCTGACAAACATCGTCGGCGTTCAGTTGGGAGCGCTGTTTGCCGGCATTTCCACCGTGACCAAATTCGGCGCGCTGACGCTGCTCGTCGCCGCCTCGTTCCTGCTGGGCGGTGATGCCGGCGCGTCGTTCAGCCACCTGGCCTCGAACGGCGCCGCGGTCGACGCCGGGGTGTTTGGCCTGGCGCTGATTTCGGTAATGTGGGCCTACGACGGGTTCGCGGACCTGACGTTTGCCAGCGGCGAGGTGAAGGACCCGCAGCGCAACCTGCCGCGATCGATCATCGTCGGCACCGTGATGATCATCGCCATCTACGTGCTCGCCAACGCCGCCTACTTGTATGTGAGTCCAATTGAAAAGATGGCTAGCTCGCCGCTGATCGCCGCCGACACCATGGGCGCGCTGTTCGGGCAGGCCGGCGTCTCGTTCATCGCCGTGGTGGTGATGGTGTCGACGTTCGGATCCCTGATGGGCAGCATGCTCGCGTC
>SHUG01000040.1 GCA_009694735.1 Acidobacteriota bacterium | reverse complement strand
GGCGTCGGCACGGCGGCGGTGATTGCGCCGCTCGGCCGCATTCGTCACAAGGACCGCGAGATCACGGTGCGGGCACTGACGCCGGATTCGGTGCTCGCCAAAGTGGGCGCGGAGCTCGAAGGCATCCGCTCGGGCCGTATCGCCGATCGCCACGGGTGGCTGCTCGAAATCTGATGTGATGACTTGGTGATGTGGTGATGTGGTGATCTTGCGACTTGGTGATTGGCGCCGGCGTGTGCCGCCGCAGCTGAATTAGTGGCCTCTCCGCTTCACATCAGGGCCGTTCTCAGGCCCGGCACGCATGAACGGCTTCTCAGGCGGGGCCGGTCCTTCCCGCGACCGCGGCGGATTGGATCGCGGATAGAATCTCCCGGACCCGATGTCCCAGACCGCAGGCATCCGCTCTGGACCGTACGAGCTCGTCGCGCCCATTGGCACCGGGACGAAGGCCTTCTCTACTGACGCCCCGGTGCAGGTCATACTCGATTGGCCGGCGCTGCTTCCGCCAAGGGGACGATAAGGATGTCACTGGTTTCTGGTACCCGCCTCGGGCCATACGAAGTCGTGGCAAAGCTGGGCGAAGGCGGAATGGGCGCGGTCTATCGCGCGAACGACACACGCCTCAACCGCCCCGTGGCGATCAAGGCGCTGCATGACCTGTTCGCATAGCATTCGGAACGAGTCGGCCGTTTCGAGCGCGAGGCGCAACTGCTCGCGTCGCTCAATCACCCGAACATCGCAGCCATCCACGGCCTGGAAGAAGTTCAGGGCGCGAAGTACCTGGTACTCGAGTTCGTTGACGGTCGCACCCTCGGCGATGTGCTGAAGGAAGGCGCGCTGCCCCTGGCGGAGACCATGGCCATCGCGCGCCAGATCGCCGACGCGCTGTCCGCGGCCCACGAGCGCGGCATCATCCATCGCGACCTCAAACCGGGCAACGTGATGGTCACGGCCGAAGGTGTCGTCAAGGTCCTGGACTTCGGCCTCGGCAAAGCCCTCGAAGCGGAAGCCGTGTCCGAGACCGCCAATTCGCCGACGATGACGATGGCGGCGACACAGGCGGGGATCATCCTGGGGACCGCCGGGTACATGAGCCCGGAGCAGGCCAAGGGCCGCGCGGCAGACAAACGCGCCGACGTCTGGGCGTTCGGCTGCGTGCTGTACGAGATGCTGACGGGCCGGCGGGCGTTCGAAGGCGACGATCTCACCGAGATCCTCGCGGCGATCGTTCGCGGTGAACCCGACTGGAAACTCTTCCCCGCTGCCGCACCCGCTGCCGTACGCGAACTGGTGGAAGGCTGCCTCATCAAGAATCGCGCCGAGCGGCTGTCCGACATGTCGGTGGTGCGCTTCCTGCTGAGCGATCGGACGCATTCCGGATCGACGATGTCGGGCCCGGCCTCGGTCGCGATGCCGGCCGCGCGCACGCGGTCGGTCGGTTGGCCGGTCGCGGCCGGCCTCATCGCCGTGGCGGTGCTCGCCACCGCTGGCGTGATGCGGTTCTGGGCTCCTCAATCCGCGCCGGCGTCGGCCGGTGCCGTGTCGCGCCTGAGCATCACCTTGCCTGAAGGCGACCAACTCAATTGGACAGATCAGCTGCCGATGGCAGTCTCGCCCGACGGAACGACCGTCGTCTATGCCGCTCTGCGAGACGGCGTCCCGAGGTTGTACCTGCGGGCACTGTCCGAACGCGAACCCACGGCGCTGGCCGGCACTGATGGCGCGAAGACGCCCTTCTTTTCTCCAGATGGCGGCTGGATCGGGTTCTTCGCGCAAGGCAAACTGAAGAAGATCGCCATCGGTGGCGCCGCGCTGCAGTCCCTTGCGGACGCGCCGGACGCACGTGGAGGCACCTGGGACTCAAACGACATCATCTACTTCACCCCGACGCAGGCGGGCAGCATCTGGAAGGTCTCCGCAGCGGGCGGAACCGCCACCGAGTTCACCAGCCTCGATCGGACGAAAGGGGAAACCAGCCATCGCTGGCCGCGGGCGATTCCCGGCCAGCACACCATCCTCTTTTCAGCATTGACGGGGCCAGGCCAGGACCAACGGCACGTGGTGTCGCAGTCGGCCGCGACGGGTGAACGCCACTCGCTGATTCAGGGCGGAGCAACGCCGTGGTATGTGAGTTCCCATCTGCTCTATGGCAATCGCGATGCCTTGTTTGCGGTGCCATGGGCGCCACCACAAACAAGCCTGGCGGGAGCGGTGCCAGTCGCGATGGCCGAGCTGCCGCGCCTGGAAAACGAAACGGCGCTGGCGTACGGCGTGTCAAACAACGGCACGCTGGTGTACCTGGCTGGGGGCCAGTCACGTACCTTGAATCGCGTGGTCTGGGTGGATCACTCAGGCAGGACCGAGGCGCTGACACTCCCTGAGCGCGAGTACGAAAGCGTGGTGCTGTCGCCGAACGGGCGCCAGGCGATTGTGCAGGTCTTCGAAGGCCTGGTGACGCTCTGGATGGTGGACCTCGCGCGACAGACCCTGACGCCGTTCATCACCAACGGCAGCAGCCAGGCGCCGCTCTGGACGACGGACGGCACGCACGTAATCTACCGAGGCACACGCGGCGGTTTCAGGAACCTCTACAGGAAGGCCGCCGATGGGACCGGTGTCGAGGAACGCCTGACCGAGAAGATCGATGTGGTTCAGACCGCGACGTCAGTCTCGCCTGACGGCGAGTGGCTGCTTTTCAACGAGGGCGGCTCGGGGGGGGTCGCAATCTGGAAGTTGCCATTGAAGACGGACGCAAAGACGGCCAGGCCGGAGTTAATGTTCGCCGCCGCTGAACGGGCATTGAACGGAGTGGTCTCCAGGGACGGCAAGTGGCTGGCCTTCGAGTCAGAAGTCTCAGGGCGAGTAGAAGTGTACGTGCAGCCGTTCCCGGGCCCGGGACCGCGCAAGCAGGTGTCGACCACTGGAGGCAGTTTTCCGCTGTGGCCGAGGGACGGCCGCACGTTGTATTTCGATTCGCTCGACAACCGGGTCATGGCTGCGGACGTCACGACCGGCGCGGCGTTTTCCGCCAGCGTTCCGCGCGTCCAGTTCGAGGGCCGGTTCAAGACCTCCGTAAACAGCAACACCCCCTACGACATCTCTCTCGACAGCCGTCGCCTGCTGCGGGTCCAGCAGATCCACCCCGAAGCAGGCGTCACGCACATCGACGTCGTGTTGAACTGGGCGACACAACTCGGCCGTCGGTAGGGATGTTCGGCGTGTCACAGCGAATTCCCCGGTGGGGTGCTACACGGACGTTCGGCTGTAGTAGTCCGGCACGCTCTCGCCGACGTCCACACGCTCGCCGAGACTGGCGAGCGCAGACAGCCAGAACCGCGGCAACGGCAGCGGCACCGTCAGCACCAGGCGGTGGACACGAACGCGGAGCCCTGGATCGACCTTCGCTCGCTGGTAGATCTCGCGCCAATCCGGCAGTGTGCCTCGGTCGAGCACTTGCGCCAGCGCTTCGTCGCTCCGCCAGTCCCACGCCGATCGATTCCACATGGCGGGAGATTGACTGAACGGCGAGGTCATGACGTCCCCTCCATGGCGACACGCGCCACCGCCACGGCCCACGCACGCCCTCGCGCAACGATGTGCGCCCAGTCGTTCCAGGGAGGACGGAGGCCACGGTACGAATGGAGGTCAATCGCGGCCACGTCCGAGGGCGCCGCCGTCGCCAGTCGTTCGGACAGTTCGGCGAGCGGAGACGCGCCACTGGGCTGCGCGTAGATCGTGTCGAACCGACCGAGCGCATCGCCGATCCCGGAGTCGCCAAGCCGCTCGAGCAGCACGACGGTATCCAGATAGTCGCGGACGGTATGGCGAGTGACCAGAAGCCATCCCTTGATGCGGACCATCTCGGGAAGAGTCGGCACGCGAAGTCCGGCAATCTCCTCCGTCTCCAGGGGCACCGTGCGGCGGAGCTGCCGGATTCCGGTCAACACTCCATCCATTTGACCGAGGATGACGACGGGCCGCTGCACACGAGCGGTCTCCCACCCGGCGGCCGCTTCGAGAGTGCGGAGCACCTCGTCGAAGCGTTCGCGCAGGTCATTCAGCACATGGTCGCCGTCGAGGCTGACACGATGGCCGGCATGGACGGCCGCGGCGGTGCCACCGACCAGGATTGAACCTGGCAACACGTGCTGGAGGTGGCGCTCCGCGGCAAGCAGCCGTTCCCAGTCGGGCAAGTTCGAAGGAGTCGGCACAAGACAGATTCTGCCACGGTCCGGTCGTCGTCAGCACCAGGCATGTTCAGGGCTAAATCGCCACGTCACCAGTCCTTCCGCAGTTCGAGTTTCGCCACGCTCTCCAGGTGCACTTCGTCGGGGCCATCCGCCAGCCGCAGCGTGCGCGCCGAGGCCCACGCGTGCGCGAGGAAGGTGTCCTGGCTGACCCCGCCTTGTTCCCCACGGTGTCCATCAAATGCGCCGCGCGCAGCGTCAGGAGGCGAGCCTGATCGATGTCGATCCGCGATTCCGCGATGTCGCGCCGAATGGTGCCCTGCTCGGCCAGGGTCTTGCCAAACGCCACGCGTGACTTGACGCGCCGGCACATCGTCTCGAGCGCGCGCTCGGCGAGACCAATCAGCCGCATGCAGTGGTGAATGCGGCCGGGCCCGAGCCGCCCTTGCGCGATCTCGAAGCCGCGGCCTTCGCCGAGCAGCATGTTCCCGGCCGGCACCCGCACGGCCTCGTACGTGATCTCCGCGTGCCCATGCGGCGCGTCGTCATAGCCGAACACGGTTAACATGCGCCTGATCGTGATGCCCGCGGTGTCCATCAGCATCAGGATCATCGACTGGCGCTTGTGGGCCGGCGCGTCAGGGTTGCTCTGCCCCATGAAGATGGCGATCTGACAGCGCGGATCGCCGGCGCCGGAGATCCACCACTTCCGCCCGTTCAGCACGTAGTGGTCGCCATCCCGGACGATGGTTGAGCGGATGTTGGTGGCGTCAGACGAGGCGACGTCTGGTTCGGTCATGGCGAAGCACGACCGGATGCGGCCCTCGAGCAGCGGCGTGAGCCATCGCGCCTGCTGTGCGGGCGTGCCGTAGCGCGCCAGCACCTCCATGTTGCCGGTGTCCGGGGCCGAGCAGTTGAAGACCTCCGGCCCGAAGGCAAGCGAGCGGCCCATCACCTCGCACAACGGGGCATATTCGAGGTTGGTCAGGCCCGCGCCGTGCGCGCTTTCAGGCAGAAACAGATTCCACAATCCTTCGTCGCGCGCCCTGGCCTTGAGTTCCTCGACAATCGGCGCCACCCGCCAGCGCTCCTGGTGAATCTGTTCGTGAAACAGCGCCTCGTTCGGGTAGATATGCCGATCGAAGAATGCGAGCAGGCGCTCGCGCAGCTCGCGCGATCGCGGTGAAGGTTCACACTTCTCCAGCACTTCGACCGGCAGCGGCGCCGATTCGCTGTGGTAGGTGCCCACGCGATCGAGGTGGCACTCACGCAGGCGCGGATGATTGAGCAGCGACACGAAGATCGTCGGCACCGCCGGGAAGCAGGTCGGCCGGTAGTCGCGCAGCGCCGTCAGCACGGCCTCGACGTCGTACTTCGGGATCAGGATCTGCCGCGCGCCTTGCCAGATGCCGCGCATCATGCCGACCGTCAGGCCGTCGATGTGGAAATACGGGATCACCAGCAGGAACCGATTGTGCCCGCGCTCGACGCCGCGGGAATGCCACAACTCGGTCTGAATCGTATTGGCGAAGATGTTGCGATGCGTCAGCATGGCGGCCTTCGGCACGCCGGTGGTGCCGCCGGTGTACTGCAGCACCGCCACGTCGACGTCGGCATCGATCGGCACGCGTGGCAGGTCGATCGGCGAGCCTTCGGCGATCAGGTCCGCCAGCCGGACGACGTCCGGCTGAGCGGCCGGCGGCGCGGCGGCGGGCGAGTACTCGCCGAGTGACGTGATCACGATGGTCTCGAGCGCCGTCGCGGGCCGCAGAGCCGCGAGCACCGGCGCCAGCACGTCCAGCGTCAGGACCATGCGCACACCCGAATCCCGCAGGATGAACGCGACCTCGGGCGGCGTGTACGCCGGGTTGATGTTGACGACGGTGGCGCCGAGGCGCAAGACGGCGAACACGCCGATCACATACGGCGGGCAGTTGGGCAACATGATGCCGATGCGGTCGCCCTTCACGATGCCCTGACGCGCGAGTGCCGTGGCCAGCCGATCGACCTTCTCCTTGAGGTCGCCAAAGGTCAGGTCCGCGCCCAGGAACGTCGTCGCCGGCAACTCGGGACGTTCCGCCGCCGCTCGCCGCAAGATCTCGTACAGCGGCCGCCTCGGATAGTTGGTGTGGGCCGGCACCCAATAGCCGGCACCGGCGGTGTGAAATCTGGATCGGCGCGATAGCCGGTCAGCAGCAGCACGGCGTCTGCCGCGATCGACTCAGGCAACCCTGAAGGGTTGCCTCCACCAACGCCTTCGACGCGGACCTCGGTTGGGCGAATGTCGACGACGTTCGCGTTGAAGTGTGCCGCGATCGATCCTTCCTTCACCCGGTTCTCGATGTCGGGCTTGACCCAGTACTTGATGGAGTCGCCGAACGCCGCGCCGCGATGCACGATCGTGACGTGTCCGCCGGTGCGGTGAATCTCCAGAGCCGCCTCGGCCGCGGAGTTCTTGCCGCCAACAATCACCACGCGCTGGCGATAGATACGGGTGCGCCTCCTGGTAGAAGTGCGAGACGTACGGCAGGTCCTCACCGGGGATGTTGAGCATGACGGGGGCGCCGTAGTAGCCCATGGCCAGGACGACGTTATGTGCCTCGCGCACGCGCGTGACACCGCGGACGGTCTTCGTGTGCACCGCAAACGGTTCACCCGGAGTGGTCGGGGATTCGACCTCCGTCGCCTCTTCGAACAATGAGATGTGCAACTGAAACGTGTCGACGACCTTGCGGTAGTACTGAAGGGCCTCGGCGCGCGTCGGCTTGTCGTACGGCGTCGTCAGCGGAAGGCCGCCAATTTCGAGCAGTTCGGGCGTCGTGAAGAACACCATGTTGGTGGGAAACCGCGCGATCCCGTCGACAAGCGAGCCCTTCTCAAGCACGAGGTAGTCGAGTCCGAAATGCTTGGCGGCAATGGCGGTGGCGAGCCCGGAAGGCCCGGCCCCGATGATGAGGACGTCGCGAACGGACATGTCTACTGATTCTACAGGCTTGGGGCTTGGGGCTTGGGGCTCGGCCGCGCGGAGCGTCGTATGGGCACGTTCCGGACGAGGTCTCAATGAACATCACTCGAACTGCTTTGTCGTGCCTGGCCCTCACGCCAAGCCCTCCGCCCACGCCACCGACGACAACGACGTGAGGCAGGCCTCTCGCCTTGGAATCTGACAAGACCCACTGTCTAGCGCGGGGTTGGGATCTTCAAGTCGTCGAGCAGCGTGTCGGTGGCGCGTTGCAGCGCAATCACGCCCTGCTGGAGATCCACCAGCGCCCGCAGCTCGCGGACCCGGGCATCCACGAGATCCCGCTGATATCTGAGGAGCTCGAAATCGCTCGAGAACCCGGAGTCGTATCGTGCCCGCTGCGCCTCCAGCTGCTGTTCGAACAGCCGCGCCGTCAGCCGCGCTGCCTCGAGGCTCTTGCGCTGCACGGCAATGACCTGCCAGGCACTCTGCGCTTCCAGGCTCACCGACTGTTGCAGCTTCGCCAACTGCGTGGACAGGCGCTCGCCCGCGATGCGGGCCTGGACCAGTTGCGCTTCGGCCGTCCGGTTGCCGATCGGCACTTGCACGTTGAGGCTGAATGTCCACGCCGGAAAGTCGCGGTTCCAGAGCTGCCGCAACGCCGTCTCGAAGCGGCCAAACGCCGGGTTCTCAGGATCCGGGACCCGTCCGTCGGCCGTCCGTTGAAGGACCGTTCCGGCGCGACCAACCGCGGACACGGCGGCTCCGAGGTTGACCGAGGGCCGCGCTTCCCAGGTAAAAAAGATCTTGTCGATACTGTTCTGCGCCAGCTGCAGACCGACCTGTTCGAGTTCCGGCCGGCGCGTTCTCGCCAGCGCTTGCGCTTCGACGAGCGGCATCGGCGGGGCGTCGACTGCGGGGCGATCGCTGGGAATGATTGACCCCTCCCAGATCACCGACCCCGGGTCTTCGGCCAGCAGCTGCTTGAGCCCGTTCTCGGCGTTGATGATCAGCACCTGCGCCTGCAGCAAATCGCGCTCGCGACTGGCGATCTCTGCCTGCGCCGCCGTCAAGGCCACTGGCGTCAGCAGCCCGTTCTGCACGCGCACCGACGCGCTCTCGTATTGCAGCAGCGCCACGGCCTTCGACTGTCGCCGCGCCTCGTAACTCTCGATCGCAAAGACCAGCTCCCAGTACTGATTGAGCACTTGCTGCATCACTTGGGTGATGCGGAGACGGTACTGGGCACCGGCAATCCGGGTCTCCAATTCTGAGAGGCCCACCTGCCGTCCAGGAGCCGTGTGGATGAACCCGCGCAGCAGCGGCTGCGTCACCGATGCCGTCACCGCCGACCCGTAGACCGGGGTCAGCAAAGACGAGGGGTTAGTCGTCGCGATGCGTTGACCACTGACCGTCAGCGACGCGCTGGTGCCACCGGGCATGGTCTGTCTCAAGGTGGATGCTCCGGTCAGCGAGTCGAACTGTTCCGTGGGAATGGTCGTGGCGCCGGTGGCCGCGGTGAGCGCATTGGTGGTGCTTCCCCGCGTGGAAGCGATTGAGAAGACAGGATCGTAGGCGCCGCGGGCCCCGACCAGCCGCTGCTGCGCGAGTTGCACGTTGTATCGCTCGATCAGCACGTCCAGGTTGTTGGCAATCGCCCGGCGCACCACGTCCTCCACGGTCATCAGCACGACGCGGCCGCGGGCTTCGGCCTGCTCGCGATACGGGGGCGTGGGCGCGAATTCCTGCGGCGCCATCTGCGGACTGCCCGCATCAGCCGGTGCTTGCGCGAGTGCAGGACTGGCCGTCGCCAATAGCAGAACGGCCGCAAGTGCTCGGTGTGTCATCAATCCATTCCTTGCGCGTGACGGGGCGCTTCAAAGCGCCTGGGACAACATCAACTGGTAATACGCACCCTCGCGGGCGATCAGATCGTCATGTGCCCCCTGCTCGACGATCGCCCCGCGATCGAGCACGAGGATCAGGTCGGCGGTGCGAGCAGCCTCCAACCGCTGGGTGACGGTTATGATCGTGGCATCCTTGAAGGCGATGTCGAGGTTCTGCTGCAGCAGCCGGGCCGATTCGTTGTCGACGCTGGAGGTCGCCTCGTCCAGCACGATCACCCCGGGCAGGTGCAGCAGCGCGCGGGCGATGGCGATCTGCTGGCGCTGGCCGCCGCTCAGGTTGGCGCCGTTCTCCTCGAGTTGCGTGTCGTAGCCGGCCGGCAGCGCCGCGACGAACCGGTGCGCGTTGACCAGCGTCGCCGCCGCCACCACCTCACCCAGCGGGGCGGACGGCATGGTGTGGCTGATGTTGTCGCGGATCGAGCCTCGGAACAGCACCGTGTCCTGCAGCACGGCGCCCATTTGCCGGCGCAGCGCGGGGAGCCAGATCTCGCTCAACGGGGACCCGTCGATCGAGATCTCGCCGGACGAGGGGCTCTGCAAGCCGAGCAGCAGCCGGACCAGCGTCGACTTGCCAGACCCGCTGCGTCCCAGGATGGCAATGCGCTGCCCGCCGTAGCATTCGAAGCTGACGTCGCGCAGCACGTCGACCGAGGTCTCCGGGTAGCGAAACGAGACCGCCTCGAACCTGACGTGCCCCTGCAGCCTGTGCAACACCAGCTGATCGGGCGACGGACGTGACGCCGTCTCAGCGGGATGACTGAGCACGTCATGCACACGCTGCACCGATCGCGCGGTGCTCTGCACCGTGTCCCAGACGGTGACGAGCTGGGCAAACGGTGCCGTCAGGCCGTGGGTCAACATGCCGAACGCCACCAGCTCACCGATCGTCATCCGGCCATCGAGCACGAAGATCGTCCCGATCAGGAGCACGCTCAGCATGCCGACGCCAGTGACGATGTCGGTCACGACCCTGCTGATGGTGCGGTATTTCAAGGTCGCCAGGGACGTGTTCGCCATGCGCGCCAGACGGTTGTGCATGCGCCAGCGGACAAAGGGCTCGGTGGCCAGCATCTTGATAGTCTTAAGCCCGGCCAGCAACTCGATCAGCAGGCTGTCGCTGTCGACTTCCTGGCGGGCGAACGTGCCAAATCCCCGCTGCAGGCAGGGCGTCACGAAAAACAGCGTCGCCACCTCCGCCGCCACCAGGCCCACGGCCAGCGCGGTGAGCCAGCCGTTGTAGTGCGCCATCAGCGCGACGTAGAGGACCGCGGTCACCAGGTCGATAAAGAACCAGATGCCGGCGCGGGTCACGAATTCCGTGACGCGCCCGAGGTCGTCGAAGGTGCCCACGACGTCGCCGGTCTGGCGGGTTTCGAAAAACCGCATCGGCAGCCTCAGCAGATGCTTGTAGACGTCGGCGACTACCCGGGCATCCACCTGCCGCGCGATGAAGTCGGCGAGGTATCCCCGTGAGGTAGCGGCCAGGAAGTACAGCAGCAGCACGCCGGCGATGGCGAACAGCGCCGGCTCGAGCCAGCGCCCGTCCGCGCGAGCCACCACATCGTCGACCATCAACCGGGCAAAAATCGGTAACAGCAGCGCCAGCAACTGCATGATGACGGAGACCGCGATCAGTTCGCCGACGATCGGATAGAGGGGCCTGACGTAGGTCGCAAACGGGGCGATGGTTTCACGAAGCGATCGCCGCGACCCGGCGGCGGCGGCGGGGGCTGCTTGATCAACGGCGTCCGGCGGGGCGACGTGGGGTTCGGCGCCCGCGGGTGCGCGCTCGGCGACTCGGGCGGGCATCGGCCGGTCCGGCACGGCGCGCCACGCCAGGTGCTCGCGGATGGCCGCCTCGAACCGCGGTTCCGCCGCGACGAGGCGAGCCAGGCTGACGTCGCTCAACTGCAGCAGTTCGCAATCCGCGAGCGTGTGCACTGAAAACGGCGCCGGTGCGGAATCGAGCAGCGACTCACCGACCATCGCGCCGCTACCGAGCACGTCGATTGGCGACGACTGTTCCTGGTGGCGCCCGCCGAGCACACGCAACTGACCCGCGACCACCATCGAGAGCGCGCGCGGCACCTCGCCCGACGCGATCAGGCTGGCGCCCGCCTGCAGGGTCACCAGCTCGCACCGATCGAGCACGGCACGGCGGACCTCGTCTGACAGTGCCGCAAAGGGCCGGATCGTCCTCAGGAGATCGATCGGTCGCGTCGCGCTCACGGCCGGCCCGGCGGGCGCGCTGCCGGCGCCCGCGACTCGAGGAGCAGATCCAGCAGCCGCCGTTTCGCGGTCAGGAGTTCTGCCTGCACCGCGAGTCCCGGGAACAGCGGCAGCCGCTCACCGCGCGTGCCGATCGACGTGTCCAGCAGCTGCAGCTTCACGGTGAAGCTGTTGTCGGTGCCGAGGGCCGGCAGCACCGTCTGCACGCGCGCCGCCAGGGTGCCGAATTCGTGGAACGGATACGCGTCGACCTTGATGCGTCCCTCGATGCCGGGCCTCACGAACGCGACGTCGCGGTTCGGGACGTCGGCCTCCACGACCAGCGGCACGCCCTCCGGCACGATCGTGGCCACGAGCGCGCCCAGCTCGAGCACCTCGCCGGTGCTGGTCACCTTCATCTCGGCGACGATGCCCGCCACCGGTGTGGTGACGGAGGCCAACGACGCCTGGCTTTCGGCGACGCCCAACCGCGCCTGCGTCCCCGTGAGCGAGCCGTCGAGTTCGCGGGCCTTGATGTCGAGGTTCGCGCGTTCCTCGCGCAGCAGCGCCAGCGTCTGACGCATCGTGTTCTGGGCCTGGCGCGCGGCGGCCTGGCGCGCCGCCGGTTCGCCCTCGAGACGGCCCTGCAGTTCCTGCAGCTTGATCTTCTGATTTGAGATGTCGATGGCGAGCTGTTCGTAGCGGCGGCGCGCTTCGGCGGCGGCGGCTTCTGCGGTACGGAATTTTTCTTCTTCGGCGCCGAGTTCGAGCGCCGATAGCAGCCGTCGTTCGGCGAGGCTGCGATAGCTGTCGAGTTGCGCGCGCTTCTGGACGAGGGCCGCCTCCGTACTCTGCAGAAGCCGCGCCTGGCTGGCATGGCTCGCCTCGTTCACGCGGATGTTGTCGCGCGTGAGATCGATGTCGCGCAACATGCCACCGCGCCGCGCCGGCCAGTTCCGCGCCGCCGCCTCCGCACCGTCCGCTTTCGCCTGTGTGTTCTCGAGCTCGTTCACCAAGTGCATCACCTCGCCGACGGTCGCCACGGCCTGCCGCGGCGACGCCTGCAACGCCCGTCGCGGGTCGGCCAGAATGCCATCGATAAACGTCACGGTGGCGCGGATTCGTTCGAGCTGCTCCTGCTGAACGGCGGCCCGCTGCCTCAGCTCGGTCAGGGCCACGCCGGCTTCGGAAATATCGAGATTAACCAGGGGCGCTCCCGCGGGCAGCCGGTCGCCGGCGCGCACGAGCACGGCTTTGACGACCCCGCGCTGCAGGGCCTGCACCAGGACGACGTCGCCCTCGGGGACGATGCGGCCGCGTCCGTTCACCACCACCGCGACCTGCCCAAAGGCCAGCAGCCCGATGGCGCCCACCATCACCAGCGCAAGGAGGTAGACGACGCCACGCCGGAGGAGCGAGGGGACTTCATACACGATGTCCGACTGTTCGGTGGGGGTGTGCATAGTTACACAGTTCGTGTGGCGAGGTAGTAAAACAGCCCGCGCCGGGCCATCAGCTCGCGATCGCTGCCAACTTCGACGATCCGGCCCCGCTCCAGCACCACGATGACGTCGGCGTGGCGAATCGTGCTGAGGCGGTGCGCGATCACGATCAAGGTCCGCCCGGCCAGCGCCTGTTCGAGTGAGCCGTAGAGGGCCTGTTCCGTCTCCGCATCAAGCGCCGAGGTCGCCTCATCGAGGACCACCAGCCGCGGATCGGCGACCAGCGCGCGTGCGATCGTGAGCCGCTGGCGCTCGCCGCCGCTCAACCGGGCGCCGCGCTCGCCCACCGCGGTGTCATACCCCTGAGGCAGCGCCGTGATGAAGCCGTCCGCCTGCGCCAGCGTCGCCGCGCGGACCACCTGTTCGCGCGTCACCGACGGATCGCCGCGCGAGATGTTGTCGGCAATGGTGCCCTCGAACAGGAACGGCTGTTGTTCGACGATACCGAGTTGCCGCCGCAGCGCCGGCTTCGGCACGGCAATCAGGTCCGTGCCGTCCAGGTGAATCGTGCCGCGCGTCGGTTCGAATAACCCCACGAGCAGGTTGACCAGCGTGGTCTTGCCCGATCCGCTCCGGCCCACCAGGGCCACCTTCTGTCCCGGCAGGATTTCGAGGTTCAGGTCGGTGACCGCATCCTCGGTCGTGCCGGGATAGCGAAAGCACACGTCCGTCAACCGGACGTGGCCGGTGACCCGCGACGCCACGCCGCGGCCGGCGGACTCCTCGGGCGGCAGTTCCAGCAGTTGCTGCACGGCGGTCACCGCGGTCCGCAGCGGCGTCGCGGTGGCGGCGGCGTCGAGCAGGGCCTCGACCGGCGCGATCAACCCACTGACGATCGCCAGCGAGGCGACCACATCCCCCGCTGTCGCGCTGCCGGCAAGCGTCAGCGACGCGCCGTAGCCGAGCACCGCGGCCACCGCCGTGAGGTGCAAGACGGTGCCGGTCATATGCCGCGAACCGCGGGACCGGGCCTCGTCCAGCTCGCGCAATCGCGACTGCCGCATCAACCGGGTGCCGCGCGCGGTGCAGTGCGTTTCCGACGCGAGCGCTTTTACGGTCTGGATGCCGGCGACCAGTTCGATCAGGTATTCCCGCGCCGAGGGTCGGGATTCGGTCGCTTCCGAGCTCCTGCGCCACAAGGGCATGAACGCCAGACCCCTGACGCCGTACGACACGATGAAGACGGCCGCGACCAGTGCCAGCGGTGGGCTCAATGCGAACACCACGGCCAGGCCGATGGCGACGGCCAACGTGTCGGCCGCCAGCGGAAGGCCGGCCGCCACCGCGGACTCGACCAGGCGCTCGGTGCGCCGGAAGCCGGCCGCGTCACCGATGTGCGGGGCCGCACCGATCGGCAGCCTGAGCACATGATCCAGGAGATGCACCTGGAGAAACAGGACCGCGCGTCGCGTGGCATGCACGAGCAGCTGCTCGCGCAGCACGCCGGCCAGGACGCGCAACGCGAGAACCGCCAGCAAGCCCACCGCCAGCAGGCCTAACAGCTCCGTGTCGGCATTGACGATGACGCGGTCGACAACGATCTTGGCGGCCAACGGTCCGGCCAGGCCGAAGACCGTGATCAGCAGGGACGCCGCCACCACCGACGCCGCCAGCCGCCGGTTGGCCCGCATCAGGTGACGGAAGGGTCGCTCGGGCACGTGGGCCACCGTGAGCACCTGGCCGCGCCACGCCGCCTCGAATTCCGGCCGCGCGATGTGCCGCAGCGTTCCTGCCGGGCTGGCGACTATCGCGCCACGGCGGCCGAGGCTGAACAGGACCGCCGGCGCGCCATTTTCATCTTCGATGATCGCCGGCAGCGCCAGACCGGCGGCCAAGGCGGCGTCGACCTGCATCAGCCGGGTCAGATAGCCGAACTCGTCGGCCTTGCGGCTCAGCGAGACGAGCGTGTCCGCCGGGCCTTCCGCCAGCAGCTGCTCCAGGTGGGCCGCCCAGGCGCTGTCGCGGCCATGGTACCGATCCAGCATCGCCAGGCACGCGACGCCCGCCGCCGATGGGCTCTCGGCGGCCACGAACGGGTAGGCGCGGGGCAGCAGGCCAGGCCGCATCTTGATCCAGCGAGCCGTCAGCGCGGGCAGCTGTTCCTGGATGGCGCGGCGATCCGATTCCGCCAGTGCGTTCTGGTACTGCAGGAGGCGATCGGTCGCCGTATTGAAAATCGCTTCCCGGCACCGGCCGTCGGGAATGAGGGCGTCAAAGGTCGCCTGCGGCAGCTCGAACAGGTCCAGGTCGGTCGCCGCCAGGGCGTCGGCCATGCGCGGCGTCCCGTACAGCAATTCCATCTCACCGACGAGGTCGCCTGAGCGCCGCACCGCCAGCTGCTTGCGTGATGTCTCCACCTGCTTCAATAACTGCACGCGGCCGGTCCGGATAATGAAGCAGCTGCCGCTGCTCTCGTCCTCGCGAAACAGATACTCGCCGCGCCGGAGGGGGCGGCGGACCGATTGATCGAGGATCCGTTCGACATCCTGCGGTGGCAACTGCGCAAAGACGCGAAGTGTCCGCAGGAACCTGAAGTCGTCATCGAGTACGGTGCGGCGGGTCGCGTCCATGTGGTTGGGGGGCTTGACGCGTCATGCTAGTCAACGTCCCGCGCGTTGTAAAGACAATCAGGGGGCCCGATCGAGACGGGAAGCCAGCGTCTTGGCGATCACTTCCCCGTGGAACCGGCCGTTCTCGATGAACACGGTTCCCGTTTTCTTCCCCGCCAGCTGGCCGCCAGCGACGAACAATCCTGGCACGTTCGTCTCGTAAGTTTCGCCGCTGTACTTCGGCTCCAGCGTCTCCGCGTTGATGTCGACGCCCGCGCGCCGCATGAACTCCGGGTCGGCGCGGTAACCGGTCAGCAGCAAGACACCTTCGGCCGGCAACGTGTGCCCGTTATCCAGCACCACCTCGGTCGCGCGAATCTCGACGATGTTCGCGTTGAAGTGGGCGGCGATCGAGCCTTCCTTGACGCGGTTCTCGATGTCGGGCTTCACCCAGTACTTGATCGACTCGCCAAAAGCAGACCCACGATGAACGATGGTGACGTGACCGCCGGCGCGGTGAATCTCGAGCGCGGCTTCGGCCGCGGAGTTCTTGCCGCCGACTATCACCACGCGCTGGCGATAGTAGTGGTGCGCCTCCTGGTAGAAATGCGACACGTGTGGCAGGTCTTCGCCCGGGATGTTCAACATCACCGGCGCGCCGTAGTAGCCCATCGACAACACGACATTGCGTGCTTCGCGCACGCGCGTGACGCCGCGCGCGTTGCGGGTGTGCACCAGAAAACGGCTTGGCGCGCCGAAGCCGGGGTCTCCCCCGTCGGAGGCGGCCTCAATCTCGGTGACCTCCTCGAATAGCGATACCTGGAGCTGGAACAGGTCGACGACCTTGCGGTAGTAACGGAGCGCCTCGGCGCGCGTCGGCTTTTCGTACGGTGTCGTCAGCGGAATACCGCCGATCTCCAGCAACTCGGGTGTGGTGAAGAACACCATGTTGAGGGGAAACCGCGCAATGCCGTCGACCAATGCCCCTTTTTCAAGGACGAGGTAGTCGAGGCCGAAGTGCTTGGCGGCAATGGCGGTGGCGAGCCCCGATGGCCCGGCGCCGACGATGATGACGTCGCGAACAGACATGCTCTCTAGATTCTAGACGGGTCCCGGGTCCCGGGATCCGGGATCCGGGACCCGGGTAAGATGCGCGGCGAGGGTTCGTCATGCGATTCCTGATTGTCGGCGCGGCTGTCTTGGCCTCGGCCTCATTCCTGTCGGCGCAGGCGCCGCAACCACCGGCCCCGCAGCCGGTCTTTCGGGCTGGTGTCGAGCTGGTCAGCGTGGACGTCACTGCGCTCGACAGCAACGGCCGGCAGGTCACCGACCTGTCCGCCACGGACTTCCTCGTCGAGGTGGATGGCGACCAACGCCAAGTCGTCTCGGCGGAGTACGTGCGTTCGGTCGATCCCCTGCGCGCGATCGGCGCGCCGCGCAAGGTGGCCGCGGCGCTCGACGAGACGTTCTTCTCCTCCAACTCCAAGGGCGCGCCGAGCGGCCGCCTGATCATGCTGCTGATCGACCAGGGCAACATCCGCACCGGCGCCGCTCGCGCGGTGATGAACAGCGCCAAAAAGTTCGTCGACACGCTCACGACGGAAGACCGGGTGGCTGTCATCTCAGTACCCGGTCCCGAGGAACTCGTCGACTTCACCACCAACCACGACCAGGTGCGCGAAGCGCTCCTGCGCATCGTCGGCAGCGCCGACCCGGTCAAGGGCCGCTTCAACCTCAGCGTGACCGAAGCGATGGCGCTGTATACGCGAAACAACGCACAACTGGCGCTCGAGGTGATCGTGCGCGAGTGCGGCCAGGCGGCGGCCGACGTCGAGCGCTGCGAGCGCGAGGTCGAGCAGGACGCCGGCCAGATTGCCGCCGATGTGCGCCAGCGGACCGATGCCTCGGTCAACGGCCTGCGCGCGGTGCTCAAGGGCCTGGGCGGCATCGAGGGGCCGAAGTCGGTGATCCTGATGTCGGAGGGCCTGGTCTTCGAGGGCCTGGGCGGCGAGACCGACGCCCTGGCGTCAGCGGCCGCCGATGCGCGCGCCACCATCGACATCCTGTTGCTCGACGTGCCGCGCTTCGACGTGTCGCAGAGCCAGCGGCCCAATACCCCGCGCGAGGACCGCGACCTGCAGGTCACCGGTCTCGAGATGTTGGCGGGAGCGGCGCGCGGGTCGCTCTATCGCATCAACACCTCGGCCGAATACGCGTTCGATCGCATCTCGCGCGGCATCGACGGGTTCTACCTGCTCGGCGTCGAGTCGCAGCTCGACGATCGCAACGGCCGCCGGCATCCTATTTCGGTGAAGACCGGCCGGCGCGGCGTCACCATTCGATCGCGTCGCAGCTTCCTGACGTCGATGTCGGCGAAAGCCACCACGCCGGCGGCTGCCGTGACGCGCGCGCTCAAGTCGCTGCTGCCGATTAACGACCTGCCGTTGAAGGTGGCGACCTGGACCTATAAGGACCCGGGCACCTCAAAGGTGCGGGTGCTGGTTGCCGCCGAAGTCGAGCGGCTCTCCGGACAGCCGCTCGATTACACCGCCGGCATGGTGCTGGTGAACAAGGCGGGACGCGGCTTCGCACCGCCGGTGGGCCCGCGAACGCTGAGCGAGAAAATCGGCGACCCCGGGACCGCCGTGTTCTCAGGGTTGCTGTCGGTCGAGCCAGGTCAGTACCGCTTGATCCTGTCGATGGCCGACAGCGAGGGGCGTGTCGGCAGCGTGTCGCGGCTGGTCACGGCGTGGCAAATGGATGGTCCGTCGCTGGCCATGGGTGACCTGATGGTCGGCGGCACCACGCCAGGCGGGAAGATCGCGCTGGCGCCGGCGATCGAGCCTGCGGTGAGCGGCGGACAGATGGTGGCGCTGGTGGAAATGTATGGCCCGCCGGCGCAGTTGGCGGGCCTCGAGGCAACGCTCGAGATCCTGACGCACGAAGACACGGCGGCCCTCGCCACCATGCCCATGCGAATGGTCGCGGGCGCCTCGCCGGAGATTGTCGCGGGCAATGCCCAGTTCACGACCACGGCGCTGCCACCGGGCCGCTACCTGGCGCGCAGCACGATCCGGCAAGGCGGCAAGGCGCAGGGCCACATGATCCGCCCGTTCCGCATTCTCACCGAGGCGCCGTCGCTGACCGGTAGTGTGGCGGCATCAGCGGGCGGGGCCATTCCCGCGGAGATTGCGATGGTGCTACTCGGCGGCATCGCACACTTCGATCGCAAGGAATTGCTGACGCCGGCGGCGCTCACGCCGATCTTCGCGGCGGCTGAAGGCCGGCCGAGCGCCTCGAGAGCCGCCCTCAAAGAGGCGCGCGGCGGCGACCTGGGTTCAGCCGCGATGACCGCGCTCGGGGAGGGCGACCAGGCACTGGCCGCGTTCCTCAAGGGTCTTGAGTTGCTGCAGTTGTCGCAGCTGGACAAAGCGGCGATCCAGTTCCAGAGCGCCATGCAGATCGCCCCGAGCTTCGCACCCGCTCGTCTCTATCTGGGCGCGGCATTGGCCGAGGCCAACCGGCACAAGGAAGCGGCCCAACTGATCCAGAGCGCGGCCACCTCGCCTGTTGGCGCGACCGCCGGCCGGCTGGCGGGCGAAGAGTGGATCAAGGCCGGCGAGCCCATGCTCGCGATCACGCCCTTGGAACTCGCCGCGCAACAACCGGGCGCCGACGCGCGGACGAAAAAGCTGCTGGGGATCGCGTACGTGCTGGGCGGACGCCCGGCGGATGCCGTGGCAGTGCTGGCACCATACCTGGAGACCAACCCCACCGATCAAGCCGCGCAACTCGCGGCCATTTTCGCCACCTACATCCGCCACCTCAAGGAACCGCAACCGGCGACACTCGCGGCCGACCAGGCCAACATGGCGAAGTGGTCAAAGGGCTACACGGCGTCGAAGGGCGCGATGCAGCCGCTGGTGGCCGCGTGGGTCAAGCACGTGCAAGGGCTGAAGTAGAGTCCGGCTTTAGCCGGACAGACAGGCGGCGCTTCGCGCCGTGGGGACCGCGGCGCCTTAGTAGATCCAATGCTCGTGGCGAACGGGCAGGCGATTGAGCGCATCCCGGCGAATTCGCCATTGCGGCAGGTGCTCGTTCAGGATTGCGACAAAGCGCTCGTTGTGGATCGGCTCCAGCAAGTGCGCCATCTCGTGAACGACGAGGTAGTCGAGGCACTCATGCGGCTTCTTGGCTAGTTCCGTGTTCAACCGGATGCTTCTCGAACCCGGACGGCAACTCCCCCACTTCGTCTTCATGCGCTGGACAAAGAATCGCCGCACTTCTACTCCCAGCCGCGGTTCCCATTTGACGACTAGAGGCTCGATGGCGGCCTTGCGTTGGGCGCGGTGCCAGTGCTCGATCAGTTGCATGCGCTTTGCCGCACCCGTGCCCGGCCGAACCTTGAGCAGCAGGGTGCGCGGCGTGAGCGTGAGTTGTGGCGGCCGGTCCTCCTCCACGACCTTCAATAGGTACCGCTTGCCCCAGACATAGTGGCTCTCGCGACTTAAGTATTCCCGCGGTGTTTCCCGCTCCTGCGCGCGCAGCTTCTTCTGCTGCTGGCGGATCCAGGGCAACTTCGCGATCGCGAACACCCGAATGGTGTCGGTGCTCATTCGCGCCGGAGCCGATATTCGAACGGCGCCCGATGGCGGATGCACCGTCAAATGAACATTCTTAATCTTCTTCTTGACGACATCGATCACGATGCCGCCCAGAGCGAGCTTCGTGCCCATCAGTACTCGCGCTGTTGCTTGATGATGGCGAACACGCGCTCGACTTCGCCTTGATCTTCTAGAATTTTGAACAAAGTCTGCTTGATGACCATCTCTCGTGTTTGGATGCCCCTCCAGCCATCAGGTCGGTCACGCTTCAGCGCTGCATCGATCCGTATGGCAAGGTCCAACCGCGCATCCCCAGTGCCTCCGAAGGCCTCCTTGCCCTCGTGGACCGTCGCAGCCCGTCGAGGGTCGGTATCCGGAACGAGGTTGTTGTATCGGGCCCGCAGCGCCGCACTGTGCCGAACCGGCTCCGGCATGTCGTCGGCGTAGCCGGTCTGCACTCTTCTGGCCAGTTCGGCCACCCGCTTCAGATACTCCTCGTAATCGATTCGCTTTGCTCGGAGGTCGGCAATCACCTCTGCGAGCAGCGTCGACATGCGGTCGTAGTACGCCGGATCGTTCAGGTGATCCTTGATGATGCGGCTGCGGACGTTGTTGGCAATGGTCTCGGCCACGGCGTCGCGGCTGCCCTTGATGCCGTCCGGCAAGCTGTTCACCGCGGCGGCGATACCGGTCTTGACGATCAGATCAAGCAGCGGCATGTCGTCGAACGGTGAGATCTTCCGGGGTGCCTCCGCCTCGATATAGGTGTCGATCAGGTGACGCATGTCGGCCTCGTACGCCTTGAGGTCGATGGTCTCGCCGCTGGCCATCCTGATGATCTCGCGCAGCTTCACATATCGCTCGACCTCGGCCTTCACGCCCGCCGATTCGGCGCCGGTGTAGCCAGCGGCCTCGAGTTCGTCCGCCAGATTGGCATAGGCGCGAAGCAGCGCGGCCACTGACTTGTAGAGGGCGACCCGTTGGGTCTCGTGGGCCTGGAGGTCGCCTGGCAGCTCGGTGTTCCCGCAGAAGTAATGGATGTGCTCGAGCTCGCCTTGGGGGCGCTTTACCGGCTGGCATAGCAGTGCAAGTGCTTCGAGCGCATTGCGCGCTTCGCGACGACGCAGGTCAAGCGTTCGCGCCACCTGTGCCTCGGTGTGACCCCGACCGCCAAGCCAGGCCGCCAGAATGTCGTCCTCGACGTTGCTGTTGTCTTCCCGTTCGGACCAATCATCCAGATAGCGGTAGCCGAGCTCGCCGCCGAACAGGTCGATGACGCGATTCTGGGTGGCGCGTTCTGACTGTCCGACGGACGTCATGCGTGTGGAGAGACTACACCGACCGGATGGGCCCGGGATAGCGCGAGAGCACTTTGTCGGCCGTCACCAGGGTCATCCCCTCGGTCATGGCCTGCGCCAGCAGCAAACGGTCAAAGGGATCCTTATGGATCGGCGGCAACGCCGAAGTCGCCGCGGCGTGAATACCGGTGATCGGCAACTCAATGTAACCGCTGTCGAGCAACGTGCGACGCAGCACCGCGGGTTCGGCGCCAAAGTCGCGCTTGCCACCCTGGCGTTTCAGCGCCACCTCCCACAAACTCGCGGCGCTGAACACTAATTCGTTTCCCGGTCGCTCAAGCAGTCGGCGCGCCGCCGGCGAGAGGCGGTCATCCTTGCCGGCAGCCCAGAGCAGGACGTGGGTATCGAGGAGCAGCCTCACTCCTCAATCCCGAACAACTTCGCAATCTCCGCGTCGCCCGCGTTGATATCGTCGGGCACGTTGATCTCGCCCTTCATGAATCCGATGCGCTTGGGCCGGGCTGGCTGGTCGACCGCGACCACCTTGACCATCGGCTTTCCAGCCTTGGCGATGATGAACGATTCCCCCTTCGAGGCTCGATCGACGAGCTTCGAGAGCTGGGTCTTGGCTTCGTGGATGTTGACGGTAATCATGGTCGGCCTAGGTGGACTAAGTTGACTGGACTAAGTCTAGCGCGACGCCAGCCAACCGTCAACCATTGCCAAAGCTAGACGAGCCGAATCTTGCCGGTCAGGAGGCTCTGCATGATGCCCTGTTTTAGCATGCCCATCTTGGCAAGCTTGACAGCTAGCGCATCCAGCTCATCGTCAAGGTCGGTAAGTATCTTGGCAATAGCCGACTGCTCTTCGAGCCGCGGCACTGGCAGGGTTACTTTCTTGATGTTTGTCTTACTTATGCCCGTGACCTTGGTGCCAGCGGCAAAGAACCGAAACTGTTTCCTTATCGCAAATCTTTGAAAACAGTATCGCCGGTAATCATGCGATAGCTCGTTTGTCTTGGGCTTGGCCACAATTGTGTGGAGACCCGAGATGAATGGCTGATGATCCGGATTCACGACGACAACGTGCTTACTGGCGCCTTCGTCGTCCTCCGAAGCGTCAACGAAGACGACGTCACCATCATCAAGCAGAGCACGGGCGTTGATCTCGCTCAGTGGCACGTCGAGACGCGGGATCTGGCCGGCTCCCTTCCTTAAGTCAACGAACGGCGTGTGCGCCGCATGAATGTCGCCATAGTGCAAGTAATAGTGCCCATCCTCGGACAACTGATCTCGCGCGGCAGAGTATCCACCACTGAACTCGAACAGACTGCCAAGAGACTTAGCTTCCCAGTTCGATGCCGAGCCGGACCGGACTTCCCGGGATTCACTCGCGGCACCGGTTGAGCCAAGCTTGAAACCCATCCTCTTGACGTGCTCAACCAGAGTCTGCTCCAGGGCTGACACCCGAGCCATTGCTTCGGGCAACGGAGTTTCATAGCGCTCGACAAGCTCGTTGACGCGCGTGCCAAGCACATTACTCATGCGCCGCACTTCGTCTCGAATAGCTCGGGACACGGCGACAAGCCACTTATCGTCGACTGCCAAGCTTTTTATCTCGGGCGCACTCAAGTCGAGGTATTTCGAGTACGCCGCGGCGTCGAGAGCCGCTTCAGCCTTTTTGAGTTCCTTCTTAGTGTCGCTGTGGCGCGCATTCAGCTTAAGCCACATCTTAATGACAACCACCTCGTCCTGGAGTTCCTTATCGGCCTTAATCTCTTTCAGCCGCTCGTTGACGCCTGATTTGCTGACCTTGTCACACTCTGCAAAGGTCCCGTCTTCGCCAGCGTTCTCTTCCTCAAACTCAGCAAGCTCAAGTGCCCTAGCGTCAAGACAGCTTGTTAGCGGCAGCCAGCGGTCCGAGGATCTTCTTGTTGATCTGATCGCCGATGTCAGATTTGCCCTTGAGGGCGGCCATGTCCTTGAACGACGCGCCCTTGGGGATGGTGATGGGCGCATACGGAACCCCGGCGTACTTGTCGCTGACGTACTTCACGAACAGCATGACGAGGACGTAGTCCTTTTTCTTTCCGAATTTCAGCACGTACTCCCAATAGAGCCGATCCTCAACATACCGAGTGTATGCGCGGAGGGCACGGCAGCGCTGGTCGCCCTTCACATATGGCTCGATCCTAAACACGGCAAGGTAGAGATGCTGCAGGGTTGAATCCAATGGATAGGTCTAGCCCGATAGTGAGTGAGCCTATGGTGCGCTGAACCGCTGCAAAGACGCGTGTACAGGTTCTTGGATTCCCCAGCGTAGATCAACTCAATAGGTAGATCTGGATATTCAACCTTGGACGTCGGCGTGGAATGAAAATGCCCCCAGATGTAGACGCCAAGCGATGGTTGGTCGTTCAGTTGGAGCGTTCGACGATCCTGCCATGGCACCCATGGACTGAACTCGATATCTCTCGGTGGCGTGAACAATGATCCCCCTTTGGGTTCGAGTCATTTGCGATGCACCCCTACGAGCGGCGAAGCCGCAAGCCCCACGAGGCGCCTTGCGCCGAGCCCCACGGCCGGCGCAAGCCGGCCGCCCCACCGTCCGCGCTAGCGGACGGCCTCATCCGTGATGTAAAGGCCCTTGTCGATGATCGCGAACGCCTCGGCCATCTCCGCTTCAGTGATGCACAGCGGCGGGTTGGTGAAGAACGTGTTCCAACGCACGAAGGTATAGAGGCCCTCCTCGCGGAAGAACTTGCCGAGCGCCTGCATGGCCGGTGACGTGCCGTTGAACGGCGCCAGCGGCTCCATGGTCTTGCGATCCTTGACCAGCTCGACCAGCCCGAACAATCCGATCGATCGCACCTCGCCCACGCAGGGATGCTTCGCCTTCAGCTCCGCCAGCCTCTCCCCCATCACCGCACCCATCGTCCTGGCACGTTCGATCAGATTGTCCTCTTCGTAGACGGCAATCGTCGCGAGGGCGGCCGCGCAGCCCAGTGGATGGCTGTTGTAGGTGAGACCGCCGTAGAACACCTTCTCCTTAAAGTAATCGGCAATCGACCGGCGGATGCCGACCGCGCCGAGCGGAACGTAAGCGCTGGTCAAGCCTTTGGCCATGGTCAGGATGTCGGGGACCACCTTCCAATGATCGACGGCGAACCACTCGCCAGTGCGGCCGAAGCCCGACATCACTTCATCGCAAATCATCAGGATGCCGTGCCTGGTGCACAGCTCCCGAACGCCCTCGAGATAGCCGTCGGGCGGGACGTGGATGCCGTTGGTGCCGGTCACCGTTTCAAGGATAAAGGCGGCGATGGTCTGCGGCCCCTCGAGCATGATGATCTCGTCGAGTTGCGCGAGCGCCTCGGGGCCCGAGTCGGT
>SHUG01000039.1 GCA_009694735.1 Acidobacteriota bacterium | reverse complement strand
GCCATGCAGCTGTCGCCGTTCGATCCGGCCACCATCTACATCGGCGCCAACCTGGTGCTGAAGTCGTCCGATCGCGGACGGTCGTACCAGCCGATCAGCCCCGACCTGACCACCAACACCGATCGCGAGACGCTGCCGATCATGGGCGTCGCCGCCAAGGACATCAACATCGCCAAGAACGATGGTGTCACGACATTCGGCAACATCGTCACGTTGGAGGAGTCGGCGGCTCGCCAGGGCGTGGTGTGGGTGGGGAGTGACGATGGGATCGTGAGCGTGACGCAGGACGCGGGCAAGACGTGGACCAACATAACAGCGAAGATCGCCGGCGTCCCCAAGTTCACCTACGTGGCGGATGTGCTGCCGTCACGCGCAGCCGCCGGCACGGCGTATGTGGCGTTTGATGGCCATCGCGGCGGCGACTACAACACCTATCTGTTCGTGACCACCGACTACGGCGCCACCTGGCGCTCGCTCGCCAGCAACCTGCCCAAGGGCGAAGTGGCGCGCGGACTGGCCGAAGATCGCAGGAATCCCGACGTGCTTTACCTGGGTACCGAGACTGGTCTGTGGGTGTCGCTCAATCGCGGCGGCCAGTGGACGCGCATCAAGGCCAACCTGCCGACCATGCCGATCTACGAGATCAAGCAGCATCCGCGCGACCACGACCTGATCCTGGCGACGCACGCGCGTGGCATCTGGATCCTGGACGATGTGAGCCCCATTCAGCAATGGGCGAAGTCCGAAGGCGCAGACTCGTTCGTGTTTGACACTGAGCCGGCGACGATCGCCAACGTCGCCAACGATCAGATGAAGGGCTTCGAGGGCGACCGACTGTTCCTGGGCCAGAACCCGGTGGCGGGCGCGACGCTCGCGTATCGCCTGAAGGCGGATGCGAAAGACGTCAAGTTCGTGATCAAGGATGCGAGCGGCACGGTGGTGCGCGAGCTCACCGGTACCCCCTCGACTCCGCTCGGGGCAAGTGACACCGGCGATCGCAACAAGGCCGGCCTCAACCTCCTGAAATGGGACCTTCGCGTTCAGCCGCTGCGTCCGCTGCCTCCGGCCCCTGGCGCGCCCGCGCCCGCAGCCGGCGCGGGTGGTGGCGGCGGTTTCGGTGGTGGTGGCGGCAACAACGGGCCCTACGTGTTGCCCGGCACCTACAAGGCGACGCTGAACCTGGACGGCCGCGACGTGCAGAGCATCGACGTGAGTGTGAAAGGCGACCCGCTGATTCCGATCACTGACGCTGATCGCAAGATCTGGCACGACACCGCGAAGGACCTGCACGACCTGCAGGGCAAGGCGAACGAGGTGGCCGAGATGGTGCAGAACGCCTTCGCGCAAGTGGGCGTGCTGCAGCAACAGACGCGCGGCGCCACGTTGTCGCCCGCGGTCAAGCAGCAACTCGACGCGGTCGTGAAAGAGTTCGAAGCCGTTCGTCGCCGGCTTGGTCTGGGCCAGCAGGGCTTTGGTGGTGGCGGAGGCGGCGGTAACACCGAGAACGTCCGCGGCCGCATCGGCCAGTTGAAGGGCGGCGTGATGTCGGCCACCACGCTGCCCACCAACACGCAGCTGATGCAGATCCGCGAGGTCAAGGCGCAGCTGCCCGGCCTGATCGATCAGGCGAACGCGGCTGTTGCGAAGGTGCCAGGCCTGGTGAAGGACCTGGTTGGCGCGGGCGCGTTGTTCCCGGCGATCAAGCCGGTGCCGAAGTAGGCGTGGCGGCTGTGCCGCCGCGTGGGGCGAGTGGCCATTGGCCACTCGTGGGCCTCGGCGCTTCGCGCCTCGGTAGGCCGCGCTCGCTAGCGCTCGCGCGGTGGGCACGGCCTACCTTACGCCTCTGCGCCAGCGTCGATTGAGTCTACGAAGCAGCCTTGAACACTTGCGCCGCGTACTTGTAGACCTTGTTGTCCTTGTACACGACCATCCCGTAACTGAGGACTGCCGCCTGCCAGCCCGGGTCAAGTATCTTGACCGCGCTCTCCAATAAACGATCGGCTTGCCGCGCGACTCCGGTGAGGTTCACGGTTTAGCCTTGATCCGATTCGGTGGACGGTTTAGTTACGTTGGTTGAGTCTCCGTCGTTCTTCTCCTTCCACAGTAAACGATGATGGGTGTGGGCGCTGTGGGAAACCGCGTGCTGTGCGGTTTTCCAAGTCCCTTGTGGGCGCGTTCTTCGCGTCTACAGGGACGGCAGCGTCCATGCCCCTACGCCGCCTGGCGTTCAAAGGCGGCCGGACTGATCTGGCCGAGCGTCGAATGGCGACGCTTCTGGTTATAGAACACTTCGATGTAGTCGAACAACTCCCTCTGCGCCGCGCCGTGGCTGTCGAAGTGCTCGCCGAGCTCGCTCTTCACGGTCGAGAACAAGCTCTCCATCACGGCATTATCCCAGCAGTTGCCACGCCGGCTCATGCTGCCCGTGATGCCGTGGGCCTCGAGTACGTCCTGATAATCTTCGCTGGCGTACGTGCATCCTTGGTCCGAATGATGGAGCAATCCGATCGCCGGACATCGCCGCTTCAACGCCATCTCGAGCGCCTGGATCGTGAGGTGTCGGTCGTTCACCGCGCTGACCGCCCAGCCGACGATGAACCGCGAGAACAGATCCAAGACGGCCGCGAGGTAGAGCTTCTGGCTGCCGCCGATGATCAACTCGGTCGTGTCACCGACCCACCGTTGATTCGGCGCGTCCGCCGCAAACCGCCGGTCCAGGAGATTGGCGGCGACGGGGTGATTGTGATCACTCATCGTCGTGTCCTTGTACCGCTTGCGCGCCCGCGCGACCTGGCGTTCTTCCTGCATCAGCCGGATCACCCGCTTGCGGCTCACCTGCTCGCGCCGCTCGATCAGGTCCCCGTGAATGCGCGGGCTGCCATACCGCTGTTTGCTTTCGTCAAAGGACGCCTGCACGCCGTAGAATCACACTTACCGGTGCGGCCTATCGCCAACCGTTGACTGAGAGCCATGGTGCAGATTCGATTCACCCCCCTTCGTCGCGGCGTCCTGATTGCCGCGTGCGGCGCGTTGATCCTGTCGACGGGCGAGCGCCGTCCTCACGCCCAGGCCGCCGCCGACCTGGTCCTGATTAACGGGAGCGTCCTCACGGTCGATGGCCGCGACTCGGTGGCGCAGGCGGTGGCCATCGCCGGCGGCAAGATCACGGCGGTCGGCACCACCGATCAGATCAAGTCCAGCATCGGCAGCGCCACCGAGGTGATCGACCTGCGCGGTCGAGCGGTCACGCCCGGGCTGATCGACGCACACGTGCACTTCACCGAAGCCGACGCGCTGTTCACCGTCGACCTCGGCGACGCCTCGATCAAGACGATCGCCGAGGCGCGGAAGCGCGTGGCCGATTACGTCGCCCGGCTGAAGCCTGGTGAGTGGGTGCGTGGGCGCGGCTGGGACGAAGGGAAGTACGCCGAGCAGCGCTACATCACCGCCGCCGACCTCGACGCGGTGGCGCCGAACAACCCGGTGTGGCTCACGCACACCACGGGTCACTACGGCGTGGCCAACACCTACGCGATGAAGATGGCCGAGGTGCGGAAGGACACGAAAGACCCGCCGGCCGGCACCATCGATCGCGATGCGCAGGGGGTGCCCACGGGTGTGATGAAGGAAAGCGCGATGGGACTCGTGAGCCGCTTGGTGCCACCCCTGACGCGCGATCAGCAGAAGCAGGGGCTGATCAAGATCATCGAAGATTTCAACAAGGAGGGCATGACCGGCGCCAAGGATCCAGGCATTGGCGAGGCGAAATGGGAGCTGTATCAGGAACTCCTCCGCGAAGGCCGGCTCACGGTTCGTGTCTTTGCCTTGTGGGCGGGAGCCCGCCGCCTCGACGACCGCGCGGCGGTGTTGGCCCGCGCGCAGGCCAACCCGCGGCAAGCCGGGCTGGCCGGGGACGGCATGCTGATTTCCGGCGGCGTCAAGATGTACATGGATGGCAGTGGCGGCGCGCGCACGGCGTGGCTGCACGACGACTGGAACAAGAACCTCGTCGACACGGACCAGGGCAACGCGGGCTATCCCTCGACTCCGCCCGATGAGTATCGACAGATCGTCACCGAGCTGCACGACGCCGGCATCCACGTCAGCACGCACGCCATCGGTGATCGCGCCATCGACTGGGTGATCGACACCTACGACCGCGCGCTGCAGGCTAAGCCAACGCGAGGTCTGCGCCACGGCCTCATTCACGGCAACATCCCCACTGACCGCGCCGTCGACACGATGGCGCGACTGCAGCGGGACTACGACGCCGCCTACCCGGAAGCTTCGTCTACGTTCATCTGGTGGATTGGCGACAACTACGCGGGCAATTTCGGACGGTTGCGCAATCAACGCCTCAACCCATTCCAGACCTACGTGCGCAAGGGCGTGCAGTGGGGTGGTGGCTCCGATTACCCCGTGACGCCGTTTGCCGCGCGCTATGGACTCTGGGCGGCAGTGGCCCGCGAAACGTTGAATGGCACGTTCGGCGCGACGCCATTCGGGACGCTGGAGTCGGTGGACATCAGGACGGCGCTGCGCTCGTACACCATCTGGGCGGCCAGGACGATGTTTCTCGAAGACCGCATCGGGTCGATTGAGGTGGGCAAGGACGCGGACCTCGCGGTGTGGGATCGCAACCCGTACGAGGTTCCCACCGCGGCGCTCAAAGACCTGCGGTGCGATCTGACGCTCGTGCGTGGCAAGGTTGTCTATCGCGGGGGGGCGCGCTGAGCGCCACGATCACGACCCGGTTGACCGAGGCCCTGGGCTGCCGCCACCCGATCATCTCGGCCGGCATGGGCGGGCCGGCGCGGTCGGAACTGGCGGCCGCGGTATCCGAGGCGGGCGGCTTTGGGCTGCTGGGCATGGTGGGCGAAACGCCCGAGCTGATCGCCAGGGAAGTTGCGGAGGTGAGACGCCGCACCGCCAAGCCCTTCGGCGTCAATCTCGTCCCGTTCGCCACCGCTCCCGCGCTGCTGGCCGATCAGCTGGCCGCCTGTTTCGACGCGCGCGTCTCTGCCATGTGCTTCTTCTGGGATGTGCATCCCGCCATCGTCGAGCAGGCGAAGAACGCGGGCTGCCTGGTGCTTTATCAAGTGGGTTCGCTCGAGGATGCGGTCCTGGCGCAATCAGCCGGGGCTGACGTGGTGATTGTGCAGGGCGTCGAGGCCGGCGGCCACGTGCGCGGCCGTCTGCCGCTATCGGTCCTTCTGCCGCGGGTGGTCGAGACGCTGACGATCCCGATCGCGGCCTCCGGCGGCATCGCCGATGGGCGCGGCCTGGTATCGGCCCTGGAGTTGGGCGCACACGGCGTGCAGTGCGGCACGGTCTTCCTGGCGAGCCTTGAGTCGTTCGCCCACGACTACCACAAGCAGCGGATCGTGGCGGCCGGGTCTGGCGACACCGTGCATACCGACTTGTTTGCCATCGGCTGGCCGCCGCATGCGCCGGTGCGGGTGTTAAAGAACAGCGTGACCGCGGCCGCGGGAGCAACGCTGTGGGGCTATCATCCGGACCAGTTTCCGCGCGAAGTGATCGGCGACGACGCAGGACGGCCGGTCTATCGATGCGGCACTGATTCGCCTTTGCGATCGACGACTGGAGATTTCGAGCAGATGTGCCTGTACGCCGGCGAGAGCTCCGCACGGGTCACTGGAATTCACCCGGCCGCGGCGATCGTCGACGCCATGATGCGCGAGGCCACCGCCGCCATTGGCGGTGCCGAAGCGCGAGCGGCAGGGCGGTGAGTCGCGCCCTTCGTCCGGCGCCCGACGCGGATGCCCAGCTGGTTCGCGCCATCGGCCCCTGGGGCGCCACGCTCCTGGTGATCGGCAGCGTCATCGGATCCGGCATCTTCCTGACCACCGGCATCATGGTGCAGGAGCTGCCCTCCACGTCGCTCGTGCTGTCGGCGTGGGTGGCTGGCGGCATGCTGGCCATGGCGGGTGGCCTCACCTACGCCGAGATGGGGTCGATGTTCCCGCGATCGGGCGGGCTCTACGTGTTCCTGAGCGAGGCCTACGGGGCAGTGTGGGGATTCCTGTTCGGCTGGGCCTGTGTCCTGGTGATCCTCACCGGCAGCGTCGCGGCCGTGGCCGTGGGGTTTGCCGAATATTTCAGTTACTTCTTCCCGTCGCTTGGCACCGACCGGGTGCTCGCCACGTTCGCCATGCCGTGGGGCGCCTGGCGCATCAGCGCCGGGCAGCTGGTGGCCGCGGGATCGATCGCCGTCATCACCACCATCAACTATGTGGGCGTGCGCAGCGGCAACATCGCGAACACGTTGCTGACGGTGGCGAAGGTCGGCGGCCTGATCGTAATACCGCTGCTGGCCATTGCCTGCATGCGCGTCGAGCCGGCGTTGACGCCGGTCGTGCCGACGGCTGCGATGCGCCCGCTCGCGTCGTTCGGCGTGATCATGATCGCCGTGATGTGGACCTACGAGGGCTGGTACTACGTGGCATTTGCCGCCGGCGAGATCAAGGACGCGGCGCGAAACGTCCCGCGCGCCTTGATCCACGGCACGCTCGCACTGACGGTCATCTACGTCAGCGTCAATCTCGCCTACTTCCACTCGCTCACCCTGGAAGAGATGTCGGGCGTCACCCGCGTCGCGGAGAAAGCAATGACCGCGCTCGTCGGCCCGGCCGGCGCGGCGATCGTCGCCGCGACCGTGGTGGTGTCGACGTTCGGATGCAACGTCGCCGGTGTCATCGCCTCGTCGCGCACGTGCTTTGCCATGGCGGCCGATGGACGATTCTTCCCGGCGGCGGCGCGTGTGCATCCGGTGTATCGCACGCCCCATGTCGCGCTGCTCATCACGAGCGGGTGGTCGGCCTTCCTGACGCTCACGGGCGGCTATGAGGCCCTGTTCACGTATGTGACGTTTGCGTCCGTGCTCTTCGGCACGCTCGGCGGCGTGGCGATCTTCGTGCTGCGGGCACGGCGGCCCGGGGCGCCGCGGCCCTATCGTGCGCTCGGCTATCCGGTGGTCCCGGCGCTCTACGTGCTGGGTTCCTTCGCGCTCGTCTGGAATACGTTGATGGAGCGGCCCACGGCGTCGATTGCCGGCCTCGGGCTGGTGGCCCTTGGTCTGCCGTTCTACATCTACTGGTCGCGACCCGACCGATAGCACCCGCCCGGCCGCGACGTTACTTCGGCTTCTGGTAGACGACCTTGCCGTCGAAGATCGTCGTCTCCACCACGACGCCGGCCGCATTCGCCGGCGGCCGAGCCAGGATATCCGCGGACAGCACGACCAGGTCCGCCAGCATCCCCGGGGCCAGCGTGCCCTTGCGCTGATCCTCGAACGAGGCGTACGCCGGCCAGCGCGTGTAGCCACTGATCACGTCACGCATCGGCAGCTTCTGATCGGCCGCGTTCGGCGGGCCCGTTCTCGCCGTTGCCACCCAGATGCCCTGTCCCGGCGACAGCGGCGCCACCGGCCAGTCGCTGCCGAACGTCAGCCGGCCGCCGGCGTCGTGAATGCTCTTCCAGGCCCACGCGCGCGACGCACGGTCGGGACCGAGGTTGTCGGGCCACGGGCCGGACGGGTGCGCGGAATTCATGTCGCCCAGTGGCACGTGCATCGGCTGCTGGGAGGCAATGACCCCCAGTCGCGCAAACCGCGGAATGTCCGCGGCATCGATGGTCTCGATGTGTTCGATCCGATGACGCCGGCCGCCGGCCGGGGCGGGATTGTCGACCGCCGCGCGCTCGAACGCATCGAGCGACATGCGGATGGCCCGATCGCCAATCGCGTGGATCCAGATCTGCCAGCCGCGCTTGTCGACCATCGTGACAAGGCGATTCAGCTCGCCGGCTGAGAGGTTTGGCGAGCCCGCACTGGGGCTGTTCTGGTACGGCGCCAGCAGGGCCGCGGTCCGGCTCTCGATGACGCCGTCGGCGTAGATCTTGACCGCACCTGTCTTCAAGGTCGGATCGTCCCCGAACTGTTTCCGGGTGGCGTCCATTCGATCGAGGTCGGCCTCGGTCGTGCCCGCCCGCGCCGAGAAGGCCAGGTAGGTTCTGACCTGCAGTTCGCCGGCCCGCCGGGCCTCGTCATACAGCGCCATCTCTTCAGGATCGCCGCCCGCGTTTTGTACGCTAGTAACGCCAAAACGGTGCGCGTGCGCAACCGCGGTCCGCAGGGCCGCGCGCCGATCCGCGCCGGTGGGCTTGGGCATGATCGCGGTGACGAGGTCGGTGGCCGATTCCTTCAAATGACCCGTGGGCTCGCCGGTGGTCGGGTCTTTGACGACCACGCCATTGGTCGGATTCGGTGTGTCTTTCGTGATGCCGGCCATCGCCAGCGCTTTTGAGTTCACCCAGATGCTGTGGCCGTCGTAGCAGGTCATGACCGCAGGTCGATCGGCGACGATGGCATCAAGCTGCGCTTTCGTCGGGCTGCCGCCCGGGAAAGGCGAATAGAGCCAGCCACGGCCCTTGACCCATGCGGCATCGGCCTTGGTGGCGGCGAAGTCACGGATCGCGTCCTGGACTTGCGCCAGGGTGGTCAAGCCCGCGAGGTCGACGTCGCCCAGCGTTTCACCGCCGCTGAGAAAGTGTACGTGCGAGTCGTTGAACCCTGGCGTAACCGTGGCGCCGTGCGCGTCAATGATCCGAGTCTGAGGCCCGCGAAGGGCCGCGAGCTCCTGGTCGGTTCCGACGCGGACGACCTTGTTGCCGGCGACGGCCACGGCCTGCGCCACCGTGCCCTGCTCGTCCGCGGTGAACACCCGGCCGTTCACGATCATCAGGTCCGCGACCTGCCTGTCGGCTTGCGGCGCGCCATCGCACGCAGCGCCTGCGACCACCACCCACAACGTGCACATCATCGCGACCGGCGTATTTACCTGCTTCACGGCGCGCAGTATACCTCTGGTCATGCGCTGACCATCCTTGGGGCGGGATCGTTGGGCCGCGGCAGCAGTCGCGCCGGCTGTGATCGCGCCGTCGCCAGGGGGCGAGCGCGAACGATCCGCGGCGCTCCCTGGCCCAGAAGCGCGGCACCGTCCATTAACGAAATCCGATCTGCCGGCGGGCCCGACGCGGCGGCGCAAGCAGCCGATGCAACGTCCTGACGACGACTTTAAGTTCGCGGTCGTGATACCCAACGGTGCGCTGGAGTGCCAGCAGCTTCAATCGGAGGTCGGCTCGGTCCGTCACGGCGTCGCGTAGCCTGATGAAGGCCCGCACGACCAGGACGCTCATCTCTACCGCGCGCCGGCTATTGAGCACGGACGCCGCCATGATCGCCCCGTGCTCCGTGAACGCGATCGGTCTCGACCGACGCCCGCCCCAGTTCGATCTTGAGGTCACAAGTTGTGACCTCAAGTTGGCGAGCTCATCGGATGACAAGCGAAACGCGAAGTCGGGTGGGAATCGCCCTGGGTTTCGTTTGATCGCCTGATTGAGTGCCTTGGTTGGGACTCCATACACGTTCGCCAGATCGACGTCCAGCATGACCCGCTGATCGCGAATCACGATGACCTGAGCCTCGAGTTTAGCTCCGACACGAGCGAGTGACATCGCCATTCGACCTCCTCTTCAGCTCGTCCTGAAGCGAGCAGCGTGCCAAACTGCGGGGCCTCGCGCCGCGATGATTCACGAGGCGACCGCCACGCGCGGATGGCAGATGTTGCCACGCGACCACGAAGGCGACGTGGAAGAACCTGCGTACGTCCAATCCTTGCGGAGAAGGACTTGACGTGGGCCAAAGCGCGGCGACGCGGGACCAACGCCTCCACCGCGCGCTGTATACTCCGCAATGGGCGTCATCGTCGCGGGGCCGTGGACCGCAGTGGTCGACGACGCGAGCGGGCCCAAGGAGAGACCGTGAGCGCGTATCGGCGCCTGCTGCCGAGCGGCCTGGTAATCGCGTCGGCACGTCCGGAACATGCCGACGCACTCGAACAGCTCCAGCGCGTGGTGTTTCCGACGCTGGATGACGCGCAGCGCTTCAAGGCCGCGCACTACCGGAAGCACCTCGAGTTGTTTGCCGCCGGGCAGTTGGTCGGGCTTGACGGCGATCGCGTGGTGGCCGCCACGGCGACCATCCGGCTGCACTTCGATTTCGACGACCGCACGCACACGTTTGCCGACGTCATTCAGGGCGGATGGCTGACCTCGCACGAGCCGGACGGCGACTGGCTGTACGGCGCCGACATCGGCGTGCACCCGGACTATCGTGGGCGGGGGCTGGCGCAGGCGCTCTACGCCGCGCGCCAGGAACTGGTCTGGGCGCTGGGGCTCAAGGGGCAGGTAACCGCGGGTATGATGAGCGGCTTCGGCGCCGTCAAGCACCGGATCAGCGCCGAGTCATATTACGAGGGGCTCGTGAGCAGCCGGATCAACGACCCCACGCTCTCCATGCAGCAGAAGGTGGGTTTCGAGTTCCGGGCGCTGCTCAAGGACTACTTGAGCGATCCAATCTGCGACAACTACAGTGTGCTTATCGTGCTCGATGCGGCCAGGGACGTGCAGGGCGCCGTCCGGCCGGTTGCGGCCGCCGACCAAGTGAAGGAGTCAGAGATGTCATCAATTCAACTCAAGACGGAAGTGCCAGGCCCGCGCAGCAAGGCGTTGCTCGCCCGGCGCGGGTCGGCGGTCCCCACGGGACTCGGGAAGGCGACCGACGTCGTCGTGGATCGCGCCGAGGGCGCCCTCGTGCACGACGTGGACGGCAACACATTCATCGATTTTGTCGGCGGCATCGGTGCGCTGGCCGTCGGCCACTGCCCGCCTCCGGTCGTCCAGGCGATCCAAGCCGAGGCGCAAAAGCTCATTCACATGGGCTCGCTCGTGGCGACTTACGAGTCCTACGTTCGGCTCTGCGAACTGCTCAACGAAGTGACGCCAGGGACGTTCGCCAAGAAGACGCTGCTCTCCAACAGCGGCGCTGAGGCGGTGGAGAACGCCGTGAAGGCGGCGCGGGCGTACACCAAGCGGCCCGGCGTCATCTGCTTCGAGGGCGCGTACCACGGCCGTACGCTGCTGGCGGTGAGCCTCACGAGCAAGTACGGGCTGTTCAAGAAGGGGATGGGCCCGTTCGCGGGCGAGATCGTCCGGTTGCCGATGCCCAATTCCTACCGTGCGCCCGAGGGCATGACGGCGGAGCACTGCGTGACGTGGGCCATCCATCAGCTCGAGCATGCCTTCACCGCGCAGGTCGATCCGTCCGAGGTCGCGGCGATCATCATCGAGACGGTCCAGGGCGAAGGCGGCTTCGTGCCCGTGCCGCCGCGCTTCATGCGCCGCATCCGTGAACTGTGCGATCAGCACGGCATCGTGATGATTGCCGACGAGGTGCAGTGCGGCTTTGCCCGCACCGGCAAGCTGTTTGCGCTGGAGCACTACGGCATCGCGGCCGACATCATCGTGACCGCCAAGTCGCTGGGCGCCGGCATGCCGGTGAGCGCCATCACGGGTCGCGCCGACATCATGGACGCGACGCACGTTGGCGGCATGGGCGGCACCTACGGCGGCAATCCCCTGACCTGCGTCGCGGCGATCGCCGCCATCGAGATGATGCGCCAGCCGGCCTTCCTGGCGCGGGCGGAGCGCATTGGCGTCATGCTCAGAGAAACACTCGACGGATGGAAGAGCCGTCATCCCCTGATCGGTGACGTACGCGGCCTGGGCTCGATGATGTTGATTGAGCTGGTGAAGGACCGCGCCACGAAGCAGCCGGCGCCAGATGAAACACTGGCCATCATCAAGGCGGCGTGCCAGAAGGGCGTCATCGCCATGCGGGCCGGCCTCTTCACCAACTGCATCCGGTTCCTGCCGCCGCTGGTGATTACCGACGATCAGTTGCACGAGGGGCTCGGCGTGATCGAGCAGGCCCTGGCCGAGGTGGAGGCCCGCGTCCTGACACCGGCGGCCGCCGGCCGATCCTGACGCGCGTCCGGTGATGCGCGCGGACACCGCCGAGACGATTTTCCACAACGGCGTCCTGTGGACGGGGCGCGGTGGGCGCCCGGGCGCGACGGCGCTCGCGGTGTCGGGCGGACGCATTGTGGCCGTCGGCGCCGGCCACGATGTGCTGGCGCTGCGCGGGCCCGGCACGCGGATGGTGGATCTCGCCGGGCAGACGCTGATCCCGGGGCTGGTGGACGCCCACGCGCACATCTGGAAGATCGGGCACCTGCTGACGACGCTGCTGGACGTGCGCGGCGTCGACAGCCTCGCCGGCCTGGCGGCGCGGTTGCGCGATCAGGCCGGCCGGCTCCCGCCCGGGGCCTGGCTGCAAGGGCGCGGCTACAACGAGGCCCGGTTCCCCGATGGCCGCCCGCCGACACGCGTCGATCTGGACGCCGTCGTCACCGATCGGCCCCTCGTCTTGATGCGGACGTGCGCCCACATCGTCGTGTGCAACAGCGTGGCGCTCGAGCGGGCGGGCATCACGCGGAATACCGCGCCGCCGCCGGGCGGCGAGATCGACCGCGGGCACGACGGTGAGCCGACCGGCGTGCTGCGCGAGACGGCGATGGGGCTGGTGCTCCGCCACGTGCCGCCGCCGACGGCGAACGACTACGAGGCGATGATCACCGCCGCCCTGCGGCATCAGTTGTCGTTGGGCATCACGAGCACCAACGACGCGGGCGTCGGGCCGGAGCTGATCGACACTTACCTGCGGATGGACCAGGACGGACGGCTGCCGATCCGCATCAACGTGATGGCGCTGCGGCTGGTGGACGGCGTGGGCCCGGTGCCGCTTCCCGCGCATCGCCACCTGTCGGATCGATTGCGCATCGACACGGTGAAGTTCTTCGCCGACGGCGGCTTGAGTGGCGCCACGGCGGCGCTGAGCGTGCCGTACCGGCATGCCGACACGCGCGGGGTGCTGCGTTTCGAATATGACGAACTGCTGGCGTTGGCGCGCGATGCGCACGAGTCAGGCTGGCGCGTGGCCACCCACGCCATTGGTGACACCGCGATCGATCAGGTGCTGCGCGTCTACGACGCGCTCGGTCCGGGTCCCGTGCGTCACCGCATCGAGCACTTCGGGCTGCCAAGCGCCGATCACCTGGCGCGAGCGGCCCGGCTTGGCGTGATTGCGGTGCCGCAGACGGTGTTCGTCCACGCGCTCGGTCGTAACTTCCGGCAGTATCTGCCGGATGCGCTGTTGGCGCGCGCGTATCCGGTGCGATCGATGCTGGACTCGGGCATAACGGTGGCGCTGTCGTCCGATGCGCCGGTGGTCGAAGACGATTCGCCGCTTCGTGGCATCCAGGCGGCGATGCTCCGTCGCGACGAGGATGGCCACGAGATTGCGACGGGCGAGGCCATCTCGCTGGACGAAGCGCTCGACGCTTATACCAGGGGCGGCGCCATCGCGTCGGGTGACGATGGGGAGCGCGGGTGCTTGCGCGAGGGGATGCTGGCGGACCTGGCGGTGCTGTCGGGCAACCTGCGTGAGACGCCGCCCGAGGCCATTACGTCGCTCCGGGTCACACAGACATGGGTCGGCGGCCATCAGGCCTACTCGGGATAACCAACCATGACATTCACCTATCAGCAGCACATCAACGGCGCCTGGACCGGCGCGGCCGGCGGCGGCACGTGGGATGTGATCAATCCAGCCACCGAAGAAGTGGTGCGGTCCGTCCCGTTCGGCGGACGTGACGACTGCCACGCCGCCATCGAGGCGGCGGCGCGGGCATTTCCTGACTGGGCCCGGCGCACGCCGTACGAGCGTGGCGCGATCCTCCAGCGCGCGGCGGCGCGCATGCGTGAGGTGGCCGACGAGGCTGCGCACGCGATGGTGCTCGAGTGCGGAAAGCCGTTGGCGCAGGCTCGCGGGGAATGGCTGGTCGGTGCGGATCTCTTCGACTGGTTCGCCGAAGAAGGGAAGCGGGCCTATGGGCGGACAATTCCGTCGCGCGTCGCCACCAAGCGGATGACCGTGTTGCGCCAGCCGCTTGGCGTCGTCGGCGTGATCACCGCGTGGAATTTTCCCGCCTACAACCCGGCGCGGGCCTGGGCGGCGGCGCTGGCTGCCGGCTGCACCGTGGTTGGCCGCCCTTCGGAGTTCACTCCGCTGACCGCGATGGCGATGACGCAGGTGCTGGTCGAGGCCGGACTGCCGGCCGGCGTGCTCAATCTCGTCAACGGCGATCCCGAGGCGATGGGTCAGGAGATGCTGGACCACCCCGCGTGCCGGAAGATCAGCTTCACGGGGAGCGTGCGCGTCGGCAAGATTCTGATGGATGGCGCGTCGCGAACGGTGACGCGCCTGTCGCTCGAGCTCGGCGGCAATGCGCCCGTGATCGTGCTGCCTGACGTCGATCTCGAGCAGGTCACCGCCGGCGCGATCGCCAGCAAGTTCCGCAACAACGGCCAGGTGTGCGTGTCGCCGCAGCGGTTCCTCGTGCATCGGCGCGTGGCCGACGCGTTTGCCGACGGCGTCTCGCGCCGGGCCGCCGAGTTGCGCCTTGGCAGCGGGCTCGATTCGGCAGTACAGGTGGGGCCACTGATCAACGCGAGGCAGCGCGACCGCGTGGCTGCGCTGGTTGCCGGCGCGGCCGGCCAGGGCGTTGAGATTCGTTCAGGGGGCCGCGTCCCCGCTGCACTGCCGCACGGATACTTCTTCGAGCCGACGGTGCTGTCCGGCGTGGCGCCGGACATGCTGCTGTTCCGCGAGGAAATCTTCGGGCCCGTGATGCCGATTGTTTCGTTCGACGAGGTGGACGAAGCCATTGCGCTGGCGAATCAGACGCCGTACGGCCTGGCCGCCTATGTCTGGACCAACGACCTTCGCGCGTCCGTGAAGATATCGGAGGCGCTCGAGTTCGGCATGGTCGGCATCAACGAATGGGCGCCGCACGCGACCGAGGCGCCATTCGGTGGCTGGAAGCAGAGTGGCGTCGGACACGAAAGCGGCAGCGAGGGACTGGCGGAGTACCTTGAAACCAAGCTCGTCGCGGTGGGCGGCCTGGCGTGACCCGCTCGATCAATCAAGCGAAGCGATCGCGGCGTCGATCGCCGCGTGCAGCCGATCGACGATGATCTCGAGGTGAGCTTCCTCGACGATGAACGGCGGCGCGAGCAGGACGTGATCGCCGGCGTGGCCGTCGATGGTGCCGGCCACTAGATAGGTCATTAACCCCCGGGCCATGCACTCGCGCTTGATCCGCGCGTGCAGCTGGGCGGCCGGGACGAAGGGCGTCTTGGTGCGTCGATTGCGGACGAGTTCAACCGCGTGGAAAAGGCCGCGGCCCCGGATGTCTCCCACGAACGGATGATCGGCGAAGCGGCTGGCCAGCCGCGCCGCCAACGAGTGGCCGCGGGCGCGCACCTTGGCGAGCAACCCGTCGCGCTCGATCACCTGCTGCACGGCGAGCGCCGCCGCGCAAGCGACCGGGTGGCCGAGGTAGGTGTGGCCGTGCTGGAAGTAGCCGCTGCCGGCCGACATGGCGTCGACGATTTTCTGGTGGGCCAACACGGCGCCGATCGGCTGATAGCCGCCGCCGAGACCCTTCGCGATGGTCAGCAGGTCCGGCACGATGCCCTCCTGCTCGCAGGCGTGCAGCGTGCCCGTGCGGCCCATGCCGCACATCACCTCATCGAGGATCAGCAGGACGCCATGGCGGTCGCACACCGCGCGGATCGCCTTGAAATAGCCCGGCACCGGCGTCAGGGCGCCGCCGGTCGCGCCGCCCACCGTCTCGGCGACGAAGGCGATGACCCGCTGCTCGCCACACGCCGAGATCGTCTCGTCGAGCTCGGCGGCGAGCCGCGCGCCGTACGCCTCTGCCGCCTCGTCGGCACGCTGGTCGCGGTATGCGTAACACGGTGCGACATGCTTGACGTTGATCAGCAGGGGCGCAAACTGCCGGCGTCGCGCCTGGTTGCCACCGACGGCCAGCGCGCCGAGCGTGTTGCCGTGGTAGCTCTGCCGTCGCGCGACGAAGACGCTGCGCTCGGGTTCGCCGATCTCGACGAAATACTGGCGGGCCATCTTGAGCGCCGCCTCGACCGCTTCCGAGCCGCCGCTCACGAAGTAGACGTGATCCATCCCGGCCGGTGCGGTGCGGGCCAAATGATCGGCGAGCACCTCCGCCGGCTCCGAGGTGAAGAAGCTCGTATGCGCGTAGGCCAGGCGATCGATCTGCGCATGCATTGCCGCCACCACCGCGGGATGGCCGTGGCCCAGGCACGACACAGCGGCGCCGCCACAGGCATCGAGGTACTGCCTGCCGGACGCGTCCGTGAGGTAGACGCCTTGGCCGGTGACGGCGACCGGCGGCGTGACCCGAAGGTGGCGATGAAGGATGTGGGTCACTGCTTGACGGTGGCCAATACCCGATCGAGCGCGTCGTAGGGCGCGAATTCCGCGTGCTCGTAGATGTTCCATCCCGTGAAGACCGCGATCAGCTGGTGCTCGGGCACGACGATCAAGCGCTGGCCGCCGTAGCCGAGCGCGGCGTAGGCGTAGTGCGAGCCGCCTCCGTAGGGCAGCACCCACCACTGGTAGCCGTACTTGCGCGACCGGGGCTGGCCTGGTCGCGTGTCGACCAGAGGTGTCGTCGACGCCTTGACCCACCCTTCGGGCAGCAGCCGGCGGCCGTCCCACATGCCGTCGTTCAGATAGAGGTAGCCGATTTTCGCGAGGTCGCGTGCGGTGAGGTAGAGCCCGCCCTCGGTGTCGGACAACCCCTTCGGCGTCCGCTTCCAGTAGGTGTCGGTGATGCCGAGTGGCGTGAAGAGGTGCTCGGCCGCGTACTCGTCAGCTTGCTTGCCCGTGACCTTCTTGATCAGCTGTGAGAGGAGCTCGGTGGCGCCGCTGTTGTAGACGAACGAGGATCCGGGCGCGCCGGCCATGGGCTGGTCGAGCACGAACTGGATCCAGTCGTCGCTCTTCTCCATGTTGGCGCAGCTATTGGCCGGATCGGTATAGGCGACCGTGCTCTCGTCCCACTTGATGCCGGAGGTCATCGTGAGCAGGTGCTCGATCGTGAGATCGGCCCGGCGTGGATCCGCGTCGGGGAGGCGGAAGTCGCCGGTGTAGTACGGCATGAGCTTGGCGTCGACGCCGGGCAGCTCGCCCCGGCCGATCGCGATGCCGATCAGCGCCGACGTCACGCTCTTGCTGACCGACTGCATCGTGTGCAGGTGGCCGTGCTGATAGTACGGGTGCCAGTCTGGATCGTAATAGTTGTACGGCCCGCGCGCCGGGTCGCGGCCCTCGAACAGGCGATCGAAATCGTGACGGTATGACTTGTCGAACACGATCTTGCCGTTGCGGATGACCAGCATGCCGGTGATTTGTCCGCGCGCACCCGACGCGAATTCGGCATCGAGCGCCTGGAGGCCGGCGGCGTCGAGCCCCTCAGCCTCCGGCGGCGACGTCGCCCACGCCTTGGTCGGCCACGGGGCAGCCGGCCGCTCTTCCGGTGCGCCCGTGCATCCCCCAGCCACTACCGCCATTGCGACCACCATCGGCTTGAACATGTCAGGACTCCCGCCGGCCAACCGCCGGACCGAGGCACGGTACCACGAACGCAGATGACTCGATACCAGAGCCGCAGATGACGCAGATAACACAGATACCAAGGTGACGACGATGTCAAAAGACCACAGCGGGGCCGGCCCCGGCTACAATGCGGCTCATCATGACCGACGACGACCGGCAGCTGGGCATGGGCTCCCCAATCACGCGCCGTGACTTCCTGAACGGCGTGGCGGTCGGCGTCGGGGCCGCCATGGCCGGGGGGATGTCCCCGGACTTCGAAACCCTTCTCGCCCAAGGCTCGGCCGGCGCCTATCCACCCGCCCTGACCGGCCTGCGCGGGTCGCATGTGGGGTCGTTCGAGGCCTTCCACTCGATGAAGGACGGCGCCTTCTGGAAGTCGGCGCCCGCGCCGCAAGACACCGGCGAGGAGTACGACCTGGTCGTGGTCGGCGCGGGGATCAGCGGGCTGGCGGCGGCGCACTACTTCCGGAAGGCCCGGCCCGACGCTCGCATCCTGCTGCTCGACAACCACGACGACTTCGGCGGCCACGCCAAGCGCAACGAGTTCACGCACAACGGCCGCACCTACATCGGCTACGGCGGCACGCAGTCGATCGACAGCCCGGCGCCGTACAGTGCCGTGTCCAAGGCGCTCATCACCGAGCTGGGCATCGACGTCGCGCGGTACTCGAAGGTGCTCGACTCGGGCCTCTACAAGTCGCTCGGTCTGCGCTCGGCGTTCTTCTTCGACAAGGAAACCTACGGCGCCGATCGCCTCGTCACCGGCGACGTCCGCGACGAGGCGTTCCTGGCGGCCGCGCCGGTCGGCGACAACGTGCGGCGCGATCTCAAGCGGCTGCTCACCGAGCGCTTCGATCCGATGCCGGGCCTCAGCTCGGCGGAGAAGAAGGCGCGCCTGGCGCGGATGAGCTACACCGACTTCATCACCAAGCTCTGGAAGCTCGATGCCGGCGTGTTGCGGTTCTATCAGACCCGGACGCACGGCCTGTTCGGGGTTGGCGTCGACGCGGTACCCGCGCAGGACGCGTTCGGCCTGGGCCTTCCGGGATTCGCCGGCATGGGCCTCGATGACCGGCCCGGGCCAGGCCAGAACTTCGACTCGATCCGCAGCGAGGAAGCGCGGAACTACTACTTCCACTTCCCCGACGGCGGCGCGACGGTTGCGCGGCTGCTCGCCCGCCGGCTGATCCCCGTCGCCATTCCGGGATCCACGCTGGACGACGTGGTCACGGCGCGTGCCGACTACTCGAAGCTCGACGCGGCCGGTACGCCGGTGCGGATTCGCCTGAGCAGTCCCGTGATGCGCGTGCGTCACATGGGAGCGGCGGGTCCGAGCCAGCGCGTCGAGATCACTTACTTGCAGGGCAAGCACGCGCTCAAGACCGTATCGGCGCGGGCGGTCGTCCTGGCGTGCTGGCACACGGTGATTCCGTCGATCTGTCCCGAACTGCCGGCCGCACAAAAGGCGGCGCTCGACTACGCCATCAAGGTGCCGCTCGTCTACACCAACGTATTCATCCGGTCGTGGACCGCCTTTCAGAAGCTCGGCGTGCAACGGATCTCCACACCCGGATTCTGGCACACCTCCGTCGGCCTCGATTTTCCGATCAGCCTGGGCTCGTACCAGCATCAGACCAATCCGGCGGAGCCGATCGTGCTGCACCTCTCGAAATCGGCGTGCCGTCCTGGCCTGCCGACCCGCGAACAGCACCGAGTGGGCCGCGCGGAGTTGCTTTCGACTTCGTTTGCGACCATCGAACGGAACATTCGCGAACAACTGGGCCGCGCGCTCGGTGGTGGCGGCTTCGATCCGGCGGCCGACATTCTTGGTATTACCGTGAACCGCTGGCCGCACGGCTACGCCTACCAGTACAACTCGCTGGAGGACGACTTCTGGTTCAAGGGCGGCGAACAGCCCTGCGTCGTCGCACGCCAGCGGCACGGGCGGATCGCCATCGCCAATGCCGATGCGGCCGCATATTCCTACACCGACGCCGCCATTGACCACGCGCACCGAGCGGTGCAGGAATTACTGGCCTAGTGTCGGGGTCCCCGCGGATCCCGCGCACGCTCGGGCTGACGGACCTTGTTCTGCTCGGCACCGTCGCGATTGTCAACGTCAACACCGTCCCGCCGGTGGCGGGCTTTGGGCGGGCGACCCTGCTGTTGTGGGTGGTGGCCTTCGCGGCGTTCTTCATCCCCGAAGCGATCGCCGTGACGGCGCTGTCGCGCCGCTATCCGGGCGAAGGCGGCGTGTATCTCTGGGCCCGTCGTCACTTCGGCGACATCCACGGGTTTATCTCCGGCTGGTGTTACTGGACCAACAACCTCTTCTACGTGCCCGTCCTGCTGGTGTATCTGGCGGGCGTGGTCGCCTTCGCCGGTGGCGCGAGCACCGCCGGGTTGGTCGACGACAAATGGTTCGTCGCGACGATCGCCTTTGGATGGCTGGCGATCATCACCGCCGCGAACGTGCGCGGGATGGGCGTCGGCAAGTGGATCAACAACATCGGCGGCATCGGCAGCGGCGTCACGGTCGTGCTGCTGGTGGTGGCGGCGATGGTGGCACGGTGGCAGGGCGTGGCCGCGACGCCGGCGGCGGTCGAGGGCTCGGCGCTCGAGATGGCGAGCGGGCTCGGCGTGATGTGCTTTGCCTTCATTGGCATCGAGCTGGCGTCGACGATGTCCGATGAGGTTCGGAATCCAGAGCGCGACATTCCGCGCGCGATCGTGATCGTGGGTGCCATCGCGATCGTGTCGTACCTGCTGGTCACCGACGCGTTGCTGGCGCTGGTGCCGTCGGGAGAGCTCGGCGCGATCCAGGGGGTGATGCAGGCGGTGTCCTGCGGCGCCGAGGCGGCCGGCGCGGGCTGGCTCGTGGCGCCAATTGCCGTGGTGATGGCGCTGTCGATCAGCGGCGCGACGTCGGCGTGGTTCGCGGGTCCCGCGCGCATCCCGTTTGTCGCCGGACTCGACCGCGCGTTGCCGGCGGCGCTCGGCCGCGTGCATCCCCGTTGGGGCTCACCGCACGTCGCGCTGATCACCTGCGCGCTGCTGTCGGCGGGGCTCACGGCGTTGTCGTTGACCGGGTCGAGCGTCGCGGAGGCCTACCAGGTGCTGCTGCGGGCCGCGGTGGTCATCAACCTGGTGCCGTTCGTGTATACGTTCCTCGTCCTGCTGACGCTCGACACGGCCCGCCCGTTCGAGCGCGTGGCGGGGGCCGTGGGCGCGATCGTGACCAGCGCGGGAATGGTCACGGCGTTCCTGCCGACCGACGATGTGACGAGCGTCCTCGTGTTCGAGCTGAAGATGATGGCGGGAGTGGGCGGGCCGGTGGCGATCGGGCTCTGGTTGTATTGGCGATCGCGCAGGCCGGTGAGCGATCTAGAATCCAACAAGCAGTCCACCTGAAAGGCCTCCAGATGCTCCGCTATCGTTCGCTTGCCGCCTCGCTCGTCGCCGCCGTGCTCTTGGTCGCGGCGCCAGGTGCCCAGGACCGCGCGGTGACGCCGCCCATTCGGGGCTTCTCGCCGGACGGCTCGCTCGCCCAGCGGGCGATCGAGCGTCGCCTGCGAGAGCTGCCACGGGCCGAGTCGATCAAGGCGTGGCACCGCTACTTCACGGCGGAGCCGCACCCGGCCACATCAGTGCGCACCCGCGAGATCGCCAACTACATCGCCGCGCAATGGAAGGCGCAAGGGCTGGACGATGTCGTGATCCACCGCTACGACGTGCTGTCGTCCAATCCGAGGAAGGTTCGCGCCGAACTGGTGGCGCCGATACGGTACGTGCCGTCGCTGCGGGAGGATCCCTACAAGGAAGACCCGGACTCTTCCCAGAAGGCGATCAGCGGCGCGTGGTTGTCCTTCTCCGCATCCGGAGAGGTCACCGCGCCGGTGGTCTACGCCAACAGCGGCAATCCCGCCGACTACGACGTGCTCCGCCGCAATGGCATCGATCCCAAGGGCAAGATCGTCATCGTCCGCTATTCGAACCCCTACAGCTATCGCGGTTTCAAGGCCCTCACCGCCGAGAGGGAGGGGGCGGCCGCGATGATTGTCTACTCGGACCCGCAAGAGGACGGATACGTGAAAGGCGAGGTGTTCCCCAAGGGACCCTGGGGGCCGGCCAGCCATCTGCAGCGAGGAGGCATCGCCTACGACTACCTGGTCCCCGGCGATCCGCTGACGCCGGGCTGGGCGTCCACGCCCGGCGCAAAGCGCATCCCGATTGGTGACGCGGTCTCGGTGCCGAAGATCATGGCCCTGCCGATGTCGTATCGCGACATTCAGCCGATTCTTGAAAAGCTTGGCGGACCGCTGGCGCCGGCCGAGTGGAATGGCGCGCTGCCGATCGAGTATCGACTCGGCGGCGAGGTGGCGCGCATGCACTTGCAGATCGACATGCGCACCGACGTGCAGCCGAACTACGTTGTTGAGGGACGCATCACCGGCAGTGAGTTGCCCGACGAGTGGGTGGTGTTGGGCAACCATCACGATGCGTGGGTATTTGGCGGCGTCGATCCCTCGAGCGGCACGGCGTCGATGATGGAGCTCACCAAGTCGCTCGGGCGACTCAAGCAGGAAGGTACGCGCCCCAAACGGACGCTGGTGTTCTGCGCCTGGGACGGCGAGGAGGTCACGCTCACCGGATCCACCGAATGGGGGGAGCAGTTTGCCGCTGAACTCAAGCAGAAGGCGGTCGCGTATCTAAACGTCGATTCGTCCGCGTCCGGACCGCGGCTCGACCTGTCGGCGGTGGGATCGCTGGCGCCCATGGTGGTGGACCTGACCAAAGAGCTGCGCGACCCGTCCGGCGTGTCGCTGTACGAGGCGTGGCGGCGCCCAGAAGGGGAGAGCGACGGCCCGAAAGAGGGGACGCTGCCGGATCAGGCGCTGGCCGTGACGCGGATCGGCAGCGGGTCGGATCACACGGTGTTCATCAATCACGTCGGCATCCCCGTGATCGAGATGGGGTTCACCGGGCCGTACGGCGTCTATCACTCCGCCTACGACAGTCACTATTGGGTCAACCAGATCGGTGATCCCGGTTACCGCTACCACCAGTTGATGACCGAGCTCTGGGGCGCCATGGCGTTGCGGCTCGCCAATGCGGAGATCCTGCCGCTCGACGTCGAGTCGTACGCCGCCTCAGTTCGAGATTTCGTCCGCCATCTCGAAGAGATCGCCGGCGTGCGCGACCGCCTGGAGATCTCAGGTCTCGTCAAGGGGGTGAGGGCGCTTCGCGCGTCGGGCCGGAGGTTGAACGCGCGTCTGGAGTCGGTCTTGGCGTCGGGCGCGCCCCCGCGGGAGGTGGCCGGCCGCGTCAACCGGCGCCTGCGGCAGTTCGAGCAGAACTGGTTGCACAAGGAGGGGATTCCCGGTCGTTCGTGGTTCAAGCACCTGCTCTACGCACCGCGCTACACCTATGCCGCCATGACCCTGCCGGGCATCACCGAAGCCGCCGAACAGGGTGACTGGACGCGCGCGGCAGCCCAGCTCTCGCTCGTGGTCGACGCGCTTGCGCGCAACACCGCGCTCGCGGACGCCGCCGCCGCGGAGCTGCCGTCCGGCGCCGCGCCCACGTCCCTCGAATCCCGGCTGCGACAGGTGCGCGACGAGGTGGACGGCCGCCTGGCCGTATATGTCGAGAACGTCGCGACCGGCGAGCGCGTGGCGATCGATGCCGATTCGCCCTACGAGACCTTCAGCGTGATCAAGGTGCCGCTGATGGCGGCCGTGCTCGAACGCGTGCGCGAGGGCCGGTTGTCGCTCTCGGATCGCATCACCCTGACGGCCGACCAGCGCCGGATCCCCTCGGGCGTGCTCTACGCCCTCGACGCCGGGCTCCAGCCGACAGTGAAAGACCTCCTCACGTTGATGATCGTCATCAGCGACAACGAAGCCACCGACGCGCTGGGCGACCTGGTGGGTCGGGAGGAGGTGACGCGTTTCATGGGGCGCCTGGGTTTGCCCAACACCATGATTCGGTTTTCCGATCTCGAGTGGGATCGACGCTGGCTGTCGCAGCTCGATCCCTCCTATCGGGACGCGGGCGGCGATCGCACGGTCCAGTTTCCGTTTGCGAAGTACGGCGACGCCGCCGTTCGCGAGGCGTTTCGCAAGGTCATCGAGGACACCGGCCTGTTCTTCGGCAGGAGCACGGCGCGGGAGACGGGGCGGCTCTTCTCGCTGATGGCCAAGGGCGAGCTGGTGTCGAAGGATGCCTCGGCGCTCATGGTGTCGATCCTCAAGCGCCAGCAGGTGAACAATCGCTTTCCGCGATACCTGGGCGCGGACGTCGAGGTGGCACACAAGACGGGTGATGGGCAGCCGTGGGTGGCCAACGACGCCGGCATCCTCTATGTGAAGGGGACGCCGATCGTGCTCGTGGTCTTTGCCGGCCACCATCGCGGCACGACCGAAGAGATTCACGAGGCCGAGGCCCGCATCGCCGCCATCGTCGCCGACTACTTCGGCGGGAAGGTCGATGCGTCGGCGATTCGTCCCTCGGAACGCCGATGATCGTCAGTGGCTTCGGGCCTGTCCAAACGGCCTGCTTTGCCGGTCCGACCCACGATCGGTGTGCGGCTACGGCGCCAGCCGGTTGTACTTCCGCAGCGCACTGCGCAACCGGTCGTGCGGCAGGGCATGCACGCGATTGCCGTCGCGTCCGACCATCGTCTCCGCCGCGACCACCGCATTGATGATGGCCTCTTCGGTGGCCTGAATTGCTCCCTGGAACAGCGGATCGATGGCGTCGTTGGAGAGCATTGTCACCGCCGCAGTGGCCGGCTTCTCGTAGGTGTCAGGATTGGCGGTTGAGAACGCCACGAAGATGTCGCCCGAACCGTTGCCACCGCTGCCGCCGACGCGGGCCACGCCGAGCCCGGCTCGCTGAGCCAGCCTCCGCAACTGGTGCGGCAGCAGCGGCGCGTTGGTGGCGATGACGACGATGATCGAACCCGACTCGGGATCTTCACCCTGGACCGCGCGCGGACGCCCGGTTTCGGGCATCAGATCCGGAATCTCCCGCCCGACGGGCGCGCCGGCCACGAGGAACTGCGGGCGACGGCCGAAATTGGCTTGCACCAGCGCGCCCACCGTGTAGTCGACGCCGCCGGCGGT
>SHUG01000038.1 GCA_009694735.1 Acidobacteriota bacterium | reverse complement strand
GGCGACTCCCAGGCGACGCCGGCGTAGACCTGCTTGGGGTCGATCGAGGCGCCGCCGCTGAAGCTTATTGAGGACTGTGCCCTCGCCGCGACGGGCGAGATGGCGGCAAAACACGCAGTAAAGACGGCCGCGAGTACAAAGCGCTGTCCACTCGTAGTGACCATTGATTCCTCTCGGATGGTCCTTATCAATTCTCGTGCCCAACCTTCGCTCTCGTTGTTAAAACCCTTGCGGGCTTCGGTTGGCAAGCCAAGTCCGGTGCGCCTCCTCGATCATTAGCGCCGCCGTCGCCGGTCCGTCGTCGTCTTTCATGCGGGCGGCAATCGCGGCGGCCCTGCTGCGCATGCCGGGGGCAGCCAGCACCTCCGTGATGCCGCGCGCCAGTTTGGGAGCGGTCAGTGACCGGCGGACCACGACCGTCGGCGCCACGCCGAGTCTCTGTAACTCCTCCGCCCAGCCGAACTGATCGGACACGTGTGGCACGCCCACCGACGGCACGCCGGCCTTCAGCGTGGTGTGCGTGGTACCCGCGCCGCAGTGGTGCACCACGGCAGCGCAGCGCGGAAACACCTGCGCGTGCGGGCAGCGGCCGATGATGACGAGGCGGTCGGAGCGTTCGGGCGGCATTTCGGCTTGGATGATCGCGCGGCAGCCGGCGAGGCGCGCCGCCTCTTTCATCAACGCCACCGAGTCGGTGAGGTACGACGAGCTTACCGGCATGAGGCTGCCGAAGCCCATGAAGACCGGTGGCTCGCCGGCGTTGAGGAAGGCCTCGAGTTCCGGCGCGATTTGCTCGTGTGTCGTCGAGGGGAGTGCGAGAAAGCCGCAGACGCGGTTCCAGCGCGGCCAGTCCGGTTGCTCCGCGCAGATTTCAGGGCTCACGGCAATCAGGTTCAGCAGGTGTGATGCCCAGCCATCGAGCAATAGATCCTTGACCGGCGGCACCCCCACGCGACGGCGAAAATCGTTGACCCGGCCGAGCATGACGCGGTTCAGCATGAATCGCCCCACGGCCCAGGCCGCGGCATTGGCAACCTCGCCCAATCGCGGCAGGCCTTGCGGTCGGTTGTGCCGCGAGGGCACGATGGTGTGCGCAAGGGTGACGCTCACGGCCGGCTTGCCGGCCAGTTCCGCCGCCGCCCTGACCTGGTTGAGCACCAGGTGACTGACGATGAGGTCCGAGCGGCGGCACAGGTCGACCGCGGCGGCGAAGATCGCATCTTCCACGGGTTTCAGCAGCCGGTCGAAGACGATCTTGCCATCCGCCAGTGGATTGCTGGCGTTGATGACACGCAGGCCGATTTCGTGGAGCTCGTTCTGGTCGGCGATCACCGGCGTCGCCACGGCCCGAGCGGTCATGCCGAGCGACGCCGCGACCTCGACGTAGTGACGATCGGCGATGTCGGTGTAGACGAGTTCGACCTCGTGTCCCCGCTGCACGAGGCCATGTCCCAGCGCGACCAGCGGTCGAATATCGCCTTCGCTGCCCCAAGTCTGTATCCCGACTCGCATGTCGCACTATTCTAGAAGTAACCCGGTGTCGTCGCCGCCAGACTCGTACGCCGCTCTCCGCCATCGCTTCGTCCGTTCATTCGCCATCGGCCGCTTCGCGGCGATCGCCGGCTGGCAGATGATCAACGTGTCGGTGGGCTGGTTGCTGTACGAGCGCACCGGCGAGGCGTGGGCGCTGGGCCTGGTCGGCGCCGTTGAACTGGCGCCGGTCCTGCTGCTGATGATCGTCGCGGGCAATGCCGCCGATCGCTATCCGCGCCGCAACATCGGCATCTTCGCGCACAGCCTGCTGACGATGGTGGCGGTGGGACTCGCGTTGGTGGCGTCGGCCAACGGACCGATTTGGGCGATCTACTCGCTGCTGGCGCTGATCGGGACGGCGCGCGCCTTCGCGTCGCCGTCGGTAAACACCATTCTGCCGCAGCTGCTGGCGCCGGCCGAGTTTGCGAATGCGAACGCGTGGCTCTCTTCCACCTTTCAGCTGGCCGCCATCAGCGGTCCCGCGCTTGGCGGCGTGCTGATCGCCATGACCGGAACCGCGACCGCGGCGTTCGCGCTCGCGGCGCTCGGGCAGCTGGTCTTTGTGGCCATGCTGCTCACCATGCCGGTGCGGCTACCGCCGCTCGCGACCCGCCGTCGCAGCGCCAGCGAGGTGTTTGCCGGCTTCCGTTTCGTGCGTGACAACCCGTTGTTCCTGGCCGCGATCACGCTCGATCTGTTTGGCGTGCTCTTTGGCGGTGCGGTGGCGCTGCTGCCGATCTTCGCGAAAGACATCCTCGTCGTCGGGCCGGCGGGGCTCGGCTGGCTGCGCGCGGCGCCCGGCGTGGGGGCGCTCGCCATGGCGCTCGTGACCACCCGCATGTCGCCATGGCAGCGGCCGGGCCGCGCCCTCGTGATGGTGGTCGCCGGGTTTGGGTTGGCGACCATCGGCTTCGGCCTGTCGCGCTCGTTCGCGCTTTCGATGGCGTGCCTGTTCCTGACCGGCGTCTTCGACAACGTCAGCGTCGTCATTCGCCTCACCCTCGAGCAGACCATCACGCCCGATCACTTGCGCGGCCGCGTGTCGGCGATCAACTACGTCTTCATCGGCTTCTCGAACGAGTTTGGTGCGTTCGAGAGCGGTGCGACGGCGGCGCTGGTGGGGCCAACCCTGTCGGTGGTGGGCGGAGGATGCGCGACGCTGCTCGTGGTCGCGATCGTGAGGGCGGCGTGGCCGCAACTGCTCCGCATTGGACCGCTGCACACACTCGCCCCGCGTGATACCTGTCCCCCGTAGCTTCAGCGAAGGGGGAAGGATAGGATGATGGCGACATGAGCGTTGCGCGCACCCTCCTCCTCAAGGCTTCCAACAGCAAGTGGCTGCGCGAGCACGGCACCAAGGCGCCGTTCGTGCGCCGCGCGGTGTCTCGTTTCATGCCCGGCGAGTCGTTCGACGACATGCTGGTGGCGGCCAGGGCGATGGCGGCCGAAGGCATCACGGCGGTGTTCACGCGCCTCGGTGAGAACGTGCGGGACCTCGCCGAAGCCGACGGCGTGGCCGGGCACTATCTCGAAGGGATCGATCGCATCCGCGGGTTGAACCTGGCTTGCGAACCGTCGATCAAGCTCACCCAGCTGGGACTCGACATCGATCGTGAACTCGCCTATGGCCACTTGCGCGACCTGGCCGCGCGCGCGCACGCCGCCGGCAACTACCTGTGGGTCGACATGGAGCAGTCGAGCTATGTCGATGTCACGCTGGAGTTGACGCGCCGGCTGCGAGGCGAGTTTCCGCGGGTGGGCGTCTGCCTGCAGGCCTATTTGTACCGCACGCGCGAAGACCTGGTGGAGCTGATGGGCCGGGGCATTGGTATTCGGCTGGTCAAGGGCGCCTACAACGAGCCCGTCGGCGTGGCGTTTCCCAGGAAAAGCGATGTCGACGCCAACTACGTCGCGCTGGCGCAGGTGATGCTGGAGGCCGGCTCCCGCGCCGGTGGCGCGCGCCCGGTGTTTGGCACTCACGACGTCCAGTTGATCGACACCATCCGCCGGCATGCGGCGACGATCGGCGTGAAGCCGGCCGAGTTCGAGTTCCACATGCTGTACGGCATCCAGAAGGCGACTCAGCTCCGCCTCGCCCACGACGGCGCCTCCGTTCGCGTGCTGATTGCCTACGGCGACTACTGGTTCCCCTGGTATATGCGCCGCCTGGCCGAGCGCCCCGCAAACATGTGGTTTGTGGCGAAGAACATCTTTGGATAGCCCCGGATCCCGGATCCCGGATCCCGGTATGATCGCTGCCATGAACGATGAACCGAAGAGCGCGATCGAACTGGCGATGGCGCGATTGAAGAAACAGGACGCCGACGCTGGCGTGACCGAGCATCCGCTCACCGACGCACAGAAGCAGGAGATCGCGGAAGTGCGGAAGACCTATGCCGCCAAGCTCGCACAAGAAGAGATTCTCCAGCACTCCAAACTGTCGGGCGCGGTCGACTTCGAACAGCGTCAGACGATCGACGAGCACTATCGGCGCGATCTCGAACGGCTGAACCACGAGCGCGATCGCAAGATCGAAAAGATTCGAAACGCCTGATGGTGTCGGACGCCGAGATCTACGCTCGCATCGGCGAGGACGGGTTCGCGCGCCTGGTCGCCGCCTTCTACGCACAGGTCCCACCAGACGACATTCTCGGCCCCATGTATCCGGCCGACGACCTGGCGGGAGCCGAACTGCGGCTGCGCGATTTCCTGGTCGGTCGCTTTGGCGGACCGCCCCGTTACGAAGAAAGCCGCGGTCATCCACGACTGCGGATGCGGCATCATCCCTACAAATTGGATCAGGGCGCGCGCGATCGTTGGGTGCAGTTGATGGACCGTGCGCTGGATCAGGCCGCCCTGCCGGGTGACGTCACGCTGTTCCTGCGGGAGTTCTTCCACGGCACGGCAACGTTCCTGATAAACAGCCGCGCGTGAGAGTGAATTGGTGAATTGGGGTCAGGTCAAGAAAATCACAGTTGGGGATAGTTAGGGACAGGGCTGCACCTGTCCCCATTCATCCCCAACTGTGATTTTCTTGACCTGACCCCAAGCATCCCTGGTGAAGTAGGATGCGGGCATGCGGGATGTACGCGTAACCTCGGACGGCACCAAGTTCGGCCAGGACATCACCATTGGCACTCACCGGCTTCGTGCCGATGAAGACGCGGACCAGGGCGGCGGCGGCACCGGGGTGGGTCCCCATGAACTGCTGCTCGGCGCCCTGGGCGCCTGCACATCAATGACGCTTCGGCTCTACGCGGAACGCAAAGGCTGGCCGTTGGCCAGCGTGCACGTCGCGCTCACCGGCGAGGCCGTCGATGGCAAATACGCCATCACTCGCGCAATCACCATGGTGGGCGACCTTGATGCCGAGCAGCGGCAGCGGCTGCTGGAGATCGCCGATAAGTGCCCGGTCCACCGGACGTTGACCGGGGAGGTGGTGATTCAAACAACGGCGGTGCCGGATGAGCCGGACATCACCAAGCGATAGCGGCCCTCGGCACCTTTAGGCACCTGGCACCCACCTTTAGGCACCCCAGGCACCCGTACGCACCGCAGGCACCCTGTTTTCTCGGCATCTCGTTTGCTCTCCCCATCGGCGGAGAGATGCCAACTGCCATGACCCCGCGACTGACACCGCGCCTCGGTTCCCGCATCCTGCTCACCCTTGTGGCTGTCGTGACGGACTACGCGATCTGGCAGATCAAGGCCGACGTGGATCGTGCGACCACGCGCCTCACCCTCAATCCCGGTCCCGCGTCAACCGTGATCTTTGACGCGAAGGACCGTCCCATCTCGGCGCTCTACAAGGAACACCGCTTGCCGGTGTCCCTCGAGGAGATGTCGGATGTCCTGGTTCAGGCCGTCCTGATGACCGAGGATCGCCGGTTCTACGAACACGACGGCGTCGATCGCCGCCGCATCCTGGCGTCGATGCTGGCAAACTTGCGCGAAGGGCGCGTGACGCAGGGCGCCAGCACCATCACCCAGCAGTTTGCCCGCGCGGCGGTGCTCGATCGCCGCCGCACCTACGGCCGAAAGCTGCGCGAGGTATGGCTGGCCCAGCGCCTCGAAGAGAAGTACGGCAAGCGCGCCATTCTGCAGGCCTACCTGAATCACGTCTACTTCGGCGACGGCTACTACGGTGTCGAGGCGGCGTCGCGCGGCTATTTCGCCAAGCCGGCCGCCTCGCTCAACGCCGCCGAGTCGGCCACGCTGGCCGCGTTGATCAGCCGGCCGTCGGGCTACGCCTTGCGCCGAACGCCCGCGCGCATCCGCGAACGCCGGGACGGCGTGCTCCGTCAGATGTTCGAAGCGCACCAGCTCGATGAGACTGCGTTTGGCGCCGCGATCGCACTGCCGGTAGGCACCATGCTCGCCAGCGCCGCCGAACGCACCACCGTCGATCCCGCCAGCATGACGCAGGGACCGTACTTCGTGAGTCTGGTCTCCGAGCAGCTGTATCAGCAGTTTGGCACCGAGAAGACGCTGACCGGCGGTCTGCGCGTCTACACGACGCTCGACACCGAGGTGCAACACTTCGCGGAAGAAGCCGTGATGAAACGGCTGTTGGAACTCGACAAGCGGCGCAAGGAGGGGGAGCCGCTGCAGGCAGCGCTACTTCTACTTCACGCCGAGCCTGGCCGCGGGCGTGTGGATGGGATTCGACCGTCCCCAGCCGATCATGCGCCGCGGCTTCGCCAGCGTGGTCGCGGTGCCGGCGTGGGCCGGCTTCATGAAGGCGGCGACCCTGGGGAACAAGGCGGCTTGGGTGACGGCGCCCACCGGCATCAGCCGCATCAGGCGTTGCAAGGAGTCGGGCGGGCTGGCGACGGAGTACTGCGAGTTGAGCGGCGAGGTTTACGACGACCTGGTGGCGATCGGCGGCGCGCCCGATCTCTGCCCGCTGCACTCATCAACGGTGGCGTTGCCCCCGCAATGAGTTGATATCTGCCGCATCTGCGGCTACCCTTAGGGTTTTTGAGGGCAGCCTTCATGCAGGTGATTCCGGTAACGGCCGTCCACCGTGGCTTCGGGCAAACGTCCCGCAAAGACACGTGGTGGGCGGCACCTCTCAGCGTGTTCCTCGGCCTCTCGGCCTTCGTCGTCTACGCCACGTGGGCCGCCTTCCAGGGTGAGCACTACCACTTCGGCCCATACCTGTCGCCGTTCTACGCGCCGGAGCTGTGGGGCAACTCGCCGCATGCCTGGTTTGGCCCGAAGCCGGCCTGGTGGCCGGCCGTGGTGCCGTTCTCGCCGGCGCTCTTGATCCTGCCGTTCCCCGGCGGCTTCCGCTTCACCTGTTATTACTACCGTGGCGCCTACTACAAGGCGTTCTGGGCCGACCCGCCGTCGTGCGCGGTGGGCGAGCCGCGCAAGAGTTACTGGGGCGAGAACTCGTTCCCGCTCATCCTGCAGAACGCGCACCGCTTCTTCATGTGGGTGGCCATCATCTTCATTGGCTTTCTTGCCTGGGACGCCTGGAAGGCGCTGTGGTTCACGAACCAGGTCACCGGCGCCGTTGAGTTTGGGATCCGCGTCGGCTCGCTCGTGCTGCTCCTCAACGTCGGCCTGCTAGCGAGCTACACCTGGGGCTGCCACGTGCTGCGTCACATCGTCGGCGGCCGCAAGGACGAAATTTCGAAGTCGCCGGTCTGTGACATGGCGTACTCGTGCGTGAGCGGGCTGAACGTGCGCCACCAGTTGTTCGCGTGGTGCAGCCTGTTCTCGGTGATGGGGGCTGACCTGTACGTCCGCCTCTGCTCGATGGGCATCATTACCGACGTGAGGCTCTTCTGATGGCGGCCCACGCAACCTACTCCTACGACGTCCTGGTGATCGGGGCGGGCGGCGCCGGCCTGCGCGCAGCGATCGAAGCCGCCAACGCCGGTGTCTCGGTCGGCCTGATCTGCAAGTCGCTGCTCGGCAAGGCGCACACCGTGATGGCAGAAGGCGGCATGGCCGCGGCGATGGCGCACAACGACGACCGCGACAGCTGGCAGGTGCATTTCGCTGACACCATGCGCGGCGGCCAGTACGTGAACAACTGGCGCATGGCGGAGATTCATGCCAAGGAGGCGCCGGATCGAGTTCGCGAGCTCGAAGCCTGGGGCGCGGTGTTCGACCGCACGCCTGACGGCCGCATCAACCAGCGCAACTTCGGCGGCCATCGCTACCCGCGCCTGGCGCACGTCGGCGATCGCACGGGCCTGGAGTTGATCCGGACGCTGCAGGATCACACGACCTACCTTGGCGTCACCGTGCACATGGAGCACACGGTGATCGAGCTGATTCTCGATGGCGGCCGTGCCGCCGGCGTGCTGGCCTACGACCGCGAACGCGGCCGCTTCCACGCGTTCACCGCCAAGGCCATCATCATGGCCACCGGCGGCGCCGGTCGCGCCTTCAAGATCACCAGCAACAGCTGGGAAGGCACCGGCGATGGTCACGCGCTGGCCTACCGAGCTGGCGCCGAGTTGATCGACATGGAGTTCATCCAGTTCCATCCCACCGGCATGGTCTGGCCGCCAAGCGTCCGCGGCATTCTCGTGACCGAGGGCGTGCGTGGTGAAGGCGGCGTGCTGCGCAACAGCGAAGGCCGCCGCTTCATGTTTGACGACATTCCCGACAACTACAAGCCGCAGACCGCCGCCGATCCGGAAGAAGGCTGGCGTTACGTCATGCAGGACAAGACCGCCCGTCGTCCGCCCGAACTGCTGACGCGCGATCACGTGGCCCGTTGCATCAACCGCGAGGTGAAAGCCGGACGCGGCTCGCCACACGGCGGCGTATTTCTCGACATCGCCTGGATCAAGGAGAAGATCTCCGACGCTCCCGGCCACATCAAGCGCAAGCTGCCGAGCATGTACCACCAGTTCAAGGAGCTGGCGGACCTCGACATCACGACGACGCCGATGGAAGTGGGCCCGACGACGCACTACATCATGGGTGGGATCAGGGTGGATGCCGACTCGCAAGAGTCCACCATTCCCGGCCTGTTCGCGGCCGGGGAGTGCGCGGCCGGCATCAATGGCGCCAATCGCCTGGGAGGAAACTCGCTGTCGGATCTGATCGTGTTTGGCAAGCGGGCCGGCGAGTTCGCCGCGCAGCTGGCGCGAAAATCGGAGCAGCCAAAGCTGGATGATGGTGCCGTGGAGCGCGCCCTCAATGCCTCGCTCGCACCGTTCGAGCGCGGCAACGCCGGCGAGAACCCCTACAAGGTGCAGCACGACCTGCAAGACGCCATGCAGGCGCTGGTCGGCATCGTCCGCAACGAGGGCGAGATGCAAGAAGCCGTGAAGAAGCTGGCCGGCTTCAACGAGCGCGCTTCGCGCGCCGGCATTGACGGCCACCGCGAGTACAACTCCGGCTGGCACACCTGCATCGACCTGCGAAACCTGCTCGACTGCTCTGAAGCGATCGCGCTGTCGGCGATCGAGCGCAAAGAGAGCCGCGGCGGCCATTTCCGCGACGACTATCCCGACAAGGTCGCCGAGTTCGGCACCTTTAATATCTCGACCAGGCGCCAGGCGGATGGCACCATGAAAGTGTCGCGCCTCCCGCTGAAGGAAATTCCGGCGGAGCTGAAGCAAGTCATCGAGGAGCAGAAGCAGTGAGCCAGGCCACCTTTCGGATTTGGCGAAGCGAGCCCGGCGGCGGCTCCGGCGCATTCACGAACTACACGACCGAGATCTCCGAAGGCATGGTGGTGCTCGACGCGGTGCACAAGATCCAGGCGGAGCAGGCGCCCGACCTGGCGTGCCGCTGGAACTGCAAGGCCGGCAAGTGCGGCTCGTGCTCGGCCGAGATCAACGGCAAGCCGCGGCTGATGTGCATGAGCCGCCTGAACTCGCTCGACCTGAACGAGCCGGTCACGGTCGAGCCGATGCGCACGTTCCCGTTGATCAAAGACCTGGTCACCGACGTGTCGTGGAACTTCCGGGTGAAGAAAGGCTTGAAGAAGTTCAAACCGCGCAAGCCCGATGCCGCCGACGGCACCTGGCGCATGGCGCAACGCGACGTCGACCGCGTGCAGGAGTTCCGCAAGTGCATCGAGTGCTTCCTGTGCCAGGACGTGTGCCACGTGCTGCGCGACCACGACAAGCACGAAGAGTTCATCGGCCCGCGTTTCCTCCTCTACACCGCGGCGCTCGAAATGCACCCGCTCGACAGCGACGACCGGCTGCAGGATCTCAAGGACAAGAACAATATCGGCTACTGCAACATCACCAAGTGCTGCACCAAGGTGTGCCCAGAGCACATTCACATCACCGACAACGCGATCATCCCGCTCAAGGAGCGGGTGGTGGATCGGTTCTACGATCCGGTGACGCGATTACTGCGAATGATTACGGGGTAAGGCCATGTTCGAACTGAAGCGGCTCTCGACCTCTGCGATTCCCTCGGCGCTGGCCAAGGCCGAGCGCTATCGCCTGCTGAACGAGCCCGAGGAGGCGCAGAGCATCTGCGAAGACGTGCTGCACGCCGACCCTGCGAACGCCGACGCGGCGCGCACCCTGATCCTCGCGCTGACCGACTCGTTTCCCCACCAGGACGGCAAGACCGTGAGCAGGGCCCAGGATCTGGTGGCCAAGCTGCCGTCGGAATACGAGCGTGCCTACTTCGGTGGCCTGGTCGCCGAGCGCCGCGCGCGAGCACTGCTCGGCAAAGGCGGCCCGGGCCGCACCCTGCCGGCCGGTGACTGGCTGCGCGAAGCGATGCGCGCCTTCGAACGCGCCGAAGCGGTGAAGCCAGCCGACAATGACGATGCGCTGCTGCGGTGGAATGCGTGTGCGCGGTTGTTCCAGCGCCACCCCGAGTTGATGATGGTCGATGAAGAACGTACCGCCCCGGTGATGCTCGAGTAGCGATTGCGGCCTGTAGCACACCTGCCCTCCGCAAGACAAACGATTACAACCGCTGCGGCGAGAAAATCGTATTCTCTGCCGACAACGACAGAGGGGAAGCACCGGGTGGGGCATCGCTCCGGTAAGCCGCAATGTCCCGCCCGGTTTTTTATTGGTCGCGGTATGATGTTGATATGTTCGAAAATCTGAACGGTTCGGGCCTCGGTCGTCGCTCCTTCCTGCGTGGCTCCGTGATGTTTGCGGCGGTCATTGGCGTGTCGGTCCTTCCCGCATTCGCGCAGCAGGCGCCGCGGAAGCCGGACGATGAGAAGAAGAAGGAAGAGCCGAAAGACCCGTTCGCCGACAGCGACAAGAAGGACGAGAAGAAGCTTGTGGACGCCGAGGGCCGCGAATACCGGGTCTGCCCGCAGTGCGCCTACAACATGTATAAGCAGGGCCGCATGTGGGTGTGCGAAAACTGCGGCTACAGTTACGTGGAATAAGCGCCGCCGACGAGATTACCCAGACGCCCGGCTCCCACAGGGGGCCGGGCGTTTTGCTTTTTGCCACGGAGTGCTCTGTGGCTAACTTTCGTGAACGGTCTTCTCGACCAGCCTCAGGAACGCCGTAATCGACTTCTCCAGGTACGGCTCGGGCGTGTCCTCTTCCTTGCAGTGCGACAGGCCGTTCGACGAATAGGCGAACATCATCACTGCCGGCATGTGCGGCACCATTTCGGCGGCGTCGTGCAGGGGCCCCGACGGCAAGTGCGGCGCCTCGCCGGTCACTTCGCGAACCGCCTCGGCGCACAGCTCAATCAAGCGCGGATCGAACGGGCGCGGCTCGATCCGCCACACCTGCCGCCACTCCACCGAGACGTTGTTGTTGCGTGCCGCCCGGCTCGCCGCCTCACGCGCATCGTTCAGCATGCTGGCCAGCACCGGCGCGTCCAGCGCGCGCTGATCGAGCGAGATCTCGCAGGCGCCCGGCACCGCGGTCACAATCCCCGGCTCAACTTTCACGGTGCCCACGGTGCACACCACGCGCGCGTCGGGCGTGGTGTGGCGATTGGCGATGTCACGGAAGGCGAGCGCGCTCTCGGCGGCGGCGAGGAATGCGTCGCGCCGCATCGGAATGGGCGTGGATCCCGAGTGGGCCGCCTGGCCGGTGAAGCGCAGCACATGGCGCTCGACGCCGAAGGTGCCGAGGACGACACCGGTCGGTCTGTTCATCGCTTCGAGCACCGGCCCTTGCTCGATATGCAGCTCCAGATAGGCCGCGGCATCGATGGCCTTGAGAAAGGCCTGTGATTCGTGCATCCGCGCGAGCTCCACGCCGTTCTCACGCAGCGCATCCACCAGCCGCGTACCGTCCTTGTCCACCAGGTGTTCCACTTCGCCGATTCTCAGCGCGCCGGCCGCGGCCGATGACCCGAGCAGGCTGCGTCCGAACCGCGCCCCTTCTTCGTCGGCCCAATCCACCACCTTGATCGTGAGCGGTGGCCGCTGGTGGTTGAACATCCGCAGCGCTTCGTAGCCCGCCATCACCCCCAGCGCGCCGTCGAGCCAGCCGCCGTTGGGCACCGAATCGAGGTGACTGCCGATGATTACCGTGCGGTCGGACGCCCCCCTCAACGTCGCCCAGCTGTTGCCGGCCGCGTCGATCTCCGGCGTGATGCCGAGCACTGCCAGCTTGCCGTTGAACCAGTGCCGGGCTTCGCGCCATACCGGTCCCCACGCCAGCCGCTGCGCACCGTTGGGTGTCGAGGTCAGGTCGGCCAGCTCGCGCAGGTTGGCAATCACGTCTCGGGCGCTCATGACGCGAGAGTATATCGAAGGGAACGCCAGCCGGCCCGGCCTAGAATGGGCCGAGCCATGAGCCTCAAGAACCGCACCCTCTTCATTACCGGCGCCTCGCGCGGTATCGGCCACGCCATCGCCCTGCGCGCCGCCGCGGATGGCGCCAATGTCGTGATCGCGGCGAAGACGAAGGAACCGCATCCGAAGCTGCCGGGCACCATTCACACCGCCGCGGCGGACGTGGAGCGCGCCGGTGGCAAGGCCCTGGCCGTAGCCGTCGACATCCGTGACGAGGCCCAGGTGGAGGCCGCGATCGCGGCGGCGGTGGCGCGCTTTGGCGGCATCGACATCCTGGTCAACAACGCTTCGGCGATTGGCCTCAACGGGACGCTGGCGACGCCGATGAAGCGGTTCGACCTGATGCATCAGGTCAACACGCGTGGCACCTTTCTGTGTTCACAGAAGGCCATTCCGCATCTGGCGAAGTCGGGCAACCCGCACATTCTGAATCTCGCGCCACCGCTGCAGTCCACGCTGGCGGCGAAGTGGTTCGCTCCGCACGTCGCCTACACCCTGGCGAAGTACGGCATGTCGCTGTGCGTGCTGGGTATGGCGGAGGAGTTTCGCGCGCAGGGCATTGCCGTCAACGCCCTCTGGCCCAAGACCGCGATCGATACCGAAGCCATCCGGCTGATTGCCGGGCAGGCCGCGCGTGGCATCACGCGCTCGCCGGCGATCATGGCCGACGCCGCGCACTGGGTGCTGACGCAGCCGAGCCGGGACTGCACCGGCCGATTCCTGATCGATGAGGACGTGCTGCGCGAGTCGGGCGTGACCGATCTGTCCGCGTACCGGGACGCGGATGTCAGGGAAGAAGATCTGATGGCAGACTTCTTCGTCTAGAAAAGACCGATTCGGGCCGGAGCATCCCGAATATTGTTAGAGGATGCCTGCCGCCCAGCTATCCGCCGCCCAGTTGCACGAACCCATCCTTCCGCTGGCCCGGCCGCCGCAGGTCGTTCTTTCCCCGAGCCAGACCATCGACGAGGTTCTTCGGGTCATCCGCGCGTCTGCCTCCGCCAACTCCATCCACTACTTCTACGTGGTCGACGCCGACGAGCGGCTAGTGGGCGTCGTGCCCACCCGGCGGCTGCTTACCTCCGAGCCAGACCGGACGGTCGCCGAGGTGATGGTCGATCACGTCGTGGCCATTCCGGATTGGGCGACGGTGCTGATCGCCAGCGAATACTTCGCCACGCGACGGCTCCTGGCGTTCCCGGTGGTGAACGCGAAGGGCCAACTCCTGGGCGTGGTCGACGTGAGCCTGTTCACCGACGAAGTGATCGATCTCGCGCGCCGGACGTATGACGACATCTTTCAGTTGATCGGCGTGCACGGCACGGCGCAGCGGTCGACCGTCGACGCGTTCAAGGATCGCTTTCCGTGGCTGCTGTGTAACATCGCCGGCGGATTGATGGCCGCCTTCATCGTCAGCCGCTTCGAGCACCTCTTGCAGGAGATGGTCGTGCTCGCCCTGTTCATTCCGATCGTGCTGGCGCTGGGAGAAAGCGTCAGCATGCAGGCGCTCAGCCTCACGCTGCAGAGTTTCACGGATGGGCCGTTCGTGCCGAAGCGGCTGATCGCCGCCCTCTGGAAGGAGTTTCGCACGGCGGCGGCGCTCGGCGTGGGCTGCGGAGCCGTCGTCGCGGGCGTGGTGATCGTGTGGCGAGGGGAGACCGTGGTGGCGGCGGTGATCTTCGCGGCGATCGCGCTCTCGATGGTGGTCGCGTGTCTGCTGGGCGTGGCGTTTCCCGCGATCCTCCGCGTGGCGAAAGCCGATCCGCGCATTGCGGCCGGACCCGTGGTGCTGGCCGCGGTGGATGTGGCGACCTTGCTCTTTTACTTCGGGATTGGCGCGCGCTTCCTGGGCTGAGGCCGGCCTGGGAAGGCGCGGTCCAACTCCGCGGCGGCGACTTCGCGCCAGCTGCCCGGCTTCATCGTGCCCAGTTCCAGTCCGCCGAATTGCACGCGCCGCAGCCGTGTCACCGGATGGCCCACGGCGCCGAGCATTCGCCGGACTTCACGATTCCTGCCTTCGGTGAGCGTCAGCACCACGTGGCTCTCGCGCGACGATGCCTTTCGGACCTCGGCGCCGGCCGCCGTCAGCCGTTCACCCTCCACGCGGATGCCGCGGAGAAGCGTCTTGATCGCTTTGTCTGCGACCCGTCCCTCGACGGTCACCAGGTAGACGCGCGGCACGCCAGACTGCGGATCGGTCAGCCAATCGGCCAGGCGCGTGTCGTTGGTCAGGATCAGCAGGCCGCTGGTCGCCATGTCCAGCCGGCCAACCGGCATCACCGGGACCGGCACCTCTTTCAGGAGGTCGAAGACCGTCTTGCGGCCTTCAGGATCCGATCGCGTGGTGACGACGCCCCGGGGCTTGTGGAGGGCGATGGTGAATGGGCGCGGCGGGGGCGAAGGCGCACCGTCGACCGCGATCGCGACCCGTTCGGGCACCACCATTGCGAGCGGATCGGTCATGCGGACGCCGTCGATGGTGATGCGCCCGCCGGCAATCAAGGCGCGCGCCTGGGAGCGGCTCGCCAGCCCGAGCTTCGAGACCGCGCGCTCGAGTGGAACGTGTCCGCGGTTAGCGATAGTTGCCAAACTGGAGGGACACTCCGAAATCCCTGGTTCGCAGTGCCTGCATGGCGTCTTGCAGCTCGTCTTTCGAGGCCGACGTGATGCGGACCTGGTCCGCCTGAATCTGCGCCTGCACCTTCTTCAGCTTCAGGTCCTTGAGGTGCTTGACGATCTCGCGGGCGGCGTCGCTTGGAATGCCCTGCTGCAGGGTGATGACCTGCCTCACGCTGCTGCCGGCCGCCGGTTGAATCTCTTCGCGCTTCATGTTCTTCACGGGCACGTTGCGCTTGATCAGGCGGGTCTGCAGGACATCCCAGACCGATTCGAGCTTGAAGTTGTCCTCGGCGGTGAGGGTCAGCGTGTTGGCCTTCGCATCGAGATCGATCGCGGCGTTCGACCCCTTGAAGTCGAAGCGCTGGGCAATCTCCTTGCGAGCCTGGTTGAGGGCGTTATCCACTTCGGGCATGTCGATGTTCGACGTGACGTCGAACGAGTAGGTGCTGGCCATGACCACGATCCTATCGCAGCCCTTCGTTCTACTCATCTGTCGGCGACGGAAATACCTACTTATACCGGGACTCGCGGGGCACGTACGCTATAAGGGATGTTGTTTCCGCTCGCGGAGTACTGGTGGTTCTACGGCGCGTTTACCGCCTTCATCCTGGTGCTGCTGGCCGTCGACCTGGGGGTGTTCAACCGCCAGGCGCATGTCGTGTCCATTCGCGAGGCGGGGCCGCTCGGCTGCTCGCTTGCCCCCCGCAGCCCCGGCGAAGGGGGGACCGGCTTGCCCATGGCCGCCATGTCTTCCACCGGCGTCTGCACGGTGATGGCGAGCTTCTTCGGTGCGCTGGCGTCGATGATGGTCACGGGACGATAGGTGACGGCGCGATCGTCCTCAAACTCCGAGTGCACCGAAGCAGTGAGGTCTGGCTTCGGTGCACGAGTCTTGAGCGAGCGCTTCGGCTTCGGAGAAGACGAAGCGCGAGTCGAAAGAGTCGTTGTCGCACCACCAAGAAACTTCGCCACCTCCTCCAACGGCCGCTGCGTGGCCGACAAGCCGATGCGCTGCAACGGCTTGGGCACCAGGCGCTCGAGCCGCTCCAGCGACAGCGCCAGGTGCGCGCCGCGCTTGGTCGACACCAGCGCGTGGATCTCGTCGATGATCACCGTCTCGACCGACCGCAGGCTCTCGTGCGCATTCGACGTGAGCAGCAGGAACAACGACTCGGGCGTCGTGATCAGGATGTCGGCGGGAGCGCGCTGAAACCTGGCGCGCTCGGCCGCCGGCGTGTCGCCCGTCCGGATCGCGATCGACGGTGCATGGAAGGGGATGCCGCCCGCCAACGCCGCGTTGGAAATCCCCGCCAGCGGCGCCCGCAGGTTGCGTTCGACGTCGACGGCCAGCGCCTTCAACGGAGAAATGTAAAGCACACGGCACCGCCGCTTCGCATCCGGAACCGGCTCGAACATCAACCGGTTCAGCGACCACAAGAATGCGGCCAGGGTCTTGCCGCTGCCGGTCGGCGCCAGGATCAGCGTCGATTCCCCGCGGGCAATCGCCGGCCACCCCCGCTTTTGCGGGCTGGTGGCATCCGCAAATACGGCGCGAAACCACTCGGCGAGTGCGGGGTGGAAGAGGGATTGGAGCGCGTCCGGCACGTCTTCAATTCTGCGTCATCTGTGTCATCCGCCGTCGCGCTTAGCGCTTTGGCGGGACAAGTCTGTGGCCCTGGCGATCTGCGTCTGTGGCATAATCGGTGTCTACATGGGTGACGCTGGCGAAGGCCTGATTGACGCTGAAGCGCGCTTGCAAGAGCGCATGGATGAACTCGAGGAAAGCCGCAAGGTCGCCAAAGACAAGGGCCCCAAGGTCGATCCCGAGACTGCGCGGCAGACCGAGTCACTTCGGCTGGCGCGAACCGAACTGCAACGCCAGCTCGAGCTGACCACGCACGCGGTGCGGCGAGAGCAGATCGGTCACGCGGTGGCGGAAATCGAACGCCGCCTCGCGGACGTTGGAACGAAGAGGAAGAAGAAATAAGGGCTACTCGCCCTTCGTTATTCTCTTCAGTTCGTTCGCGAAGGCGACCGCGCCGGTGAGCATCTCAAACGTCATCACACCCAGGCTGAACACGTCGGCGCGGCCGTCCACACCTTCGCCTCGCAACTGCTCTGGAGCCATGTAGGCGGGCGTGCCAACAATGGTGCCGGCGCCGGCCATGGTACCGCCGCCGGTCGGATTGGTGCTCAGCTTGGCGACGCCGAAGTCGACGACCTTGGGCCCCGTGCCGCTTTCCGGCAGCAGGATGTTCTCGGGTTTCAGGTCGCGATGCAGGATGCCCGCCTTGTGGGCCGACTCGACCCGCATGCAGGTGCGATTGTAGTGCGTGTGATATCCTTCACAAGCACGTAGAAAACCCGCGTGCATGACATGTATTCGCGGGCGCGAACGGGTGTTGTAGAACATGGACGGCTGGGGCGGAATCCTACTATTAGGTGTCATCGGGGTCGGCTTCGGCATCGTCTCCGTGGTGCTGTCGTACTTTCTTGGCCCACGCAATCCCACGCCTGAAAAGCTGGCGGCCTACGAGTGCGGCATGCCGCCGGTGGGCGACGCCCGCGAGCGGCAGTCGGTGAAGTTCTATCTCATCGCGATGATCTTCCTGCTGTTCGACATCGAAGTCGCCTTTCTGTATCCGTGGGCGATGGCGATGCGCCAGCTCTCCTGGCCCGGCCTCATTCAGATCGTCGTCTTCTTTCTGATCCTGGTCGTCGGCTACATCTATATCTGGCGCAAGGGCGTGCTCGACTGGGGCCCCGAGTTTGACCCCGATTACAAGCACGCGCCCAAACCCGGCCCTGCCGTGGTGAAGAGATACCGTTATGGGACTCGAAACTGATTACGAGATTCCGGTCGTTACGACCACTGCTGAATTCGTCATCCAGTGGGCGCGCCGCTCGGCGATCTGGCCGGTAACCTTCGGGCTGGCCTGCTGCGCCATCGAGATGATGGCGATGGCGTCGAGTCGTTACGACGTCTCGCGGTTTGGCGCCGAGGTGTTCCGCGGTTCGCCGCGTCAGTCGGACCTGATGATCATCGCCGGCCGGCTGTCGCGCAAGATGGCGCCGGCGCTGCGGCGCATTTACGACCAGATGCCCGAGCCCAAGTGGGTGATCTCGATGGGCGCCTGCGCCTCCTGCGGCGGCGTGTTCGACAACTACGCCATCGTGCAGGGCTCCGACCAGGTGGTGCCGGTGGATGTGTTCATTCCCGGTTGCCCGCCGCGTCCGGAAGCGGTGATCTACGGCATCGTGCAACTGCAGAAGAAGATCGCCAATTCCAGGCTGGATCAGTCCCCGAAGATCCGCATCGCATGACCGCCGAGGAGATTATTGCGGCGATCGCGCCGGCGGTTCCGGGCGCGAGGTTCGAAGCGCTGGCCTCGTCTGATTCGGCGGTCACGCCGTCGTTGCTGGTGTCGAGCGCGCACCTGGTCGCCACCTGCCAGGCGCTGCAGGGGCCCGGCCTCGAGTTCATGGCGTTCTCGGATGTCACCGCGGTCGATTTTCATCCCAATCGCGATCCGCGCTTCGATGTCGTCTACCACTTCGTCTCGCCGCATCGTCGCACGCGCGTGCGCGTGAAGGTTCGTGTCAACCTGGACGAGCCGGTGCCGACGCTGAGCGAGCTGTATCCCGGCGCGGGCTGGCCGGAACGCGAGCTGTACGACCTGTTCGGCATCGTGTTCGATGGCCACGCCGACTTGCGGCGCTTGATGATGCCCGACGACTGGGAAGGGTATCCGCTGCGCAAGGATTACCCGGTGCAACTGCGCAAGGACGCGCAGACCTACATGCCGTTGCAGATCACGCAGGAAGAGTTCCAGGCGAGCATGGAGCGCGATCGGTACCAGCGTACGGCGCCGAAATCGAAGGCCTGATGGCAGACGCCCCTGGCGCCTTGTCCCCCGTAGCCTTGGCGAAGAGGGAGGCGCACGTAGTACGCGCGTTGCGCGAGGCGGCGGCGGCGCACGAGCGGATGACCGCCGGCGTGGAACCGGTGGTGCGCGCGGCACAGGCCATGGCAGCGGCGCTGAAGCAAGGCCGCACGGTATTTGCGTTCGGTAATGGTGGCAGCGCGGCCGATGCGCAGCACTTCACCGCCGAACTGGTGGGACGTTACGAGCAGGAACGGCGCGGCTGGCCGGCAGTGGCGCTGTCGACCGACACCAGCGCATTGACGGCGATCGGCAACGACTACGGCTTCGATCGCGTCTTCGCCCGGCAGCTCGAGGCGCTCGGGCGGCCTGGGGATGTGGCACTCGGCATCAGCACCAGCGGCAACTCGCCGAACGTGCTGCGGGCGCTCGAAGCCGCGAAGGCGCGCGGACTCGTCACCATCGCTTTGACTGGGCGGGGCGGCGAGGCCGGCAAGATTGCGGCGCACCACGTGAGCGTCGCCGAAGACCGCACGCCGCGGGTGCAAGAGGTGCATGCAACGTTGTTGCATGTGATGTGTGAGTTGCTGGAGATGGAACTGGGCAATGGCTGACGTTCGCACCGAGACGATGACGGTCAACATGGGGCCGCAACACCCCAGCACGCACGGCGTGCTGCGGCTGGTGCTGGAGCTCGATGGTGAAACCGTCGTCTCCGTGATGCCGACCATCGGCTTCCTGCACACCGGCATCGAGAAGACCGCCGAGCAGAAAAAGTGGCAGCAGGTGATTCCGCTCGTCGAGCGCATGGATTACCTGGGCGCGCAGTCGAACAGCCTGGCCTACTGCCTGTCAGTGGAAAAGGTGCTCGGCCTCGAGATGCCAGAGCGCGTCAGCGCGCTGCGCGTGCTGATCGCGGAGCTGCAGCGCATCAGCAGCCACCTGGTGTGGTTCGGCACCCACGCCATGGAAATCGGCGCGATCACCGGCATGCTCTACGCGTTCCGCGAGCGCGAGATCCTGATGAACCTCAACGAGCTGCTGGGCGGCTTCCGCTTCTTCCCGAGCTACATCCGGGTGGGCGGCCTGCGCGAGGACATCCCGCGCGGCTACAAGGAAGCGGTCAAAGCGTTCCTCGATCGACTGCCAGGCAAGCTCGATGAATACGAAACGCTGATCACCAAGAACCCGATCTGGTTGGATCGCACCCGCGGCGTCGGCGTGATCAGCTACGAAGACTGCTGCAAGTGGGGGCTCTACGGGCCGATCGCACGCGCCGCCGGCGGCGACTACGACGTGCGCCGCGCGTTCCCGTACTGCAACTACGACACCTACGAGTTCGACGTGATCGGCGCCTCGAACGGCGACGTCTACGATCGTTACCTGACGCGCATGGCCGAGATGCGCGAAAGCGTCAAGATTTGCAACCAGGCCCTGGATCGCATTTCGCCGGTCGGCGCCTGGGCGTGCGACGACAAGCGCGTCGTGCCGCCACCCAAGGACCAGGTTTACACGGAAATGGAAGCGCTGATTCAGCACTTCCTGATTTACTCGCAGGGCTTCACGGTCCCGGCGGGTGAAGCGTACGTGCCGGTGGAAGGCCCTCGTGGCGAGCACGGTTGTTACATTGTGTCGGACGGCACCAACCGGCCGTGCCGCGTTCACATGCGCTCGCCAGGCCTGATGGCCTGCCAGGCGCTGCACAAGTTCATTGTCGGGGGCATGATCGCGGACGTGATCGCGGTGATTGGCTCGCTCGACGTCGTGATGGGAGACGTGGATCGATGAGCTTTCATCCCACGATGCCCTACGGCACGGAGGGCTGGCACCGCTCGATGCGGGCCACCCTGCCGGAGGGGCCGGTGTTCGCGTTCAGCGCCGAGGCGCGCGCGAAGTTCGAGGAATTTGCTGCGCACTACGCGCCGGAACATCGCAAGTCGGCAGTGCTGCACGCGCTCTATCTCGCGCAAGAGGCGCAGGGCTACATCACCAACAACGTCACCCGTCACGTCGCCGACGTGATTGGCTGCACGACCGCCGAGGTCGAAGACGTCGTGTCGTATTACGTGATGTTCCACCGCAACCCGGTGGGCAAGTACGTGCTCCAGGTCTGCACGACGCTGTCATGCGCGCTCGCCGGCGCCGAGCGCGTCGTCGAAGAGCTGCAGAACACGCTGGGGATCAAGGCCGGCGAGACCGATCCGACCGGCATGTTCACCATCCAGCAGATGGAATGTCTCGGCGCTTGCGATCGCGCGCCGGTGATGATGGTGAACAACGATCGCTGGCACGAGCACCTCGCGCCGGGAGCAGCCGCGGCGCTGGTTGACCAGATCAGGACCGCGGGCCTGAATGCGCTTGGTGGTTGCCATCTCGCCATTGAAGGCCGTCCCGAAAGCGAGTGGAAGGGCAAGACCACGACGCCGGTGAAGCCGAAGGCGGTGCCCGACTACGAACCCGTGCTGACCAAGTACGCGTTCACGCCTGGTGGCGCCGAGTTCGATCACTACGTCAAGAACCAGGCCGGCTACGAGGGGCTGCGGAAGGCCCTCGCGATGACGCCCGACGCGGTGATTGAAGATGTCAAGAAGTCGGGCCTGCGTGGCCGTGGCGGCGCCGGCTTCCCGACCGGACTCAAGTGGCAGTTCGTTGACAAGAAGTCGCCTAAGCCCAAGTTCATCGTCTGCAACGCCGACGAAAGCGAGCCGGGCACCTTCAAGGACCACCTGCTGATGGAGCGCAACCCCCACCTGTTGGTGGAAGGTTGCCTGATCGGCTGCTACGCCATTGGTTCGAAGGCCGCCTACATCTACATTCGCGGTGAGTTCTACCACCTGTTCCCGGCCATGCAGAAGGCGATCGACGATGCCCGCAAGGCGGGTTTTGTCGGCCAGAACATCCTGGGCTCGGGTTTCGACTGCGAGGTTTACCTGCACCGTGGCGCCGGTGCCTACGAAGCCGGCGAAGAGACGGCGCTACTCGAGTCGCTCGAAGGCAAGCGCGCCCAACCGCGCTTCAAGCCGCCCTTTCCCGCGGTCGAAGGCGCGTGGGGCTGCCCCACGGCCGTCAACAACGTCGAGACGCTCTGCAACGTTCCGCTCGTGATGACGCGCGGTTCGGAATGGTTCGCGTCGATGGGACCCGAGAAAAACGGCGGGCCGAAGCTGTTCTGCGTGAGCGGCGCCGTCAAGCGTCCAGGCGTGTTCGAAGCGCCGATGAAGGTCACGCTGAAGGAACTGATTTACGACTACGCCGGCGGGCCACTCGACGGCCGCACCTTGAAGGCCGTGATTCCGGGCGGCTCGTCCGTGCCGATCCTGCTGCCGGATCAGATCGACATCCCGGCGAGCTTCGACGATGTGCAGCGCGCGGGTTCGTTGCTGGGGTCGGCGGCCATCATCGTGCTCGACGACACCACCGACATGGTGTGGTTGGCCGACAACCTGTTGCATTTCTATCGCCACGAGTCGTGCGGCAAGTGCACACCGTGCCGCGAAGGCACCGACTGGCTCTACCGCATCCTGCATCGCATGATGGCGGGGCAGGCGACCGAGAAGGACATCGCGCTGCTCGGCAGCGTGGCCGACCAGATCAACGGTAAGTCGCTGTGCGCCTTTGGCGATGCGGCGGCGACGCCGGTGCTGACCACGCTCAGGTTCTTCAAGCCGGAGTTCGAGGCCTACGTCAACGGCACCCAGCCCACGCCGGCCGCCTACCGCGCGCAGTCGCCCACCTCCGCCGAGGCGGCGGGCAAGCCAGCAGGCACGCACTAACGTGACGGGCATCATCGAGATCGTCACCGCGCCGGCCTTCATCGCCTACGCCACCCTGGTTGGCGTGGTGTTCATGGCGCTGCAGATTTCAGCGGCCGTGATGGTCTACGCCGAGCGCAAGGTCTCGGCGTTCATGCAGCAGCGCAACGGCCCGAACCGGGTCGGTCCCGCGGGCCTGCTCCAGCCGATTGCCGACATCGTCAAGCTGTTCTTCAAGGAAGAGTTGCGGCCGAAGGCCGCCGACGCCTTCCTGTTCTCGCTGGCGCCGATTATCTCGGTGACCACCGCGTTCCTGGCGTTCGCGCCGGTGCCGTTCGGCGCGCCCACCACGTTCTTCGGCCTGCTCGACGAGCCGATGGCGCTGATGATCTCCGACGTCAACGTGGCGGTGCTGGTGATCTTCGCCGTTGCTTCGATGGGCGTCTATGGCATCGTGCTGGCCGGCTGGGCGAGCAACTCCAAGTACTCACTGCTGGGCGGCCTGCGCAGCTCGGCGCAGATGATCAGTTACGAGCTGGCCTACGGCATGTCGCTGGCGACGGTGGTGATGTTTGCCGGCTCGATGTCGCTGCGGGAGATCGTTGACGACCAGCAGGGTTACTGGTTCGGGTTCATTCCGCAGTGGTACATCTTCGTTCAGCCGATCGCGTTCTTCGTGTTCGCGTGCGCGGGCATTGCTGAAACCAACCGCGCGCCGTTTGACTTTCCCGAGGCCGAACAGGAACTGGTGGCCGGCTATCACACCGAGTACAGCTCGATGCGCTTTGCCATGTTCTTCATGGCCGAGTACATCAACATGGTCACGGTGTCGGCGGTGGCGGTGAACCTGTTCATGGGCGGCTGGCACGGCCCGTTCATCCCGCCCGAATACGGCTGGATCTGGTTCCTGATCAAGCTGGCGTTCCTGTTGTTCTGTTACTTGTGGCTGCGCTGGACGCTGCCGCGCTTCCGCTACGACCAGCTGATGTCGTTCGGATGGAAGGTGCTGCTGCCATTGGCGACGGTCAACCTGCTGCTCACGGCCGCGGGGGTGCTTTACTTTGGCCTCTGAAGCCCTCTTCTACATGTTCGCGGGCACTGCCGTGCTCGGCTCGCTGCTGGTCGTCACGCAGAAGAACCCGGTCTACAGCGTGCTCGCCCTGATCGCGTCGTTCTTCGGGTTGTCGGGCCTCTACGTACTGCTCGAGGCGCCGTTTGTGGCGGTGGTCCAGATCATCATTTACGCCGGCGCCATCATGGTGCTGTTCCTGTTTACGGTGATGCTGTTGAACGTGCCGCGCGAAGACGCGGCGGAATGGGACCGCGCGCATCCGTTGTACCGCCCCATGGCCGTCCGCATTGGCGGCGCGCTGGCGGTACTGCTCGCGCTGGAACTGGGCTGGGCGCTGTCGCGCACCGCCGGCCTCGGTGGCGGCGTCGGCGACGAACATCCGGCGGTCTCGTCGGTCGCCGAGCTGGGACGCGTCCTGTTCACCGACTATATGTTTGCCTTTGAAGTGACGTCGATCCTGATCCTCGTGGCGATGGTCGGCGCCGTGATCCTCGCCAAGAAGAGGGAGGACTGACCATGTCGATCGGCCACTACCTGGTGCTTTCCGGTGTGCTGTTCTCGATTGGTGCGGCCGGCGTGTTCCTGCGCCGCAACCTGATCACCCTGCTGCTGTCAGTGGAGATCATGCTGAACGCCGTGAACCTGGCGTTTGTCGCGTTCGGCCGCCAGCAAGGCACCGTCGACGGCCAGATCATCACCTTCTTCGTGATGACGGTGGCCGCCGCCGAAGCCGCCGTGGGCCTCGCGCTGGTGATTGGCTTGTTCCGTCACCGCGAATCACTCAACCCCGAAGCGTTCACGTCGCTCAAATGGTGACCCGGTGCTAGCCCTTATTCCACTCCTTCCATTCGCCGGCTTCCTCGTCAATGCGACGATGGGGCGGCGGCTGCCCAAGGCGGTGACCGGCGGCCTGGCGACTGCCGTGATGGTGGCGTCGTTTCTGCTCGCCGTCATGCAGGTGTGGTCGCTTGCCGCCATGCCGCCCGAATCGCGGCAGATCAACCAGACGCTGTTCACCTGGATCACGGCCGGCGACTTCTCGATCGACCTGGCCCTGCGCCTCGACGCGCTGTCGGCGGTGATGATTCTCGTCATCACCGGCATCGGCTCGCTGATTCACATCTACTCGACCTCGTACATGCACGAGGAAACCGACGAAGCGTTCGCGCGGTTCTTCTCGTACCTGAACCTGTTCTGTTTCTTCATGCTGATGCTGGTGCTCGGCTCGAACGTCCTGGTGATGTTCGTCGGCTGGGAAGGCGT
>SHUG01000037.1 GCA_009694735.1 Acidobacteriota bacterium | reverse complement strand
CACTGACGATGGCATCGAGGTGTGGCCCGTGAAGGTGTTCATCGACGAGCTGCCCACCCTCTTCACGCCTTGATGCGTGCGTCCTCCCTAAGACACCACCGCGCTCTCGCCGCGTTCGGCGATCAGCTTCTTGAAGTGCGCCACGATGATGTCGCGTCGCTTGATGACCGCGTCGATTTCGTGCGGGGTCAGTTGATCGTCCACGGCCTGTTTGATGCCATCCCTGGTCAGCGCCTCGAGGCGGGGCAGCAGGGTGCGATCGATCTTGCCGAGGTCGTTGGCGTAGATCAGCTCGGTCTGCAGCCGGAACGCCCGCGTGAAGTCGATCATCAACACCTTCCAGTCGGGTGTGATGAGCACATTGCCGACGTTGCGGTCGGTGTCGCGCGTGAGCGCTGCAAACACGCGCATGCGATACATCTGGTGGTTCCAGTCGTTAGGACTGGGCGGTTGAATCTTCTTCTTCAGCCGCTCGCCCTCGTCCATCAAGATGTCGGCCCACCAGCTGAGCGGCCCCTTCTTGCCGTTCCATCGCCGCTCCACGTGCACCGGCATCATGTGTTCGAGACCCAGTAATTCCGAGATGCCTTGAGCGGCCAGGTTGTAACGGTACGAGTCGACGAAGTTCATTTCGGTCACGGCCGCCCTGCCGCCGCCGGCCAGGCTAGCGACCGTGTGCCGCTCGTCCACGGCCTGGAATGCCGCGTCGTTCGTCAGCATGCCATCGCTCAGCGTCAAGCGCTTCGGGCTCGTCACGCCCTTGCCGATGTCTCGCGACCGCGTGACCTTGGCCGTGAGCAGGAAGTCACGCATCTGCGCGCGCCGGCTCCTCTCATAGTGGTGGACCTACTTGTAGACCTTCGTGAAGTTGATCGAGGCGCCGCCGGCTTGCGGCTGCACGCCGAGGTTGAACTTGCTGCCGCCCAGGTTCATGGTCACCGTGCGCGCCGACGCAATGCCGAGGCCGGCGCCCATTACCACGTCGGTGGCGTGGTGCCGGTTCCAGGCCATGCGCGCCAGCGCGACATACGAACCGAACGCATAGGCCGGCACGCCGGCTTTCCACCCGTAGTGACGCTGCAGGACGGTCGCGGTCGCGAAGGCGCTGGCCGAGTGGCCGGACGGGAACGACAGGTTGTTGCTGGCGTCGGGACGCTCGCGACGAACCGTCACCTTCACGCTCTGCACGATGGCCTGCGAGAGAATCTGCGCGCGGATCACGTCGCGGCCGACCATCGCCAGCTTGTCGTTGTGGATCACCTTGCCCAGGCCGTAACCGCCAAAGGCGACACCGGCCTGGAACGCGAAGCTGCCCATGATGTTGCCCGATTCGAACAAGGTAGTGGGAATGTTGAAGCCGTTGTTGACGCCCTTGCGATCCCAGGGCGCGGCGGCGATGGCGCCAATCGAGGTGAACGCCAGCACGCGCGCGGTGTCGTTGCTGAAGAAGTGTTTGAAGTCGCCACCGACCAGTTTGAAGAAACTGCCCGACTCGACCTTGCTGCCGGGAAGCGTGATGTCGGCAGTCGACGTTTCGACGCGCGCGGTGTCAGCGGGCGCCGGCTCCTGGGCCAGTGCGGGAGTTGCCAGCGCCAAGGCGATGACAGAACAGGCGGCGTATCGCAAGAAGTTCATCAAAAAGACCTTCGGTTCAGGTGGCGAAACGGGTCACTGAGTATCGCACGGAACCTACCGATCCCGGCGCACCCGGTCCGCCCGCTGGCATCACCTGACAGGCTCACCGCAGCGCCTGGTAGACCAGGTTCGGGAACGCCTCGCGAATGTCGCTGCCGTTGGGAATCAACTGGATCATCAACACCATCACCAGCTTCTCGTCCGGATCGATCCGATACACCGAACCGTAGGCGCCGCCCCAGCCGAACGAACCCTCGCTCTGCATGCCGTTGGCGCCAAAGCGATCCGTGGTTTCGAAGCCCAAGCCGAATCCGAGGCCGGTCGAGGAGTGCAACGTGCCCACCTGGTTGGAGGCCATCAAGCGAACGCTGCGCGGCGACAGCAAGCGGACGCTATCGACCGTGCCGCCAAGCCGTATGGCTTCAAGGAACCGCGCGTAGTCACGAGCGGTGGAGAGCAGCCCGGCGCCGCCTGCAAAGTTCTTGCGCGGACCGTCGGCGTAGTGGCCCTGGCCCCGCGCACCATCGGGCGCCCGCTCGTAGGTGCCGTCCTTGCTCGCATACACCGCCGCCAGGCGCGCACGGTCAGCGGCGGGTACAAAAAACTGCGTGTCTGTCATGCCGAGCGGCGCGATGATGCGCGTCCGCAGGTACTCGTCGAGCGGCATCCCCGAAACCTTCTCGACGATGCAGCCGAGGATGTCGGTGTTGTAGCCATACACCCACTTCTCACCGGGCTGCGCCACAAACGGCAGCGTCCCCAGCCGCTCCATCGTCGTGCAAACGGGCTCGTCCTTGTCGGCGGTGTACCAGCCAAAGCCCGCCGCCGGCCCGAGGCCCTTCGCCGCATACAGATCGGAGACCACCGAGTCGGTGCCGTAGGAGACACCGGCGGTGTGGGTGAGCAGGTCGCGAATCGTGATCGGCCGTCGTGCCGGCTCGGTGATCACGGTGTCGCCCTTCTTTCCGGTGGCCACGGTGGTGGTGGCAAAGGTCGGAATGAAGTCACCCGCCCGTCGCCCAAGCGACAGGCGCCCCTCTTCGATCAACTGCATGATCGCGACGCTGGTCAGCGCCTTGGTTTGCGACGCGATGCGGAAGATGGTGTCGGTGGTCATGCGGCGGCCGACTTCCTTGTCGGCCCAGCCGAACGCCTTCTCGTACACCGGCTTGCCGTCTTGCAGCACCATCGCCACGACGCCGGCGACGCGGTTGTCGTCGACGTAGCGTTGCAGGCCACGGTCGATGACGGCGACGCGATCGGGCGCCAGCCCACTGCCAGCAGGTCGCGACAAACCTTGAGGTTTGTCGGCTGGCGATTGCAGGGACGCGAACGCCGGCGACAGTAGTGCCGCCGATAGAACCAGCAGGCCGATTCGTGTTCTCAACATGGAGTGTCCGCCTTGATCAAGGAAGCCGCATCATGGCCGCGACCGCGCACTCTTCCGCGACCTTGAGATAACGGCGCACGCTGTCGGTGCCGATCACATACGGGTGCGGGTCACCCGGCTTGCGCGTAGCCATCGCGGGAAGCTTAGTCTTCGAGCCATCGAAAATGGTGTGATTCGCGATCAGCACGTCGGCGCCGGCCTTGACCGCGATGTCACTGAAGCGGCGCGCCGAGTCGATGTAAATCTGGAAGCGCTCCTTCGAATGCGGAAAGTTGAACGCGGTGCCGCCCCACGCGGCGGCGACGTGCCGCGTGCCGCGGTCGAACACTGGCACCAGCGTCGACACCGTCCCCATGGTGTGCCCGGGCGTGATGTAAAAGGTGAGCTGCTGGCCCCCGAGCGTCAGCACCTGGCCGTCGGTCACCACCAGGTCGCGCTTCGGTTTCGAGGGGTCGCGGGTGTTCTTCTCGAGCATGTCCCAGTCGGCGGCCGACAGCATGACCCGCGTCTTGAAGGAATCCTGCAAGTACTGCGCGCCACCGGAGTGATCGCGGTGGCCGTGGCTGACGAGCGCGTACTTGATCGTGCTGGGGTCGAGGCCGAGCTTCTTCAGCCCGCCGACGATCTGGCTGTCGACGGAGTATTCGAAGATGGTGTCGAGAATGATGATGCCGTCGCTCGTGGCGACCGCCCACGCCGAGTATTCCTTTTCACCCACGAAGTAGAGGTTGTCGAACACCTTGACGGCGTCGGCTTCCCAGGTGGCCTTGGCCGGAGGGCCCGGCGGTCGTGGCGGCGCTGCCGTGGGTGCCGTTGCGGCCGAGGCCGCGGGTCGCGCCGGTTCGGGCTGGCACAGGCGATTGAACAGGCCGATGTGATCCTGGCCGGCCGCCGTGCGCGCCGCGGCGACATGCGAATCCACGGTCCCCGATGGTGACTGCGCCGAGAGTGGCGCCAGCGCCACGATGCCGGCCACGCCGAACGCCGCGAGTGATCCGAAGGCCACTGTTCTCATGCCGTCCCCCTTGAGTCAAATCCGCCGCGCCGATTCTATGCCGACAACACCACGCCGATCGCACCGATTACGCCGACCAGCAGGGCGCCCGGCACCGCGAAGCGCAGCCAGCGGCCGTAGGGAACACCCGCACTGAGCAGCATCGCCAGCAAAGCGCCGTTGGTCGGGACCACCAGATCCGCCAGGCCCGCGCCGGTCTGGTAGGCGATCACCGTGGCATCGCGGGACACGCCCAGCAGATCCGCAAGCGGGGCCATGATTGGCATGGTCAGCACGGCCTGACCGCTCACCGATGGCACTGGCAGGTGCAGCACGGCGTGCATCGGCACCATCAGCAGCGCCGCCACGGTGCCGGGAAAGTGCGCGAGCGGGACCGCGAGTGAATAGACGATCGTGTCGATGACGCGGCCGTCGGTGAGCACCAGGCTGATCGCGCGCGCCACGCCGACGAATAACGACGCCGCCAACATCGCTTCCATCCCCTTGAGAAAGCCGGTCGTTGTCGTCGCGAGATCGCGGCCCGACACCAGTCCGACGGCAAAGCCGGCCACGAGAAACAACGCCGAGAGCTCGTTGAATCCCCAGTCGAGCCGCAGGACGCCGAACACGTAAGGGATGAACGGCGCCAACACCAGCGCCAGCAACACGCCATCGCGGGCCGTTGCCGGCTCGCTGGTCGCCACCGGCTGCGCCTGCCGTAGATCGTCGTGAGAAGCCACGGCCAGTGTCCAGGCAATCCAGGTGGCGACCGCGGCGGTGCCGGCGCTCATGGCGAGGGCGGTCACGCTGCCGAATCCCAGCCCACGACTGAGCAGGATCAGTACCGGCACGAGGGCGACGATCTCCTCCTGCATGTTCTCGAGTGCACCGAGCGTGGCGAAGGCCAGGCTGACCAGAATGACGATGGTGCGTGGCCGCCTGGTGACGCCAATCAGCGCGCCGACCAGCCGGGCCAGCGCGCCAGTCGCGTCGAGCAGCGCAAAGGCACCGCCGACGAAGAGGATGGTGACGATGACATCGGCGCCGGCGATGATGCCTCGCGGCACCGCCAGCAGTGCGGCCAGCGGGCCGACCGGGGTGGCGGCCATCGGCGCGTAGGTGCCGGCGATCACGACCGTTCGTCCGGTCTCGGGATCGTCGCGCCGCTGGTATTCGCCGGCGGGAATCAGCCAGGTGAGCGCGGCCGCGATACCGACGGCGGCCAGCAGCAGTACGAACGGATGCGGCAGTTGAAACCGCATCAGCGCAATCACTTCTTGAGTTCAGCCAGGACCGCGTCGATCATCTTCTTGGCATCGCCGAACAACATCTGCGTGTTGTCCTTGTAGAACAGCGGGTTGTCGACGCCCGCGTAGCCGCTGGCCATGCCGCGCTTCATGACGATGCAGCTCTTGGCCTTCCACACTTCCAGAATCGGCATCCCGTAGATGGGGCTTGAGGGATCGTCGAGCGCGCCGGGATTCACGATGTCGTTGGCGCCGATCACGATGACGACGTCGGTGGTGGGGAAGTCGTGGTTGATCTCTTCCATCTCGAGCACGATGTCGTACGGCACTTTCGCTTCGGCGAGTAGCACGTTCATGTGGCCGGGCAAACGGCCGGCGACGGGATGGATGGCGAAGCGCACGTTGGCGCCCTTGTCGCGAAGAATCTTCGTGACCTCATACATCGGGTGCTGCGCCTGGGCGACGGCCATACCGTAACCGGGCACCACGACCACGTTCTTGGCATCGCGCAGTAACTCGGCGGTCTCTTCCGCGGTGATGCTCTTCACCTCGCCGGCCGGCTGCGCCCCCGCGGCCGGTGCCTTGCCTTCGTCCGCGCCGAAGCCGCCGAGAATCACGCTCAGGAACGACCGGTTCATGGCGTGGCACATGATGTAGCTCAGGATCGCGCCGCTCGACCCCACCAGCGCGCCGGTGATGATCAGCAGGTCGTTCTCGAGCATGAAGCCCGCCGCCGCCGCCGCCCAGCCGGAATAGCTGTTGAGCATCGAGACCACCACCGGCATGTCGGCGCCGCCAATCGCCATCACCAGGTGAATGCCGAGCAACGACGCGATCACCGTCGCGACGATCAGCGGCTGCAGTGCCGCACCATGTTCGGCGCTGACGAACTGGAAGCCAAGGAACAGGCAGCCGACGAGCGCCGCCAGGTTCAGCAGGTGGCGCGCCGGCAAGAGCAGCGGCTTGCTGCCGATCAGGCCCTGCAGCTTGCCGAACGCGACGATCGAGCCCGTGAACGTGACGGCGCCGACAAACACGCCGATAAACGTCTCCACGGCGTGGATCGTCGCTTCGACGCCAGCGAGCGTGTTGGTGAGATCGAGCGTGCCGCCAAAGCCGACGAGCACCGCCGCCAGGCCGACGAAGCTGTGCAGCATCGCCACCAGTTGCGGCATGTCGGTCATCTCGACGCGCGCCGCCATGGCCGCGCCAATCGCGCCGCCGATCACGAGCGCGCCAATCAGCACCACGTAGTTGCCGGCATGCGGGCCGAAGGCGGTGACGCCGACCGCCAGCGCCATGCCGAGCATGCCGAACAGGTTGCCCCGGCGCGCCGATTCCTGCTTCGACAGCCCGCCGAGACTTTGAATGAAGAGAATGCCCGCCGCGAGATAGGCGATCGTCACCAGTGTCTCAGGAAGGGTAATCATCGGCGGAACATCCGCAGCATCCGTTGCGTCACCATGAAGCCGCCCACGATGTTGATGGTGGCGAGAAGAATGGCGGCGGCGCCGACGAGCACCACCGGCGAGGTTAGAGGACCGTTCAACTGGAGCATGCCTCCCAGCACGATGATGCCGCTGATGGCATTGGTCACGCTCATGAGCGGCGTGTGCAGCGCGGGGGTGACGTTCCACACCACTTGCCAGCCGATCACGACCGAGAGTGCGAACACGGTGAGGTGCGACAGAAAGGCCGGCGGGGCGACCAGGCCCAGGCCGACCAGCGCCACCGCGGCGATCAGGGCGAAGACCGGACCCGCGACGCCGCTTGCCTTCGGAGCCTTCGCGGCTTGCGCGGCCACCGGTGCAGCCACCACCTTGGGTCCCGGTGGCAGGGCGACCGGCGGACGAGCCGGCGGCCGCCACAGCAATTCGCCGTCGCGCAACACCAGCGCGCCGCGAACGACTTCGTCCGCCAGGTCGAGGTGGAAGTGGCTGGCGCCGCCAAGGTCGGCCAGCAAGTGCGTCAGGTTGTTGCCGAACAGGAAGCTGGCGGTCGGCGCCAGCCGGCTGGGCAGGTCGGTGTAACCGAGAATGTGGACGCCGTACTTCTGCACGACGTTGCCGGGGTCGGTGAGGGCGCAGTTGCCGCCATTCTCGGCGGCCAGGTCGACGATCACCGAGCCCTTCTTCATCCCCTTCACCATTTCTTCCGTGATCAGGATTGGCGCCGGGCGATTGGGAATCAGCGCCGTCGTGATGATGATGTCGACGTCCCTGGCCTGCGCGGCGAACATCTCCATCTCGGCCTTGATGAACGCCGGGCTCATTTCCTTCCCGTAGCCGCCGGTGCCTTCGCCGTCTTCATGCACGTTGAGCTCGATGAACTCGGCGCCCATGCTCTTGACTTGCTCTTTCACCGTCGGCCGCGTGTCGAAGGCGCGGACGATGGCGCCCATGCCGCGGGCAGCGCCAATGGCGGCCAGGCCCGCGACGCCAGCGCCGATCACCAGCACCTTCGCGGGCGGCACGCGGCCGGCCGCGGTCATCTGGCCGGTGAAGAACCGCCCGTAGAAGCTGGCCGCTTCGACCACCGCCCGATAGCCGGCGATGTTGGCCATCGACGACAGCGCATCCATCTTCTGCGCGCGCGAGATGCGCGGAATCTGGTCGACCGCGATGGCGGTAGCCTTGCGGGCCGCCAGCCGATCGATGATGTCCTTGTTCTTGCCGGGATACAGGAAGCTGATCAGCATGCCGCCCTCGCGGATCAGCTCGGCTTCATGCACCCCCATCGCCGGGTGCGCCGCCGGTGGCTGCACCTTCAGCACGATGTCGCCGGCCTGCCAGATCTCCCGCGTGCCGGCGATGATCTCCGCGCCCGCGGCGGCGTAGTCATCGTCGCCAAACGAGGCGGCCGCGCCGGCGTCGTGTTCGACGGCGACGGAGAAGCCCAGCTTGACGAGGCGCGCGACGTTTTCGGGGGTGACCGCGACCCGGCGTTCACCGGGGCGGCATTCTTTCGGGACGGCGAGCTTCATGTGCGTGGCGATTATATAGGCAGTAACCGCCTACGCCAGCTTCAACCGGAACTCCCGCTGCAGCAAGATCAGGTTCAGCGCCATCTGCAGCGTGGTCGACAACACCGTCAGCCACCAGATCCACGTCAGCGCGAAATCAGGACGTCGCGACAGGACGATGGCCGGGACGATGCCGACGAACAGCCGGAGGAACGAGGTCGCGAGCGACGGCAGGGTGTTGCCCATCGCCTGGAACATGCTCGCCGACACGAACGTGATCCCCGAGGCCACGAAGTTGATCGTGACCACGTGGAGGTAGTCGACGCCGACGTGAAGCACTTCCGGATCCGAGCTGAACAAGCCCATCAGGGGCGCTGCCGCGAGGTAGATCGCCACGCCGAGCACGAACATCGTCGTGCCGGCTATTGAGACGGCGGCCTTGAACACGGCGCGAACGCGATCGCCCTTGCCGGCGCCGAAGTTCTGGCCCGCCACCGGCGCGACGGCGAACCCGAGCGCTACCACCGGCAGAAACGCGGACTGCACAATGCGCAGGCCAACGCCGAATCGCGCCTGCGCCGCCGCGCCGAACGGCCGGCTGATGACGTAGACGACGACCATGTAGACACCCATCAGCGCAAACTCCGCGCCGGCCGGCAGCCCGATCTTCAGCATCCGCGCCCACACGCTGAGCCGCGGCTTCCAGTCGGTGAAGCGGAACCGCAGATAGGCATCGCGATCGAAGAAGTAAAAAGAGATCCACACCACGCCGACGGCGATCGCCACAAACGTGGCCAGCGCCGCGCCGGCCACGCCGTAGGCGGGAAACGGCCCCCACCCGAAGATCAGCACGGGCGCGAGCACGATGTTGATCACCACCGTACCGGTCTGCACGAACATGCCCGGCTTGAAGTTGCCGGTGCCGCGCAGTGCGGCGCCCATCGCCACCATGGCAAATTGCAGTGCCATGGCCGGAATGAACCACAGCAGGTACTCCTCGGTCTGCGTCTGCATGCTGGCGTCGGCGCTGAGGGCGGCGTACGCCGTGCGATAGAACATCGCGACCGCCAGGAACAACACGCCCGCGACCATCGACAGCACCTGCGACTGGTTGAACAGGTAGATCGCCTGGTCGTGCTCCTTGCGTCCCGCCGCGTGCGACACCACCGTGGTGGTGCCGACGCCGAGCATCTGCGAAATGGCCAGCACCAGGAACGACAGGTTGGCGCTGATGCCGACCGCCGCCACGGCATCGGTACCGAGGCGCCCCACCCAAAACAGGTCCACCAGCACGTAGAGCGTCTGGAAAATCATGCTGACGAGCATGAAGCTGGTGGTCTTGAGGAGATGCCCGGTCAGCGAGCCGGTGGTGAGATCCTGCGTGGTCGCAAGAATTATACTGGGCGCATCGTTGCCAAGACGCCTGTGGATGGACCTGCGGTGCATGCGCCGCTGACCGGGGTGAACTCGTGATTCGCGACGTCTACACGGTGCTGCGCTGGCTCGCGCCTCGGGAGCGTTGGCCGTGGCTGGGGTTGGTGCCGCTGGTCAGCATCAGCGCCCTGATCGAAGCCGGCGGCGCGCTGGCCACCTTCGGCCTGCTCCGCCTGGTCGTCGAGCCCGAGCAGGTGCGTACCGCGCCCGTCGTCTCGCAGCTCTGGCGAGCCTGGCCGACTGATGATCCGCGTGCCGTCGTCGCCACGCTGGCGCTTGGCGTCGGGGTGTTCTACCTGGCGCGCGCGCTGTTCTTGTCGTGGGTGGAGTGGGTCCGCCATGGCGTGATCTTCACCTCGTCGTCAGCCGCCGCCGAGCGGCTGCTCGCACGCTATCTCGCCGCCGACTACCGGTTTCACGTCAAGCGCCGGTCGGCGTCGTTGATCGAGCCGATGACGCGCGCGTCGGACATCGCGTTCGAGCTGGTCGCCGGGTCGGCCGTTAATATCCTGGCCGAAGGTGTCACGATCGCGGCCCTGGCGCTGGTCCTGTACTCGGCCGCGCCGCCCATCACGCTGGTTGCCGTGGCCATTGTGCTGGCCGTCGTCCTGGGGCCGATCGTCCTGACGCGGCGCTCGTGGGAACGAATTGGCGACAGCGAACGGGTCTTGCTGCAGCAGCAGCTCCATGTGCTGCAGCAAAGCCTCGGCGCGATCAAGGACGTGAAGGTGTCGGGCCGGCAGCCGTTCTTCGAGGAGCAGTTCCGCCATGTCAAGCGCGAGCTGTCGCGCGTCAAGCAGCGCCGATCGTGGGCGGCCAGCGCTGCCAGGCACGGTGTCGAAACGACCCTCGTGCTGAGCATGTTGCTGGTCGTGTTCCTGGTGATGCGCGAGAGCGCATCGGGCAGCAACACGGTCTCCGTTCTCGCGCTGTTCGCGTACACCGGGTTCAGGGTCATTCCGTCGGCCAACCGCATCATGCTCAACGTCGGCTACCTTCGCGAGGCGCATCCGTGGGTGGCGACCATGGACGACGACATGCGGAGGCTGCGGGTGCCGGTGCCGCCGCCATTCTCTCCGGCGCCGCCGCTGCTGCTCCAGGCGCTCGCGTGCGAGGAGCTGTCGTTCCGCTACGAAGACGATGGGCCGTTGGCTCTCGACCGGGTGTCAGTCACCATTCGCCGTGGCCAATCGGTCGGGATTGTCGGCGCCACCGGCGCCGGCAAGAGCACGCTGGTCGACGTGCTGCTTGGGCTGCTCACGCCCACCGCTGGCCGCGTGGTGATTGATGGCCTGCCGCTCGCAGGCCGCGAACGCGACTGGCAGCGGCAGATCGGTTACGTCTCGCAAGACGTGTATCTGCTGGATGATTCGCTGCGGCGCAACATCGCATTCGGCATTCCCGACGGCGCCATCGACGAGCACCGCCTGGCCGCCGCGATCGCGCTGGCACGCCTCGACGAAGTGGTGGCAGCCCTGCCGCGAAAGCTCGAGACCGTGATTGGGGAAGACGGGGTTCGCCTGTCTGGCGGGCAGCGCCAGCGCGTGGCGATTGCGCGAGCGCTGTACCACGATCCGCCGGTGCTGTTCTTCGACGAAGCGACCGCCGCGCTCGACAACCAGACCGAGCGCGAGGTGACCGAGGCCATTGCCGCCGTGCATGGCACCCGCACCGTGATCGCGATCGCCCATCGGCTCTCGACCGTCAAGGCGTGCGACCAGTTGATCTACTTGAAGGATGGCCACGTCGCCGCCGTCGGCACCTACCAGGAGCTGCTCGGCGACTCCGGTTTTCGTCTGCTCACCTGACGCGCATGCTAGCCCGGGAAGGCGCTCACGATCTCGCGAACCTCGCGCACGAACCGGTCGGTTGAGAACAGGCCGGCTCGCGCCTCGAGTCCCTGGCGCAAGCGCTCCTGCGTAGCTGGGTCGTACAGCACCGCGGTGATCTTGGCTGCAGCATCTTCTTCGGAGTCGTACATCAGCGCCGGCTCGTTGCCGACAATCTCCATCTGGCCGCCACCACGGGGCACCCACACGATGACCCCGGCGCGCGCCATCTCCGCGGGCGCCATCCCGAAGTGCTCTTCGCGCATGCCGTGGAGGCCGTAGCGATGCGACCCCATGAGCTCGCGAAGCTCGTCGCGGCTGACGTTCTGGCGAAACTGAATCCAGTCGCCGAGCGATCGCGCCAGCGATTGCAGGCGCTTGAAGTAGCGCGCGGTCTGGCGATCAGAGGTGCCGACGATGGTCAGCCGCAGGTCCGGCGCGTTGGCGCGCACGCGGACGAGGATGCGCATCACCCGCTCGTACTCCTTCTCCGGCGAGATGCGGCCGACGGCGAGAAAATGCGGCGCGCGCTCGCTCCACGGCAGACCCGGGCCGGGATTGGCAACCGGCGGATAGAGCGTGCGCGGGTTCCCACCGAGGAACGAGCGGACCTGTTCGCCGGCCCAATCGGAGTTCACGAGTGTTACGTTTGACCTCATTCGATCCAGCGAGAAGCCGGCCAAGCGGTCGACGACCGCGTAGTACGCGGCCAGCGGAGCCTTGGCCTGGTGATACCAGCGCAGGTCGACGGCCGGCCGCGGCCGCAGGTGCGACGGATAGTTGATGTATTGAATGCCGCGCCGGCCGAAATCGGTCTCGTTGCAGGCGCCGAAGATGACGTCGAACCCCGCACTCACCTTGCGCGTGTAGCGCATCAGCAACGACAGCTTCACCAGCGCGGCCGGTGTGGGGAGCAGGTCCGGAACGAGCCGCCACGCGCGCGGCACCACGATGGTGTCGAAGTCGCTGCGGTGTAGATGAGTGCCGAAGAACCGATTAATGGGTTCCACCTCGACCGGCTGCCATGACAACACCGTGACGCGGTGCTTGGTGACGAGCGCCTGCAATACCCACGCCGCGAGGCCGTTACCGCCACCTGGCGGCTGCAGCGATGGCTGTACCAGTAGCACCCGCCTCATGGCATCTGCGCCGTCGACAGCGCGAGCCACGACAGCAGGGCGGTGACGCCGTACAGGATCAGCACGGTTCGCCGCCGCGACCAGCCCAGCGCCAACAGGCGGTGGTGAATGTGTTGCCGGTCGGGTTCGACCAGTTGTCGAACGGCCGCCGACAGCGACGGTCGCCCGTGTGCGGGCCGCATCAGGCCACGGCGCACGACCGTCGTCACGATGTCGGCAATGGGCAGCGCGAAGATCAAGAGGGGCACGCCCGCGGCGAGCGCCGTGGCGCCCTTTTGCCAGCCGGCAATGGCGGTGGTCGCCAGCAGAAAGCCGATTAGCAGGCTGCCGCTGTCGCCGAGAAAAATCGAGGCCGGCGCGAAGTTGAACACCAGGAATCCCGCGGCCGCCCCCACCAGTGCCGCGAGCAGCATGGCCTCCGCCGAGTGGCCGCGCACGATCAGGATGGCGCCACAGGTGGCACCGGCGAGCACGGCGATTCCCGTCGCCAGGCCGTCGATGCCATCGATCAGGTTAAAGGCATTGGTCAGCCCGACAATCCAGGCGGTGGTGATCGGCCAGGCCAGCCAGCCCAGCTCCCATGACACGCCGCCGAGCGTGATGCGCTGGATCAGCAGGCCAGACGCCATCACCACGGCCGCCGCGACGACCTGCACGGTGAGCTTCGGCAGGGGCCCCACGCCGCGCACGTCATCCAGCAGGCCGATCCCGAAAATCAGCGCGCCCGACATCGCGAACGGCCGCAATGCGGGCCAGATAGCTGGGTCGAAATCCCACGGACCCCACAAGGAGACGAGTATCATCGCGACAATTGTGGCGGTGACCACCGCCACGCCTCCCAGCCTCGGCACCGATTGGGCATGAACCTTCCGGCCCCCGGGGGCGTCTACCAGTCCGAGCCGGATCGAGCCCCGCGACACCAACGGGGTCAGGACCAGGGCCAGGGCCGCACTACTAAGGCCGAGCAGCAGGTAAACCGTCACATGCGAACCGCCGTTATCGTACTCGGAGATCTTGGCCGCAGCCCGCGGATGCAGAATCACGCGGCCTCGCTCGCCGAAGCGGGTCACGACGTCGATTTGGTGGGACTCGAAGGCGCCGCGCCGATGCCGGCGGTCGCCAGTCATCCACGCGTGACCTGCCATCGCCTGCCGGATCGCGCCTTCCGGGGACGCGCGAAAGGCGGCATCAAGCGGTTCGTGGCCGGCTCGATGGCGCGTGCCGTGGGGCAGGCGCGCCACCTGTTTGCCACGCTGATGCGGCTGCCGAAGGCCGACGTGCTTCTCGTCCAGAACCCGCCCGCCATTCCCACCTTGGCCGTGGCCTGGCTGGTGTCGCGGCTGCGCGGTTCGCGGCTGGTGATCGATTGGCACAACCTCTCGCATACGGTGGCCGCGATCCGCCTCGGCGAATCGCATCGCGCGGTGAAGGCGCTGTCACGCAGCGAGCGCCGTTGGGCGCGGCGTGCAGATGGGCATCTCGCCGTCTCGAACGCGCTGGCCGCCTGGCTTTCGGCCAAGTACGGCATCACGGCGTCGGTGGTCTACGATCGGCCGCCGGCCATGTTCACTCGCGCCGTTCCTTCCGCCGCGGTGGCCTTGTGGACGAAGCTGGCGAACGAGGCAGCGCTCGCCGCGGACCGCATGCCGCTGGTCGTGTGCCCCACGAGTTGGACCCCCGATGAGGATTTCGATCTGTTGCTGGAAGCGCTTGAACGCGCCGACCGCCAGCTCGCGGGTACCTCCCCGGCTCCTTCTCTCGCCGTCATCCTCACCGGCCGCGGCGCCCTGCGCGAGTCGTTCGAAGCACGAGTGGCGCGACGCACCTTCAAGACCATCGCCGTCAGGACGCAGTGGCTCGAGCCCGCCGACTATCCGGTCCTGATCGGCATGGCCGACCTCGGCCTCTGCCTCCACCAGTCTTCGTCCGGGCTCGACCTGCCGATGAAGATCGCCGACTTTCGTGGCGCCGGTGTGCCGGTCGCAGCTTTCGACTACGCTCCAGTCCTGGGCGAAGTGCTGACCAGCGGACACGAGGGCATGACGTTTCGCGATCCCGGGGATCTGGCAAACATCCTGGTCGCCGTGGCGTCGCGCGCCATCGATCCGGCGTCGCCGCTGGAACGGTCGAAGGCGTGGTTGTTCGAGAATCCGGCCGAGCGATGGGACACCCAGTGGCAGGCCGCGGCGCTGCCCGTGCTGCGTGGCTGATCTTCCGCAATGTGGCGTCCGGCTTCAGCCGGACCTCTGGCCCCTCGCCTCGACCCAGTAAGATGGGGCGGCCCTTATGCAGCCGATCACCGATATTGCCAAGCGCCTCGGCCTGACCGAAGATCTGCTCGAACCGTACGGCCGCGCCATCGCCAAGATCCGCCTCGAAGTGCTCGACCGCTTTCCCATCCGGAAGGGCAAGCTGATTCTGGTCACCGCCATTACCCCGACCACGAGCGGTGAGGGCAAGACGGTCACTACCATCGGCATCACGCAAGGTCTGGTCAAGCTCGGTCACAACGCGGTCGCCGCGTTGCGGGAGCCCTCCCTCGGTCCCGTGTTCGGCATGAAGGGCGGGGCGACCGGCGGCGGCAAGGCATCACTCGAGCCGATCGACAAGATCAACCTGCACTTCACGGGCGACTTCCACGCCATCACCGCCGCCCACAACCTGCTGGCGGCGCTGCTCGACACCCACCTCCATTTTGGCAACGACCTGCGCCTCGACCCCAGGGAGATTCTCTGGCCTCGCTGCATGGACATGAACGACCGCGCGTTGCGGCGCATCGCCACCGGCCTCGGCGGCCGCGACAGCGGGCCGGCGCGCGAAACCGGATTCGTGATCACGGCCGCGTCGGAGATCATGGCCATCCTCGCCTTGGCGGAGAGCCGCGCCGACCTCCGCCAGCGCCTGTCGCGCATCGTCGTTGGCTTCAGCGACGACGGCGCCGCGGTGACGGCTGCCGACCTCAAGGCCGTGGGGCCGATGATGGTGTTGTTGAATGACGCGGTGTTGCCCAACCTCGTGCAGACCACCGAGGGGGCGCCCGCCATCGTGCACTGCGGACCGTTCGCCAACATCGCGCATGGCACCAGCAGCGTGCTGGCGCAGCGCATCGGCCTGCACCTGGCCGACTACGTGGTCAACGAGACGGGATTTGCCGCGGACCTGGGCGCCGAGAAGTTCTTCGACCTGGTGATGCCGATGTGCGGCCATGTGCCGGCGGCCGCGGTGGTGATCGTGACGCTCAAGGCCCTGCGCGCGCAGGGCGGTTCACCGGATGGCCCGCTCGAACCGGGCTTCCCGAACCTGGTGCGCCACCTCGACAACCTGAAGCGCTGGGGCGTGCCTGTGGTGATCGCCCTGAATCGCTTTCCAGGCGATAGCGAGGCCGACCTCGAGCTGGTGATGAGCTACTGCCGGTCGATTGGCGCCGACGTGGCACTGGCCGAGGGCTACACCAAGGGCGGGGATGGCATGACCGCGCTGGCGGAGAAGATCGTGGCCGCCGCCGCGTCCTCCGATCCAGCTGCCGTGACACCGATCTACTCCCCATCACAATCGCTCGAGGAGAAGATCACCGCCGTCGCCACGCAGGTCTATGGCGCCGCCCGCGTGTCGTTCCAGCCCGCTGCGAAGTCTCGGCTCGCCAGGATCGCGGCGCTTGGGTATGGGGCGTTGCCGGTGTGTATTGCCAAGACGCAGTACTCGTTCACCGACGACCCGAAGCAGATGGGCGCGCCCTCGGGATGGACACTCAACGTGAACGACGTGTCGCTCTCCGCGGGCGCGGGCTTCGTCGTGGCGATCACCGGGAGCATGATGCTGATGCCCGGTCTCGGCAAAGTGCCTCAAGGCCAGAAACTGGACGTCGACGAGCACGGCGCCGTGATCGGCATGGATTACTGAACCTGCTCGCGCATCTCGTATAATTGTCGGACCCGTGGAGTACCAGATCAAGCAATACGCGCTCGAGCCGGGCGCGTTGGAGATTCAGTACATCGAGGAGTACTTCGGTGAGTTTCCCCGCCGCAAGACGGCGGCCGAGATCATCGAACGGTTACATGACCGCGAGTCGCTCATCCTGATGGCCGAAGCGCCGCTGCCCGACGATCCTTCGGGCGCGCTCGTGCCGGTGTCGTACAAGGTTGTCCACGAAATTCGGCACGACGAGTCGGTGCCCAAGCTCCGCGATCTGGTGGATCGGCTGACGGGTCCGGTGACGTTCGACGGCCGCCGGATTCTCTATTCGTGGATCGGTGCTACCCGACGCGACTGGCGCGGCCAGGGCCACTTCCGCGCGCTGACCGAAGAATCTGAAGTGTGGGCGCTCGCGGCCGGGTTCGAAGAAGTGGTCGTCAAGACCAAGAACCGCTACTACGACATGCGGGCCGTACTCGCCCAGTTGCACTTCAACGTCATCAAGCACGAGCCCAACGTGGCCGACAGCGCGGAATCAAAGGTCTACCTGAGCAAGTTGCTGCCCGCGGAGTTGACGCGGCGGCACCGCAGCGTTCGCACCGTCGTCTACTCCGAGTAGGGCGCAACCTCTTGCCCCCGACCCCGATGGTCGCATATGCTAGACTCTCAAAGTGAGATTCAATCTCAGGATGACTTAATTCCATGTTGCAAGCATTCGTGATCACCCTCCGCGAGGGGCTGGAAGCCTTCCTCATCATCGCCATCAGCCTGGCCTACCTGCGCAAGAGCGGGCGACGGGAACTCATTCCCGCCGTGCACTGGGGCATTGGGCTGTCAGCGCTGTTGAGCGTCGGCGCCGCGTACCTCTTCCAGCAGGCGTCGAACCAGGCGTTGTGGGAGGGCGTGCTGGCCTTGGCCGCCGCGGTTTCCGTGGCGACCCTGACCGTGCACATGTGGCGCACCGCCCGGAAGATCAAGGGCGAGATCGAAGGCCAGTTGCGCCCCTCGGCCGAGAAGACCGGGGTGGCCGCGTGGATGGGGGTGTTTCTCTTCACACTCCTCATGATTTCGCGCGAGGGCATGGAGACGGCGTTGCTCATGGGCACGCTACTCACGCAGGTGCAAACCATGTCGATTCTTGGCGGCGCGGTGGCGGGCACGCTCTGCGCCGCGGCGGTCGCGGTCCTGTGGTCGCGCTACGGCCATCGCGTGAACCTTGCCCTGTTCTTTCAGGTCACCGCGATTTTCATGTTGGTGTTTGTGGTGCAGCTGCTGATCTACGGTTTCCACGAGCTGACCGAGGCCAATATTTTCCCCGGCAGCGAAGCGTTGCACTGGGCCACTGAGCCGTACGGCCCGGACGGCCTGTACGGGCAGTACCTCACGCACCTGCTGGTGGCCGTGCCCCTGGGCTGGTTGCTGTTTGCGATGCTCACCGGAGCTGGTCGCGGACCGGCGCGCCCCGCCGCCTCCAATCGCGCGGCGTAATGGATGAACGAGGATGATTGGGGCCTGACCCCCAATCATCCCTATACTGCTGGCGTGAAACCGCCAATCACCGCCACCCTCACCTGGCAGGGCGACCTCCGCTTTACCGCCCGCACCGGCGCCACTGAGATCACCCTCGATAGTGAGAGCACCGCCGGGCCATCACCGCCCCAAGCGGTGGCCATGGCCCTGGCGGGTTGCATGGCCATCGACGTTGCCGACATCGTGACCAAGGGTCGACATCCCTTCACCGCGCTCGAGGCGACCATCGTTGGCCATCGCCGGGAGGATCCGCCGCGCCACTTCGTGCGGTTCATCTTGCACTTCACCGTGACCGGGAACGTGCCGGACTTTGCCGTGGAGCGAGCGATCCGGCTGTCGCGCGAAAAGTACTGTTCGGTGTGGCACTCGCTGCGCCAGGATCTCGAGTTCGATACCTCGTTCGAGGTCCGGTCCTGAGCGCACCGGATCGCAAGATCTACCTCGACTGGCTGCGGGGCGTCGCCGTGATCGTGATGGTCGGCGCCCACGCCAACGACGCGTGGACCCGCGACGCCGATCGTCAGAGCGCCCTTTACATGTTGACGGTGTTCGTCGCCGGGCTGGCGGCCCCCCTGTTCCTGTTTCTGGCCGGGCTCTCGCTGTCGATGGCGGCCTCGATGCGGGCGGCGACCATTGGCCACGGCGGGGCGGCCCGGGTCGCGCTGAAGCGCGCCGCCCAGGTCTTGGCTCTCGCGTTCCTGTTCCGGCTGCAGTCGCAACTGCTCGGCTGGGGCGCCCTGAGCAATTTCCTCAAGGTCGACATCCTCAACGTGATGGGTCTGGCGATGATGGCCGCCGCGTTGGTGTGGCGGTGCTCCGAATCCCGCGCCATTCGCATCGCCTTGTTTGCGGTGGCCACCACCCTGGTGACCATGTCGACGCCGTTGATCCGCGAGATGGGTGCGTTGTCAGCCCTGCCGGAGTCGATTGAAGCCTACCTGAGGCCGTTGCCGGGCCGCACGACGTTCGCGCTGTTTCCGTGGTCGGGATTCTTGCTGGCCGGAGCGATCGCCGGCGAGTTGATTCACGCCGCTCGCTCGCACTCGCAAGAGCGCCGGCTGCAGCTGGGTCTCTTGGTGTGTGGCCTGGCTGGAATCGGCCTCGGCTACGCCGCCTCCTTCCAGCCGGCGATCTATCCAGTCGCCAACTTCTGGACCAGTTCGCCGACTTTCTTCTTCATCCGCCTGGGCGTTTGCACCGCGATGGTCCCGATCGCACGCGGCATTGACTGGTTCCATAACGCGCTGCCGCGTTGGATTGGCGGCTACCTGTCGCGGCCGCCTGGCCAGGTCACCGCCACGCTAGGCCGCGCCTCGCTCTTCGTCTACTGGATTCATGTCGAGATGGTCTACGGGGTTCTGGGCCGCCCGCTCCGTCGTCTACTGCCGCTGGAGGCGTCACTGGTGGGCACCGCGTTGTTGTGCGGACTGCTTTATGTAATCGTTCGCTGGAAAGACCGCATGATGGTCGGCGTCACACTCACCGGCCCCCTCCGCGTGTTCGCGCCGGTCCTCAAGTAACTGCCCGCGTGCCCTGAGCGAGCGCCGCGAGTCGAAGGGTCAGAATGCGAGGAGGTAAGTCATCTTCGCGATCACCGCGCGGCTGATCAGCGCACCGCTCCGCGAGTCGTGCCGTTCGTTGTAGACCAGGTAGATGTCGCTGAGCGGGCGGTGGATGATGTCGAGCCGCATGTTCGAGCTCCACTGCCGGGTGTCGGTGTTGTACTGCACCAGTGCGTTCACGAACACCTTGGTGCTGAAGTAGTAGTTGACGCGGGCGGTCATCAGGTTCGTGACAAACGAGCCGCTCGACAGGTCGATGTCGTTGATGGAATCGCTGAGCGACACGTTGAGGTGTTGGTTCATGCGGTAGGTGCTGCCGATGGTGTAGCTGCGCTTGTAGCCATCGTAGAAATCGCCCAGGCCGTAGCGGATATTGAACGACAGGGGCGCGGAGCTATTGGTGTTGGCGAGCAGAAAATGCTCCTTGAACTCGTAGCGGCCAGGCTCGACGAAGATGCCGCGGCGGCTGTTGATGGCAAACCGATCGTCGATGACCTCGACGTTGGGGTTGGTTCCGACCTCGACGAACGTGCTGTTCTGCAGCGTGATCAGCCAATGCCAGTCCATGTAGCGGGATTCCAGGGCGCCGCTATTGCGTTTCGTGAAGTTCTCGATCTGGAAGTGGGGGAACGTTTCGCGCAACCAACTCTGGAAGCGTCTGGGCCGAATGTGGGTCCCCAGGTAGAACTCGCCGTTGTCGACGCCAAGGCGGGGCACGAACCCCATCTCGTCGTTGAAGCGCGAACCAATGGTCTGGTAGGCGCCGCGGGTCTCCCAGAAGCTGTTGCGATAGCCGAAACTGCCCTTCGAGTACCAGTCGTCGCCACTGCCCGGTGCCTTCGCCGGCGGCGAACTGCTACGCGCGGCCGCGAAATTCATGGTCAGGTCCCGGAAGAAGCGGAAGTTGGCGTCAGCCCCAAACGCCCGGTTGTAGGCGGCGCCGTCCGGCTCCTTGTTCAACATCATCACGCCGACGTCGGAGTTGGCGAGGATGTTCCGGCGCAGCCGCAGGGCCGTGAAATTGGTCGACGGGCTGTTGCCCTTCTGGCGTTGCTGGATATTCAGCGCTCCGAGCGACCAGCCACCGACACGCCCGGTAAGGCGAGTGCCGGCTAACAGCGGAATGGCGTCGCCAGTCGGAGACAGGCCGATCTGCCGGCTGAAGAAGAAGACCATGTCTTGCGACTGGTTCTGCCGGCCGCCGCCGGCGCCACCGCCGCCTCCGCCCCCGCCACCACCACCACCACGATCCGCGCCGGCGCCGAACTGGAACACGCCGGAGTTCTCGAGGAAGAAGTCGCGTTTCTCCGGAAAGAACAGGCTGAACCGGGTGAGGTTCACCTGTTGTTCGTCGGCTTCCACCTGTGAGAAGTCGGTATTCACCGTGAAATCCCAGGTCAAGCCCGAGGTGACGCCGTACTTGACGTCGAACCCGCCGTCGTAATCCCCGTCCACGTCGACACCGGCCAGCTTGTTGAAATTGGCGAGTGCATACGGTTTGACCCGGATGTTCGCCCCCGGCTTGAGACCTTGCAGGCCTTCGACCGTGCCGGCCATCGACACGCGCGACAGCTGGTGGATGCGGCGCAGGGGCGACCAGTAGCTGTTCTCGTTGCGGCGGCGCAGGCGGCGCTGGAAGTTGATGCCCCAGGTCTGCATGGCTTCGGGGCCGAACTTCAGCGTCTTGAACGGAATCTCGATCTCCGCGTACCAGCCGTCGTCGCCAATGCGGGCGCCCACGTCCCAGATGCCATCCCAGTTCGCGTTGTTGTCACGACCTTCGTTCGACATCTGCGCGTCCCACTTCGCACCCATCGGGTTGACGGCAAACTGGTAGCCGTTGCGCTCGTCGTGAAACGTGTCGATCACCACCTGGAAGCCGTCGGCGTTGCCGGTGTTGAAATCCTTGCGCAGCTCGTTGACGATGATCTGGCCCGGTTCGGAATCCTTCGCGAACACACCGATGTACAGGGCGCGCTCGTCGTAGAGCAACTTCACTTCGGTGTCGTAGGTCGCCGGTTCGCCTTCACGCGGATCGTTCTGCACGAACCCCTTGGCGACCGGTGCCGCGGCCCACGACGGCTCGTCGAGCCGGCCGTCGAGCGCAATCGGTCCCTGGGACGGCGTGGCCTGCATGCGCCGATCGCGACGCGCGGTGTCGTAGTCAATCCCGCCGTTCCGCGAGGTCTGGGCGGCCGCGGTGGCGGCCGAAACCAGCAACAGCACACCAGCAAGAAGGCGAACCAGTGAGGTCATTAAAATCATGAGCAGCAGTCTGTGTGACAACAATGCACGAACGGGAACCGTGTATCGTGTCCCGGAACGGCGCCGCGGAGTGTAACGAGTTGTAAAGGGGCCAGGCACCAACCCAGGGGTTTGTGATGAAGATTCTGCTGATCACCGTGCTCGTGATGTCGCTCTCGCTGCCAGTTGTTGCACAGGAAGCTCGCCGGCGCTGGGAGATGGAACGCCAGATCCGCCTCGACAAGTTTGAGCAGGTGCTGCCGCGGGCCATGCGCGACAACGGCATCGACATGTGGATCGTCGCCGTCAAGGAAAACCACTACGACCCGCTGTGGAAGGACCTGGGCCGCGGCTACATCAGCGGCATCGGTTACTACGTGTTTAGCGATCGCGGCGGCGACCGCATCGAGCGCGCCGCCCTTGGGCCGAGCGGTTACCTGCTCGCCGAGTCGGGCGCCTACGACACCTTTGCGCCCGCGGCCACTCTCGCCGAGTACGTCAAGAGCCGCGACCCGAAACGCATCGGCGTCAACATGTCGGAACAGATCGGTCCCGCCGACGGTTTGTCGGTGACGATGCTCGCCCATTTGAAAAAGACGATGGGGGAGCCGTATGCATCGCGGCTGGTGACCGCGGAGAAGCTGGTCGCCGATTTTCGATCGCACCGTGTGGCCGCGGAGATCGTGGCGTTCGGCGAAGCCGCCGGCATTGCCATCCAGCTGACCGAACGCGCCCTGTCGAATGAGGTGATCACGCCCGGCAAGACGACGCTCGAAGAGGTGGCCTGGTGGCTGCAAGATCGCCTGCTCGATCGCGCCCTGGGCTCCGAGTTCGACATGCCGTCGGTGTATGTCACCGGCCCCAGCGGTATCGTCGCCACTTCATCGAGCCGCATCATCCAGCCCGGCGACGTGATGATGATCGATTGGGGTGTCCAGTTGATGAACTTTGGCACCGACGTGAAGCGGGTGGCCTACGTACTGAAGACCGGTGAAGTGGCGCCGCCCAAGAGCATCCAGGCCGCCTTCGACAAGGCGATCGCGGTGCGCGACGTCGTGAAGAAAGCCATCAAGGTTGGTGTGCGCGCCGACCAGACCATGAAAAACATGGACGCCGCGCTGCGCGCGGCTGGCTACGGCGTGATCGAATTCAACCGGCCCAATCAGGACGATAAGACCGACGTCACCTACGGCTTTCATCCCGTCGGCAACACCGGTCACGACATCGGCCCGTCGCTGACCACCTGGCAGCCGTTCCAGAGCACGTTCGTGCTGCACGCACAGCACATGTTTTCGTTTGAATACTTCGCCTACACGCCGATCGCGGAATGGGGAGGCGCGAAGTTGCGGATTCCGATCGAAGACGACGCCATCCTCACCGACGTGGGTATTCAATTTCTCCACTCCGCGAACTATCGCCTGTTGATCATCAAGTGACCTGTCAGTTCGCGTCACACAGCTGACTTGGCGGACTCTGATGTGATGGTTACCGCCAGGCGGCAGTGACGCATAATCGAGCGAGATGCTCGAGCTCGTCTTGTGGTGGCTGCTGGCGGCGTTCGTGTTCGTGGTGGGCGTCGGCGTGGTGGGCTGGATGCCGTGATCGGGCTGATACCCGTGGTCGGCGACCTCGCCGGCACAGCCGTGTCGTTGACGATCATCGCGCGCACACTTCGCTATGGTCCGCCCGCGACACTGGTCTCCAAGATGCTGGCGAACGTCGTGGTCGACCTCGTCGTGGGGGCGATTCCCTTCGTCGGATTCTTCGCCGACATTTGGTTCAAGTCCAACGATCGCAACGCCGCGCTGATGCGCGAGTTCCTGGACGCGAGGCCGGGCTCCACCGCCTAATTCAAGGCTTGCGCTCGCAATTCCGTGCCGATCCGCACCAACCCATAGGCACCCCGAGGCACTGTACGCACCCCAGGCACCTTATTTCGCGGGCAGCTTGGCCTTCAGTTCCTCCAACCAATTCAACACCACGACCATCGTCGGGGCCTGCTCGGTGCCCGCGGCCTTGATCATCAGGAACCGCTGGCCATCCGGGGAGACGTCGTAGGAGCGCCGGCTCCCACCGGCGTAATACCGGGTGTCGAACACCTTCGTGGGGGTGCCGGCACTGGAAGGTCGGGGCCGTCTGAACCGCGACGCGGGTCAGCGCATTGGTGCTATCGAGATAGAACAGCTCCGTGCCACTTCGCGCCCGCAGTGGGCGGGTGCCGCCGCTCGGCGAGATCGTCCAGTGCCCGCCGTCCACATTGGGAAACGGCCGCACGGAGATCTCGAACCGGCCCGGCGCGTTCGACTGATACGCCAGCCAGCGCCCGTCGGGCGAGAGCTCGCCGTTGTCTTCGCTGAACGGCGTCTGCAGCAGCGGCTCGGTCTGTCGGGACGGGGTGCCGGGCGGCGTCGCAGGACCTGCCCCGAGCGGCGTCGAAGGGTCCAGGCGCAGCACCCGCAGATTGGAGCCCGTCGCGGGCACGTTTTCCCAGACGATCAGCCGCGTGCCATCGGGCGAGATCGACAGCGGCATCTGGCCGTTGGGACTCGTGGTCAACCGCTCGACGGTCCCCGTGTTGTTGGCCGCTTGCCCGTAGAGGTTGAAGACGCCCGCGCGCCCTGATAGGAAAATGATGCGCCGGCTGTCCGGCGTCCACACCGGGAACTGATCGGCGGCGGGCGCATCGGTCAACCGCGTCAGCGTCTGGCGCGCGAGATCCCAGATCCAGATGTCGTCCTGCTGATCGCGAATCTCGAGCGCCACGCGCGTGCCGTCGGGCGAGAGGCGCGGCATGAAGTAGCCGCGCAGCGGCGCGGCCGCCAGGGGCGCCTCGTGGCCTTGCCGCGTGACCCACACGAGCGACCGCGCGACTCCTGTCGCCCCGCCCGGGACATACACCAGCGCGCCCGTCCGCGAGACGCTGAACTCGGCGGCCCCAGTCTGAAGCGTCGTCACCGCCTCGACGACGGGCACCGGATCGCTCAACACGGCGAGCGTGCCCGGATCGAACCGCACCGCGCGCAGCGTGCCCGCCAGCGCGTAGACCAGATAGCCGGG
>SHUG01000036.1 GCA_009694735.1 Acidobacteriota bacterium | reverse complement strand
GCCGAGACGCTGGACGAGTTCCGCGGCAACTATGCTTACAACCTGCTCGACACCCACGCGCGCGCGTTCAACAGCCAGGTGCCGATGGTGGTGCAGTGGGACGACCACGACGTGCTCAACAACTGGAGCCCAGGCACCGACCTCTCGGCGCGGCCCGGCTACACCGGGCGCAGCATTGCGCTGTTGGCGGCGCGCGCCAAGCGGGCGATGTTCGAGTACCTGCCGATCCGATCGCATCCTGACGAAGCCGAGCGCGTGTATCGCTGCTACAAATACGGACCGCTCGCCGAAGTGTTCGTGCTCGACCAGCGCAGCTATCGCGCGGCCAACGGCACCAACCGCGAGGATGCAGCGGGTCCGGCCACGCGGATGATGGGCGCCGCGCAAGTATCGTGGCTGAAACAGAACCTTGCGGCGTCGCACGCCACGTGGAAACTCATCGCGAGCGACATGCCGCTCGGCCTGCTGGTCGGCGACGGACAGGTGAACGGCGTGCCGGCGTGGGAGGCATGGGCCAACGGCCCCGGCGCACCGCTAGGCCGCGAACTCGAGATTGCCGAGCTGCTCTCGTTCATCAAGCGGCAGCGCGTGAAGAACGTCGTGTGGGTCACCGCCGACGTGCATTACTCCGCCGCGCATTATTACGATCCCATGGCGGCGGTCTTCAAGGACTTCACGCCGTTCTGGGAATTCGTCGGTGGGCCGCTGCACGCAGGTACGTTCGGACCCAACGCCACCGATCCGACCTTTGGATGCACGCAGGTGTTCAACAGCCTGCCACCAGGCATGAAGCCCAACCGTCCGCCCAGCGATGGCCTGCAGTTCTTCGGCACGCTGACCATCAACCCGCGCACGCAGCGGATGACGGCGGCGCTGTGGAACCTCAAGAATGAGAGGCTATGGAGTCAGGAGATTGATGCGGCGACATGACGGTGGGGATCTCGAGATTTAGCGGTTCGTCGTCAGCCAGATCGCCAACTCGCGGACTACGAGATCACCAAACGCGCGGTTTCGTGGCCGCCCACGATGTCGGCCATCCGACTGGCGGTCGCATCGAGCACGCGCTTCATCTGCGCCGCCGGAATTTCGGCCGGCGCGTAAATCACCACCAGTGCTTCGGTCGTCGCGGTGGTCACCATCGTCCGCGCGGAATCTGAGGTGGGATTCCCGAACGCGCCCACCGTGTCGGCCACCGTGATCCGTCCGCTCACATTCACGTCGTCCTTGCGAATGCCCGCATACGACTCGCCGCCCGACCCCAGCCTCATCGTGACCGGTCCGGAGATGTGCGACAGGTCGTAGAGGCCGTACGGCAACTGGAACTCGAGCGAACACCAGTTCACGATGTCGACCAGCGAGTTGATGCGGGGAATGGTGCCGCCCTTGCGGACGCGGCGCAGCAGCGCTTCATTCGACGGCCGCGTCTTCGTCGGATCAATGCCCACCCGCTTGTACATCGTCCGCACCGCGGCAGACTCGGCCGGCGGGGTCACGCGTACGCGCGCTTCGGCTGCCGCGAGCTGCGGGTCAAGCCGATGCTCGTGGGCCACCACCGTGGCGGCCGCCCACCACAACAGCCCGGGCTTCACGATGGCGTTGAGCTCAGCGGCCAGTGTGAACACCGCACTATCCATGGTTCGCCTCCGCTTCCACGGCCGGTCGTATGACGTCGCGCACCTGCTCGGCCACCGCCCGCACCTGGGCCGCCGACGGCTCGGCGTTGGCCGCGGTCTCAATCGAATCGTGCACGACCAGCGTCACGTGCCCGGGCCTGGTCGTCAACTCGCCCTTCTTCATCACGTGCCGGCTGCCGATCACCGAGATCGGCACCAGCGGCAGGCCGGCTTGCATGGCCAGCATGATGCTGCCGCCCTTGAATTTTCCCATCACGCCATTGCGGCTGCGCGTCCCCTCGGGGAACACGATCAGCGACAGACCATTCGCCGTCAGCCGGCTGGCCCAGCCGGCGATGCCCGTGCGATCCGGCCGGCTGCGGTCGACCAGCATGTGCCCAGTGCGCTTCAGGTGCGGTCCCAGCATCGGAAAGCTGCCGAGCGATGCCTTCGCAATGATGCGGAGCTGGAATGGGATCGACCAGAACAACACCGGAATGTCGTAGATGCTCTGGTGGTTCGCCACAAACACATACGTCTTGCCTGGCACGAGGCGCTCGAGCCCCTGCACGGTGACGTCAACACCAGTGGTCGCGAGAATCAGCCACGACCACGCGCGCGCGCAGCCATGCGCGAAGTGGCCGCGCCGGTCGAAGAAACTGGAGGTGATCGAGGCGATGCCGAGCACGATGGTGTAGACCGCGATCGTCGGGATCAGCCAGAAGACAGTGCGGAACCAGTGGAACGACAATGTGGCGATCTAGCGATCTGGAGATTTGGCGACAATCGGTGAAGGCGTGACGGCGGCTTGCGCCAACGACTGCGCCGAGCGCGGCGCCGGGGCCTGCGATCCGCTCGGCTCGAGGTAGCGCCCAAAGATCATCTTCCCCGCCGTGGTCTGCAACACGCTGGTGACGACGATGTCGATGGTCTTGCTGATCATCTTGCGCGCATTGTCGACGACCACCATCGTGCCATCGTCAAGGTAGGCCACGCCCTGGTTGTATTCCTTGCCTTCCTTGAGGATGAACACCTTCATGATCTCGCCCGGCAGCACCACCGGCTTGAGGGCGTTGGCGAGCTCGTTGATGTTGAGCACCGAGACGCCGCGCAGCTGCGCCACCTTGTTGAGGTTGAAGTCGTTGGTGACGATCTTGCCCGGCAACGTGCGCGCCAGCTCGATCAGCTTGAGGTCGACCTCCTTGACGTCTGGAAAATCGATGTCGGAGATCACCACCTCGATGCCGGACATCTTCTGGATCTTCTGCAGGATGTCGAGGCCGCGGCGGCCGCGGTTGCGCTTCATCGAGTCCGATGAGTCGGCCACCATCTGCAGTTCCTTGAGCACGAACTGGGGGATGACCATGGCGCCGTCGATGAAGCCGGTGTCGCACAGGTCGGCAATCCGGCCGTCGATGATCACCGAGGTGTCGAGAATCTTATAGTGGCGCTCAGGACCGGCGGCACGGAACAGCGTCATCAATCGCGCTGGCTCGAGCCACTCGCCCTTGCGGCCGCCGAGGACGACGCCGATGTAGGGGAACACCAGCAGGATGAAGCTGTGGAGAAACACGACGCGCTGGTCGCCGTGGTCAATCCAGAAGAGCGCCGCGCTGATGCCCTTGGCGAGCAGCAGGCCAACGGCACCGCCCAGGAACGCGCCGAGCATGTGGGTGACGGCCGTGTGGCGCAGTTGCCACTCGAAGGCGACCGAGAGCGCGGCCAGGCCGACGCCAAATGCCACGTTGACGAGGGGGTCGGCACCAAGCGGCCGCAACATGAATGCGGAGGCCGCAACCGCCCCGATAAATGCGAGCCGGGCGAGTATGAACCAAGCCATATAAAAGCCCCGCGAAACCGCGAGGAGGTATCCGGCAACCTTAGAGCCGCGAGGGCTGGCAGGTCAAGGCCACGGAACAGCCACCGATGAACACCGATTTCACGGATGGGACTACAGCAATTGGTCGAGCGCTTCGCCGACCGAACGCACACCGACCAGTTCAGCCTTGCCCGATTCTTCACTCGCATCGATGTTCGACGCCGGCAGCACGATGCGGGTGAAGCCCATCTGCTCGGCTTCGCGGATCCGCAGGTTCGCCTGCGACACGCCACGAATCTCGCCGCCCAGGCCGACCTCGCCAAACACCGCCGTGCCGGTAGCGACGGGCCGGTTCCGCAGGCTCGACCCCACGGCGGCCACGATCCCGAGATCGACCGCCGGCTCGTCGATGCTCATACCGCCGGCAATATTCACGAACACATCGTCTGACACCAGGTGGAGCCCGGCGCGTTTCTCGAGCACGGCAAGCAGGAGCGAGAGCCGGTTCTGGTCGATGCCCACCGCCATGCGGCGCGAGGTGCCGTAACTGCTCGTGCTGACCAGCGCCTGCACCTCCACCAACAGCGGACGCGATCCTTCAAGGCAACAGAGCACTGCCGACCCCGGGGTCGCGGTCGGGCGCTCGGCCAGGAACATCGCGGAGGGATTGGGCACGGGCCGCAGGCCGGTGCCGGTCATCTCGAACACGCCCAACTCGCTGATGGCGCCGAACCGGTTCTTCACGGCGCGCACGACGCGATGCGAGTGATGCCGCTCGCCCTCGAAATACAGCACCGTGTCGACCACATGCTCGAGGGCCTTAGGACCGGCGATGTTGCCGTCTTTCGTGACGTGACCGACCAGAAACGTCGGGATGTTGTGGCCCTTGGCCATGAACAGGAACTGCGTCGCCGCCTCACGCACCTGGCCGATGCTGCCGGGCGCGGACTGGAACTTCAGCGAGAACACCGTTTGCACGGAGTCGACCACCAGCAGTGCCGGCCTGACGCGGCCGACTTCTTCGAGAATGCGTTCGATGCAGGTCTCGGCCAGCAGGTAGAGCGGCGCGTCGCCGACGCCCAGTCGATCGCCGCGCGACTTGATCTGATGCTCGGACTCTTCGCCCGACGCGTACAGCACCGGGCCGACGTTGTGCGCGAAGTTGGCGGCCGCCTGCAGCAGCAGCGTGGACTTGCCAATGCCCGGCTCGCCGCCCAGCAGGATCAGCGAGCCCGGGACGATGCCGCCGCCGAGCACGCGATCGAACTCGGTGATCCCGGTGCTGATGCGATCGGCGTCCGAGGCTTCGATGTCAGCGTACTTCTTGGCGCCATGCGAGACCACGCCGAGCGTGGAGTAGCGATGCTCGGCCGGGCCGGCGCTCGGCTCGGTGACCCGTTCTTCGACAAACGAATTGAACGCGCCGCAGTCGTGGCACTTGCCCTGCCACTTCGGCTGCTGCGTGCCGCACTCCTGGCACACGAATACCGGCTTTGTTTGCTTCATATCGACGAACGTTAACCACCGAGGACACCGAGGACGCAGAGCAACTTCTTCAAAGACCAGTCAATTGTCTCATCGTCCTAGTACTTGCGTTCCACTCGAGCGCCGAGGCGGCAGAGGATTTCGTACGGGATGGTGCCGATCCACGCCGCCATTTCGCGCGCATCGATGGTCTGCTGTGGCTCGCTCCCCTGAGCGCCCAGGAACACCACTTCGTCGCCAGGGCCCACGGCGTCGATATCGGTGACGTCGGCGGTCAGCATGTCCATGCTCACGGCGCCAACGATCGGTGCGCGGCGGCCACGGATGAGGACAGCGCCGCGTCCCTCGAGCCGGCGATCCAGGCCGTCAGCGTAGCCGGCCGGAATCACCGCGACGCTGGTGGCGCGATCGGCGACAAACCGGCCGCCATAGCCAACCCCTTCGCCGGCGCGCACGCCCTTCACCGCGACCACACGGCTCGTGAGCGACATCACTGGCGAGAGCGACAAAGTGGATCCCAACGGCGGCGGCACCAGCCCATACAGGAGAAGGCCCGGCCGGACGAAGTCGTACCAGACCCGCGAGTCGCGCAGCAGCGCCGCGGAGTTCGCGGCGTGCCGCATCCGCGGACCCGCGGCCAGTTCGTCCAGCACGTGACCGGCCGCCTCGAACCGCGTCCGCTGTTCCTCGAACAACTGGTGGCCCGGCTCGTCCGCAGTGCCGAAATGGGTGTGCACGGCATCAAGCGACAGGTTCTCACTCGACAACAACGCCGGCAGCGTCCGGCGCAGGTTGTCGTGACGAAAGCCGAGGCGGTTCATGCCGGTATCGATCTTCAGGTGATAGTGCAGCGTGGTCTTGCGCTGCGCGGCGGCGGCCTGCAGGGCGGCGCCGGCCGCCGGGCTCGAGATGGTCGGGGTCAGGTCGTGGTCGAACACGCCGTCGTGGTCGCTGACGCTCAGCGCGCCGAACACCAGAATCGGCGCGCGAATGCCCGACGCGCGAAGGTCGACACCTTCTTCAATGTCGGCGACCGCGAGCATGGTGGCACCTGCAGCCTCGAGCGCCTTGGCGACCGGGCGTGCGCCATGCCCATAGGCATTGGCCTTGACCACCGCGATGATGCCTGGTGGACGCACTGGTCCGCGGCCGGCGCCACGGTTCAGCAGCGCTTCCTGCTGGAGGTAGGCGCCAGTCGCGCGAAAATTTCGCTCGAGCGCGGAGAGGTCGACGCGAGCGACGGTGCAGCGAGTCACGAAGAGATTACAGCACAGCAGCCGATGGTCCGCCTAAAGGCGGACGCCACCATCTGGCGACTAATCGTCTGACGAGGCGTAGCCGGGACCTGAGTAGTTGGCGAAGCGGGTCTGCTCACGCAGGAACGTGAGCTTGATGGTGCCGGTCGGGCCGTTGCGCTGCTTGGCGATGATGATCTCGGCAACGCCATCGGTATCGGCCGGCTGATCGTCGGTCTTGTACATCTCTTCGCGGAAGATCATCGCCACGACGTCGGCATCCTGCTCGAGGGCGCCCGACTCGCGTAGGTCCGACAGCATGGGCCGCTTGTTGGAACGCGCTTCCGGCGCGCGCGATAGCTGCGACAGCACGATGATCGGCACACTGAGTTCCTTGGCGAGCCCCTTGAGCGATCGCGAGATCGACGCCAATTCCAGGTTGCGGTTCTCGAACCGGCCACGGCCCGTCATCAACTGCACGTAATCGATCGCGAGCAGGTTGAGCCCGTGCTCGGCCTTGAGGCGACGCGCCTTGGCGCGCATCTCCATCACGCCGATGCCGGCCGTGTCGTCGACGAACAACTGCCCTTCGCTCAACGTCTCCAGCGCGTGCGTGATCTGCCCGTATTCCTTCTGCCCGATCTCCCCGCTCAGCAGCCGGTAAGTGTCGATCTTTGCTTCCGACGCCAGCATGCGCATGAACAGCGACTCTTTCGACATTTCCAGGCTGAAGAAGCCCGCCACCCCGCCGTGCGTCGCGACGTACTGGCAAATGTTGAGCACGAGACTGGTCTTGCCCATCGACGGCCGGGCGGCGACGATCACCAGGTCGCCCGCCTGCAGGCCGCGCGTCTTCTTGTCGATGTCGTCGAAGCCGGTTGGCACGCCGGTGACAAAGGTCTTGTTCTCGAACAGCTTCTCGATCTTCGGGAAGCTCTCGCGCACCAGGTCGCGCATCGCCACGAAGCCGGTCTTGATGCGGTCTTCGGCCACCGCGAAAATCGCGCTTTCGGCCTCGTCCAGGATCAGGTCGGCTTCCTGGTCGGCCTCGTAGGCGCTCGACACGATTTTGTTGGCCGAGAAGATCAGGCTCCGCAGCGTCGCCTTCTCCTTGACGATCTGCGCGTAGTACTCGACGTTGGTCGACCGCGGCACGCCGTCAACGAGCGACGCCACGTAGGCCGGACCGCCCACTTCGTCCAGCTCGCCGGCGCGCTCGAGTTCTTCCTTCAGCGTCACCAGGTCAATCGGCTGGCTGCGCTCCGACAAGTCGGCCATCCGCTCGAAAATGCGGCGATGGGCGTCGCGGAAGAACGCCTTGGCATCGAGCATCGCCGCCGCGACGTTGTAGGTGTCGTTGTCGATCAGGATCGCGCCCAGCACCGACCGCTCCGCCTCGAGGTTGTGCGGGAGCGTGCGGAGAGCGGATGCGGTTGCGGTTGCGGTTTCGGCCATGGCCAGCGGGAGTGAAAGTATAGCTCGGACCCAAACCTGAAGGTTGGTCACCACAAACGAAAGGCCGGACGTTGTGGCGTCCGGCCCCTCGAACTTCGGTCGATCGCCCTGGTCAGGCTTGCTTGACGATTGTGATCTTGAGCTGGGCCGTCACGTCACGGTGCAGCTTCACTGGCACGAGCGATTCGCCGAGGGCGCGCAGCGGGTCGGGCAACAAGATCTTGCGGCGGTCAACATCGAAACCTTTTTCCTTGATCAGGTCCGCGATGTCGGAGTTGGTCACCGACCCGTACAGCGTGTCGTTGTCGCCCACCTTGCGGGCGATCTGCAGGTCGAGCGCCACCAGGCGTTCGGCCAGCGCTTCGGCGGCGACCCGGTCTTCCCCTTCACGCGCCTCGGAGATCTTCCGCTCGCGCGCGATCCAGTTACGGTTCGCGTCGGTCGCCGGCAGGGCCAGCTTCCGCGGCAACAGGTAGTTGCGGGCATAACCATCGGCGACCTTGACGACGTCGCCGCGCTTGCCCACGTGTTCGACGTGGTCGCGGAGAATAATTTCCATGATTCGTGTTCTCCCTTAATCCGCCGCGTACGGCAGCAACGCCAGCTGGCGCGCCCGCACGATGGCCACGCGAAGCCCGCGCTGGTGCTTCGCGCAGGTCCCGGAAATCCGCCGCGGCAAGACCTTGCCGCGCTCGGGAACAAAGCCGCTCAGCAGCTTGACGTCCTTGTAGTTGATGTCGTCGATCTTGTCCGCGCAGAACTTGCAGACTTTCCGGCGCCGGAAAAATCCGCCGCCACGACGCTTGTCGCCGCCTTTGGCGTCCTTGGCGGCCTTGCCTCGGGCTCCGCCCGGGCCGCCTCGCTTGGGTGCTCCAAATGGCATGATTAAGCCTCCATCTCCCCACCGTCGAACATCATGTCGCCGGAATCGTCGTTGTCTTCGCCCTGCGGTCCCTCACCCGGCTGACGGTCGGGGGGGAGGCCACGCGCCACGCGGCGGCGGCGCGACTCTTCGGTGCGCTTGGCACGCATGCGCTCGGCCTTGATCGACGACTCGTCGACCCGGACGATCAGGTGGCGCAGCAACCCTTCGGTCACCTTGAGGCGGCGGTCAATTTCCTTCATCAACTCGGCCGAGCCGGTGATCACTTCAAGGACGTAGAAGCCCTCTTTGTGATGGCCGATCTCGTAGGCGAGCCGGCGACGGCCCCAGGGCGCCGCGTTCTCGCTCTTGTCGATGGTGCCGCCCATGCGTTCGACGATGTCGGCGACCTGCTTGTGCAGATCGGCAACCTCCGTCTCGGGCGCGTCCGGCTTGAGGACGTAGATCAGTTCGTACGTGCGGTTACTCATTCAACTAACTCCTTACGGACACCCTTCGACTCGAAACAGACCACTGGGTGGTCTGTTCCTCGCTCAGGGCGGCCACCTGGCCGGTGGCAAGGAGACCCGCAGACCTATTCTGCGGAGTCTTGCTTCTCTGCTGCGTTGTACGCGCTCATCACGCGTTCGATGCCGTCGGCGAGAAATCTCTCCGACGCATCGGCGGCTCGCAGCACCGCCGCCGAAACTGTCTCGCGCTCGCCGGCCTCGAACCGGCCGAGCACGTAGTCCGCCAGGTCGCGGCGTTGTCCCTTAGTGACATCGTCGCCGCGGCCCACCCCGACTCGCACCCGCGGAAACGCCTGCGTGCCGAGGTGCTGGATGATCGACTTCAGCCCGTTGTGGCCGCCGGCGCCGCCCTCAGGGCGCGCCCGCAACCGTCCCAGTGGCAACGCCACATCGTCGGCCACGACCAGCACGTCGACCGGGTCGATCTGGTAGAACGCCGCGAGCCCGGCCACCGCCTGCCCGCTGAGGTTCATGAAGGTCAGCGGTTTGGCGACAATCACCGCCTCGTCGCCAACCGTTGTCCGGATATGCAGCGCCGCGAACTTCTCACGCCACGCATCCGGCACCCGCCAGCGGTGAGCCAACTCGTCGGCGACGAGAAAACCCACGTTGTGTCGGGTGTCGCGGTACTCGGAACCGGGATTGCCGAGACCGACGACCAGCTTCATTACTTCTTCTTGTCGTCCTTCTTCTTGCCGTCGTCTTTTTTCTTGCCGTCGTCCTTCTTGGCGTCCTTGGCGTCGCCGTCCTTGTCGGTCTTGCCGTCCTTGTCGGTCTTGCCCTTCTTGGCCACTTCGGGCTCGGCAGCACCGCCCGCCGGCGCCACGGCCGCGCCGTCAGCCGGCGTCGCTTCCTCGGCCACCTTGATGGTGATGACGTGGACGAGCATGAGGTCGGAATCGGTGATGGGCGTCCAGGCGGCGTTGGCCGCCACGTCGCGCACGTGGATGGCGCCGCCGATGCCGAGGTCGGTGACGTCGACGTCGATCGAGTTCGGAATGTCGGCCGGGAGCACTTCGACTTCGATCTCGCGGTGCACGAAGTCGAGGATGCCGCCGTCAACCTTCACGCCGCGGGCCTCGCCCTTCAGGGTGATCGGCACGGTGACCTTGATCTTGCGGTCCATGTTCACCCGGTAGAAGTCGGCGTGGAGCAGGTGACTGGTAACTGGATCGAGCTGCACGTTGCGCACCAGGACGCGGGCCTCGTTGCCGTCAGCGATTTTCAGCGTGATCAGGGTGTTGAGACCCGAGCTGGAGTGAAGAATGCGCATGAACGGCTTGGGATCGACCGCGACCGCTTCCGGTGAGGGCGCTTCGCCGGCCTTCTGCGCGCCGTACACGATCGCCGGAATCTGACCGGCCACGCGGAGACGCCGCGCTTCGTTCTTGCCCCGGGTGTTGCGCTTGACTGCGTCGAGAACTGCTGCCATGACCTGACTACCTTCCTCGGGCTTCGGCCGCGGCCTACACCCTTTACCGAATTAACGATGGCTTGGGACTTGGGACTTGGGGCTTGCTCAAGCCTCAAGCACAGGTCTTAAGCCGTCTTCAAACAAACAACGACGATACCGACGTCTCTTCATGAATGCTGCGAATGGCCTGGCCGAGCAGGCGCGCCACCGACAGCACGACGATCTTCTGGCACTTGGCACGGTCCGCGGTGAGCGGAATCGTGTTGGTGATCAGCAACTTGTCGATCGGCGCCTTCTCGATGCGGTCGATCGCGGGGCCCGACAGCACACCGTGAATGGCGCAGGCGAACACGCGCTCGGCGCCCGAGTCCTTCAGCGCCTGCGCGGCCTTCTGAATGGTGCCGGCGGTGTCGATGATGTCGTCGGCGATCACGCAGGTGCGGCCCTCGACTTCACCGATCACGTTCATGACTTCGGCGGTGCCGTCTTCGCTGCGACGCTTGTCGATCACGGCCAGTTCGGCGTCGAGGCGCTTGGCATAGGCGCGCGCCCGTTCGGCGCCGCCGGCGTCGGGCGCGACGATGGTCAGCTTCTCGTACGACTGGCGCGACAAGTAATCGATGATCACCGGCGCGGCGAAGAGGTGATCCACTGGCAGGTCGAAGAAACCCTGGATCTGCGCCTTGTGCAGGTCCATGCACAGCACGCGATTCACGCCCGACGCGGTGAGCACGTTGGCCACCAGCTTCGCCGAGATCGGCACGCGCGGCTTGTCCTTGCGGTCTTGCCGGCCGTAGCCGTAATACGGGATCACGGCGGTGATGCGGGCCGCCGACGACCGGCGGAACGCGTCGGTCATGATCATCAGCTCCATCAGGTGGGAATCCACCGGGGCGCAGGTCGGCTGCACGATGAAGACGTCGGTGCCGCGAATGTTTTCGTCGATCTGGAACGAGACTTCGGTGTCGGGAAACCGGCGGAGGCGTACCTGTCCGAGCTCCACCCCGAGGAACTCGGCGATCTCAGCCGCGAGTTGCGGGTGAGCGCTGCCTGAGAAGATTTTCAGTTCTCCGAAACCGGTTGGTCGCATGATGACGTCAGTGGAACCAGAGTTCAATTGCCCGGCGGGCCGTTCCGTAGGACCGAACCCCGGTTCGCTGGCTGAGCCACGTCGCTCGGCCGGGAACACCGGTTGATACGCTCCAAAAGAATGGTTGGGGCGGAAGGATTCGAACCTTCGAATAAGGGTTCCAAAGACCCCCGCCTTACCGCTTGGCCACGCCCCAACACCCCGGGGCAAACTCGTATCGTATCCGAGTTTACGGAGGTTCGGCAACTGGAGCTATCCGCCTGAAGGCGGATGCTACATGTGGCGTCCGGCTCTAGCCGTTCCACTGTCTGGCGGATGCTACATGTGGCGTCCGGCTTTAGCCGGACCACTGTTTAGAGGCCGGCGGCAACCCGGCGGGCGTACTCCCGGCGGGCCATGGTGCGGGTGTGCAGCGACAGCCAGCCCGGGCGGGCCAGGTCGTTGGCGGTGCGCCGGGCGGCCTCGGCCCGCTCGAACAGGCCGAACACGGCCGAGCCGGACCCCGACATGGCGGCAAAGTTCGCCCCGGCGTCGAGCAATGACTGGCGAATTCGGGCAATGGCGGGATGGTGGCGCACCACCGGCGCCTCCAGATCGTTGCGCAGGGTGGCAGCCCAGGAGGGCCAGCCGGCCGGGTACGGCCGCGGCGCGGGTTCGCGGGTACGGCGCGATTCTTCGTCGAACCAGGTGTAGGCGTCGGCCGTCGCGACGCCGAAGCCCGGCCGCAGGATCACGACATGCACGGTCGGCAGGTCGGCCAGCGGGTAGATGTCGTCGCCGCGACCGAGGCCGAGCGAGGTGCCGCCGACCAGGAAGTACGGCACGTCGGCGCCCAGCCGCGCGCCGATGCGCGCGAGCGTCGTCAGGTCGAGGTCCATCTTCCAGAGCTTGTTCAGGGCCAAGAGTGTCATCGCCGCATCGGCGCTGCCGCCGCCGAGCCCCGCCTCGGCGGGAATGCGCTTGCGCAAATCGATCGACATCCCCTGTGGGGCGGTGGCCTTGCCGGTGGCCACCCGATGCAACAACGACGCGGCTTTCCAGACCAGGTTGCGGCGATCGGTCGGAATGTCTTCCCGATCGCACACGATCGCCATTGGCCCGCGGCGGCGCGTCACCGTCACCGTGTCGAACAGCGCGAGGCTTTGAAAGATGGTGCGGAGGTCGTGATAGCCGTCAGGACGCATGCCAAGAATGCGGAGATCGAGGTTGATCTTCGCGAAGGCGGGGAGACTCACCGAAGCCATCAGGGTTCCTTGGGGACGAGTGGCGCGACCGATCGTAACTCGTCGAGCGTCATCGGATCGGCGTCCGCTGGTACTTCAAGCGTGAACGCCAGCGGATTGATCGCGGTATTGACTTCGAGTTCACCGACGCGCGCGGTGACGTCGGTAATCGCTTCGCCCTCGCGGCCTTGGGCGCCGAAGCCTTGGCGAAGGCGGCGCACGCGCAGCACGCGCGGATAGCCACTGAGGTGCGCGGAGTAATCGAGGTGCCACGGCCCGTAATCAGCCGCGACGACCACCGGCTGTCCCTGCAGAAGCCGAAGGTAGGCGACGCGGTCGGGTGCCAGCGTGACGGCCTGCCACCCGCCCGGCCATCGCTTTCCTTCGATCGGCACGGCGTTGTCGACCAGACACCCGGACACCATCAACCGCAGATCGTCGGCGCCGAGCGCCAGGCCGGTAAGCCGCTCGAGTACCGCCGAGACCGCCGTGTCCTTGAGCACGCGGTGTTCGTGCGGCAGCAACAGCGTGGCCATCTCGCCCTTGCCGGCCAGGATAAAGATCGGCGGCCCAAACGGCGCGACCCCTTCAAGACGCACCGACCCGCCCGATTCGAGACCGGCAATCACGCGGCCGCGAAGGCGCTCGCCGGCGGCGCGGCCCGACAGCGACAACTCGCCGGTCAGCGAGCGAAAGCCTCGACATCCAGCCGTTGCCTTGGTGAACGCATCGATCGCGGTGGGATCGGCGGCCGGCGCGCCGACCGGCCGCGGCGGTGTGCGCGCGGCACACGCCGACACCGTCAGCGCAAGGACCAGGAGCGCGAGTCTGATCATTACTTCACGCGGGCGCGCGCGGCCTTGATCTTCTTCTCGATCGCGGCGCGATCGATTTGCTCGCCATCACCGGCCAGGGCGCGCTCCCAGGCGGCAATCGCGTCGACGCCGCGCCCGCGGCGCGCCAGCACATCGCCGTGATGATCCTGGATCACCGAGTTGGCCGTTAGCACGCCTGCCGCCTTGGCCAGCGGCACATCCGCTTCGTCAGCCTTGCCCTGCTTGAACAGCGCCCATCCGAGCGTATCCAGGTAGGAGGGATTCCCCGGTTCGATCTTCACGGCGCGCTGCGCCAGATCCACGGCCTCGCCCAGTCGCGTGCCGCGATCGGCAAGCATGTAGCTGAGCGAATTCAGCGCGCTGGCGTTCAGCGGATCGTCGTTCATCAAGCGGCGCAGTTCCCGTTCCGCCTCGGCCAGCTTGCCGCCTGCTTCGTAGGCGGTGGCCATGCGCATGGTCAGCACTTCGTCATCGCCAAACGTCTTGCGGGCCTGCTCGAGCATGCGGACGGCGTCATCGGTCCGCTTCTGATCGGCATACAAGTCAGCGAGCCCGACGATGAATTCACGGCTGGCGGGATTGCTGGCGGCACCGGCCTCCATTAACCGCAGCGCCTCGGCGAGCTTGCCACCTTTCGCGAGCGCCTGCGCACGCAGGCGAATCATTCGCGGCTGGTCGGGGGTGCGGGCGAGGTTCTCGCGCGCGAGCGCTTCGGCGCGATCGAAGCGGCGCGCGGCCAGGTGGGCCTGCACGAGATACGCGTCGATCTCGAGGTCGCGCGGTGTCAGCGCCTTGGCCGACGTGAACGCGGCAATCGACGCGTCCCACTGCGCCAGTTGTTGTTGCGCAATCCCGAGCTGCACCAGTACGGCCGCGCCTTCGACCTCGCGGCCCTTGGAGCGAGCGGCCGGGTCTTTCGCAAAGGGCGCGACGACATCGACCACCTGCTTGAAGTCGTAACGTTCGAACAGGATTTGCACGAGCGCGTAGAGCCCCGTTACGTTGGCGGGGTCGGCGGTCACGATCTTGCGCGCCGCGGTTTCGGCGGCCCGCAGGTCGCCGTCGGCGCGTTCCACGCTCGACATCAGGTACAACGCGCGCACGTCGTTCGGGTTGGCCTTCAGCAGATCGGCCAGCACCGCCCTGGCTCGGGGCCCGCCGTCTTCGACGTTCAGCAATGCCGTGACCAGGCGCAACTGCACGTCGCGGCTCGGCTGGCGCATGTTCTTGACCGCCTGGTCGTAGGCCTCGGCCGCCTCCGCCCACTGGTTGCCACGCTCATAAAACTGTCCGAGCTGCGCCCAATAGCGCGGATTAATCTGGGCGGCGCCGACCAGCGCCTTCTCGGCCTCCTCGATCTTCCCGCTCGACACATACGCTTCGTGCAACAGCGCCAGCGGCTCGGCCGCCCAGGGGGCCTGCGCCGCCACCCGCTCGAGAATCGGCACCGCGTCGGCGGTTCGCCCGGCGCGCAGTTGCAGCCGGCCCAGCGTCATCTGCAAGTTGGGATCGACCGCCATCACCGGCGACTTCTGAATGGCCACGAGATGGTCGATCGCCTTGAGCCTCACACCGGCCTGCGTTTCGCCGCCGGGCACGGGTCCGCTGCCTTCAGCCCACGCGGCGTAAATCTGGGCCAGCACCTGGTGTGCCTCGACGTTCTCCGCATCGAGCTTGAGCGCCCGGTCGGCCTGCAGAATCGCCGACTGCGCCTGATCCTGCCGCGCGTGCGCGCCAGCCATCTCCGCGGCGATTTCAGCCGAGTCGGGATCGAGTTTCTGCGCGCGCTGCAAGGCCGCCATCGAGCCGGCCGCATCGCCCGAGGCGCCGAGACGCCGCGCCATCATGAACTCGTAAAACGCCTGCGCCTTGGCGTCGTCCGGGGCGGCGGGCGTTTGCCCGAGCGCCGGGGTCGACACGGCCAGCACGACAAGGACGGCGCGAATCAAGAGCATGGCGCGATCTTACCCTCTCCGACGGGCACGCGGAACGGTGTAAGCTTTCGGAATGCCCGTCGACGCTGAACTGCTCGAAATTCTCGCGTGCCCGGCCTGCAAGACGCCGGTCACGCTGGTCAAGGACGGGACCGCGCTCAAGTGCGGATCCTGCCACCGTGTCTATCCCATCAAGGACGACATCCCGGTGATGCTGATCGACGAGGCGACGGTCGAGCCCTGAAGATTCTCCTGGTCCGGCTGCGCCTGATCGGCGACGTGGTCTTCACCACGCCTGCGATCGGCGCCCTGCGCCGCCGGTATCCATCCGCCGGCATCACGTATCTCGTTGAAGCGCCGGCCGAGCCCGTGGTGCGCCACCACCCGGACCTGGATCGGGTCATCGTCGTGGAGCGGCCTCGCGGCCTGGCGCGCCTCCGCTACGACCTGCGCCTGGCGAGGCGCCTGCGCGGGGAGCGCTTCGATCTGGTCATCGATTTCCACGGCGGTCCGCGCAGCGGGTTCCTGACCTGGGCCAGTGGCGCGCCCCAGCGCATCGGCTACGCCCTGCCCGGACGTCAGTTGAGTTACACCACGCGAGTGCCGTGGTCTCGCTCCCTGGTTCCGCCCCGGCACTCCGTGCTCAATCAATGGGATCTGATCGCGCCACTTGGGATCGCGCCGCCGGACGGTGCAGCCAATCCCGTCGTGATGCCGATTGATGACCGAGCGGCCGCGCGCGTCGCCGCGCGGCTGGCTGCGGCCGGCGTCCCCGACGCGGCGCCGGTGGTCGTGCTGCACGTGAGCGCCGGCAATCCGTTTCGACGCTGGCCGACCACCTCGTTTGCGGAGGTCGCGGCACAGCTGGCGGCGGATGATCGGGCCCGCCGCATCATCATCACCTCAGGCCCGTCAGAGGTTGACGCCGCCGAGGCCGTGGCCGCACAGGCGCGGGCGCTAGCCGGCCCTGCCGCCGACGGCATTGTCCGCATCGGCGAGTTCGACCTCTCCGAGCTGCGCGCCCTTGTCGGCCGTGCCGCCCTCTATATTGGCGGCGATAGCGGGCCGCTGCACATTGCCGCCACCACCTCGACGCCGGTGGTGGCGCTGTTTGGCCCCACGCTCCCCGAGCGATCCATGCCGTGGCGCGATCCGGCCGTTGGCAGCATGGCCGTCGAGGCGGGACCGCTCCCATGCCGGCCGTGCCATCAGCGGCACTGCGTGCCCGGCGACTTTCGCTGCCTGACCGGGATTTCGCCTACCATGGTGGTTTCAGCCGCGCAGACGCTGCTGCACCCGCGACCATGATCACCTTTCCACTGATAGCCGGCATGCCGCCGCGCGATCGCCTCGAGCGGGTCGGGCTCTACGCCCTCTTCGGCATCGTCGCGACCATGCAGCTGTCGATTGCCGCCGCGCAGATCCTGCTGACGGTCGCGGTGCTCGCCTGGCTGGTGTCGCACGTTTCGCGCAGCGAGCGGCTGCAAGCGCCGTCGTTCTTCTGGCCGCTCGTCACCTACGCGGCACTCACGCTGGCCTCGGCCGGCTCCTCGCTCGATCCTGAAGTGAGCTTCATCGACTGCAAGCAGTTGGTGTTGTTCATGCTGGTGCCGGTGACCTACGACCTCGCGCGCGGCGCGCGGGCCAACTCGGTGCTTAGTGTCATCCTCACCATCGGCGCCGCCAGCGCCCTGGTCGGCATCGTCCAGTACGGCGTGCTGAACTTCGACGGCCTCGGCCGGCGGCCGCAGGGCACGCTGTCCCACTGGATGACGTACTCCGGCACGTTGATGCTGGTCGTCTGTGCCGCCACCGCGCGATTGCTCTACGGCACGTCGGGCCGGCTCTGGGCCGCGTTCGTGATGCCGGCCCTGCTGGTGGCCTTGAGCCTCACCCTCACACGCGGCGCCTGGGTCGGGGTGGCGGTCGGCGTCGCCGTCCTCTTCCTGAGCAAAGACTTCCGCTTACTCGCGCTCATCCCGATCGTCGTGGTCACCGGCATCCTGCTGGCGCCGCAGGCGCTGACCGATCGCGTGTATTCGATCTTCGATCGCAACGACCTGACCAGCCGCGACCGCATCGCCATGCTGCAGGCCGGTGCCGCGATTGTCAGCGATTACCCGATGATGGGTGTCGGACCCAATCAGATCGAGCGGGTCTATCCGTACTATCGAGTACCCGACGCGGTGAAGCCGACCAATCCACACCTTCATAATGTGCCGATGCAGATTGCCGCCGAGCGTGGCCTGCCAGCCCTTGGTGCGTGGCTTTGGTTCATCGGCTCGGCATCGATTGGCTTGTTCAAACTGCTGCGCCGCTCCCGGCACAAGGGTCTGGCCGCCGCCGGCCTTGGCGCCATGGCCGCCATGCTCGCGGCCGGCCTGACCGAGTACAACTTCGGCGACTCCGAGTTCCTGATGCTGCTGCTGGTGATCGTCACCCTGCCGTTTGCCGCCGATCGCGACGGAGGCCTGCCCACGTGAGCGCGTCCCTGCTGCCGGAGATCGCTTGGTCGCGCGCGCACGCGCTGATCGATCGTTTTGCCTCACGGCGCATCACCGTGGTCGGCGACGTCATGCTCGATCGCTTCGTGATTGGCCGGGTCAGCCGCATCTCGCCGGAGGCGCCGGTGCCGGTCGTCGTGTTCGACCACGAGGAATGGCGCCTCGGTGGCGCCGCGAACGTCGCGCACAACCTGCGGGCGTTGGGCGCTGCCGTCGATTTGATCGGCGTGGTCGGTGCCGACGAATCGGGCGCGCAGTTGAAGGATGAGCTCGCGGCCAAGGGCATTCACTCGACGGGCCTGATCACCGACCTCGAGCGGAAGACCACGACCAAGATGCGCGTGGTGACGACGCGCAACCAGCAAATCGCCCGCGTCGATTACGAGTCCGATCACGAAATCGGCGTCGCGATCGAAGAAGCGCTGGCAGCACAAGTGGAGATGCGCGCGAAGTCGGCGCAGGTGATCCTGGTCTCGGACTATCAGAAGGGCGTGGTCACCCGCCGGTCGATGGCGCAGCTGGCCGCTTACGGACAGGCGGCCGGCATCCCGGTGATCGTCGACCCCAAGGTGCCGCACATCGATTACTACGCCGGCGCCACGCTGGTGACGCCCAATCACGTTGAAGCCGAAAGCGCCACCAACATGCGGATCGAGTCGCATGACGATGCGCGCCGGGCGGCGGAATCGTTGCGCAAACGGCTGGGCGTGGAGAACGTGCTGATCACCCGCGGCGAGCACGGCATGTGGCTGTCACATGCCGGGGTCGATGGCTACCTGCCCGCGTCCGCGCGTGAAGTGGCGGATGTGACCGGCGCGGGCGATACCGTGATTGCCACACTGGCCCTGGCCATTGCCGCCGGCGCCAATCTGGCCGAAGCCGCCCGCCTCGCCAACGAAGCCGCCAGCATCGTGGTGGGCAAGTTCGGCGCGGCGACCGTCTCTCCCGACGAACTCAAGCAGCGTTTTTAGGGCGCCGCGTAGCCCATGCGGATGATGCCCGTCCTGGCGTCACCGACTGCGCCCTTCGTCAGCCAGTCGAGCGACGCCTTGAACATCAGCAGGCGATTCTTCTCCCACATCGCGTTATGTGACGAACAGCCCAGGTCGATCAGCACCTTCTGGCTCGAGCCGAGGTCGTCGTAGAGCGGCCGCACGCGTTCGGGCATGACCTGCCGGTCGTGAATGCCCGCAATGATCAAGGCGGGGATCTTCGTCGCTGCCGCCATCGCGGCGTTCCAACCCCAGGTGGTTGTCGATGGTGCGCGGCGGACGCCCGTATCCCACGTCGCGCCGACCGGGTCGGACGCGATCATGTCGGACCAGACCGCATCTCGAACCGAGGGCTCGAACTGATCCGGGCATCCGACCTGGCGATCCCAGTTGGCCACGAACTCCGCTCGCGACTGGGTGTTGAACGCGACGCCGGCCCTGGGCAGAGAAGGCGCAGCGGCTTCAGCGGCGCGGTTATATGCCGGCGCGAGCAGCACCATCGAACGAACTTTATCGGGATGCTGGGCCGCATAGCCGCCCGCCCGCGGCCCGCCCAGCGACCAGGCGACCAGGCTGACCTGCTCGACCTTGCGAAGGGCGCGGATGTAGTTGACGACACCGTCGATGTCGTTCCAGTCGGAGCCGATGTTGGTGAGCTGATTGGGATAGGTGGGCGGGCACGGCGCCGCCATCACAGCCGGCACGAACAGCTTCTGTTGCTCGGGAGACAGGTTGCACGGATCGTTCATCGCCGCGGGGCGCATTGAACGGCCGTAGCCCGTCGTGTCCATGGAAAACACGTCGAACCCGGCGGCGGCCAGGTACGCCATCCAGCTGTAGCCAGGTGCGGATGGATCGAACGCCACTTCTGCCGGCGTGCCGGCGCCATGCACAAACAGCACCACGCGATCGGCGGCGGGCGACGCCGCCCCGGCTCGCACACGCTCGCGGACATAGATGTTGGCGACCTGCCCGGCGATCGCCGGCACCGTGGACGTCACGCGCACGTAGTGGTCGACCGACTTGAGGGCGTCGGCGGGCCGCTGCCGCGCGGTGCCAACGACGACGGCGGTCGAGGCGAGTAGGGCGACAAGAGCGGGCAGCTTCATGGCCACAGATTAGACACCAACAGCCGCAGATTGAACACAGATTAAGCACAGACTCATCCCGGGAAGCTGACGTGGATACTGGCTACCGAGAATCACAAGAACGTCGCGATCTCGCCCAGGGGCTTCCTGGAAATGTCGGGCACCATCGCTCCCTCGGCCGGATAACCGACAACCAGGATCAGAAACGGCCGTTCACGCGCAGGGCGGCCGAGAATCTCGTTAAGAAATCCCATCGGGCTTGGCGTGTGCGTCAGCGACACCAGTCCCGCATGATGAACGGCGGTGATCAAAATGCCCGTTGCGATGCCCACCGATTCCTGCGCGTAGTAGTGCTTCACCTTGCGGCCATCGGGCAACTCGCCGTAGCTCTCCGCGAAGATCACGATCAAGTACGGCGCTATTTCCAGGAACGGCTTGTGCTCGTCGGTGCCGAGCGGCGCCAGCGCATCCAGCCATTCCCGCGGCGCCTTGCCGTGGTAGAACGCACGCTCCTCCTCTTCGGCGCTGACGCGAATCTTGTGCTTGAGTGCGGCATCGGTCACCGCCACGAAGTGCCACGGCTGCATGTTCGCGCCATTCGGCGCGGTGCCGGCGGCGCGGATGCAATCTTCAATTACCTCGCGCGGCACCGGCCGATCCGAGAAGTCGCGCACGGTGCGTCGCCGCCGCACCTCGTCGTAGAACGAGGTCGCGCGGGCCGACATGGCCTGTCCTTCGATCGCCTGGTAACCGGTCACGGCGACGAACGGGATCATTTCTGTGCTCCTAGTCATCATCATTCAACACTCATGGCGATCACTCGAGTTACAGTCGCGTTTGCGCATCCCCAATTCTAAGTGCGCGTGAACGTCCAGGCCAGAATGCGGCTTGTCTTCTGGCCGTGCGTCATCTCCAGCGTCCTCACGTCAAGGGCCTTCACCTCTTGCAGCGACTGGAACAGGCGCGGAAGATGCGTGCTCTTCGAGACCAGGGTGGTGAACCATCGGCACAGGCCGGGCCGCAAGGCGCTTTCGGCGATCAGGCGGCGCACCCACGCCAATTCGCCGCCATCGCACCACAGCTCGCTCGCCTGGCCGCCAAAGTTCAAGACCGGCGTCGCGGATTTCTTGTCGCCCAGGTTGCGCCGCTTCCGGCGGGTGCCCTCGGCGGCGGCTTCGGCTGAGGCGTGAAATGGCGGATTGCACATCGAGAGATCGAACGTCTCACCCGCTTTGATCACGCCGTTGAAACACTCGAGCGGCGACCTCTGTAGCCGGCACTCGATCAGGTCGGCCACGGCCGGATGGGCCGCCACCAGTTTCTTCGCCCACTGCAGCGCCACCGGATCGATCTCCGTGCCGACGAAGCGCCAGCCGTACTCGCGCGCCCCGATGATCGGGTAGATGCAATTGGCTCCCATCCCGATGTCGAGGACGACGACGGGCGTACGCCGAGGCACCGGCGCGTCGCCAATCCCTGGCAGATCGGCGAGATGATGCAGGTAGTCGCTACGCCCAGGGATCGGTGGACACAGGTAACCTGGGGGCACGTCCCAGTACTCGATTCCGTAGGCATGCTTGAGCAGCGCCTGGTTGAGCGCCTTCACCGCAGCCGGGTTTGCGTAGTCGACAGACTCATCACCGTAGGCGTTGGTTGCGACGAACTGCGCCAATCGTGGGCTGCACGCGATCAGTCCCGGGAAGTCGTAGCCGTTGCGAAATCGGTTACGCGGATGCAGCTGTTCTTTCACCGACCGCTTGATCATTGCCCCCGCCAGGATCAGCGCTTGGCTGTTTCAAGGTATTGGTCCACGTTCTTCGCGAGCACGTCGAGCGGCACATTCCCGCCGAGCACCACGGTGTCGTTGAATGCCTTGACGTCGAATTTGGGCCCGAGCGCGGTGGTGGCTCGCTCGCGTTGACGGTTGATTTCGCTGTGCCCCACTTTGTAGCCGCAGGCTTGTCCGGGCCATGAGCAGTAGCGATCGACCTCGCTCGCCACCTCCATGGGATTGGAACCGTTGATCTCGACGAACAATCGCACCGCCTGCTCGCGGGTCCAGCGTTTGGCGTGGAGGCCGGTATCGACCACCAGACGGCAGGCCCGAAAGGCAATCGCCTGCAGGTAGCCGAGCTGCCCGACGGGATCGCTGGCGTAGGCGCCAAGCTCGTCGGCCAGCTGCTGGGCATATAGCGCCCAACCCTCGGAGTAGGCATTGAACGCCAGCAACTGCCGGACGAGTGGCATCTGATGCGTGTATTCACCTTGCCAGATGTGGCCCGGAATCGATTCGTGAAACGTCAGGTCGGCGAGGCTGTACTTGCTATGCAGCGCCGGGGTCTTCAGATTGATCCAATACTTGCCTGGGATCTTCCCGTCGATCGATCCGGCGCCGCCATACGCGGTGGGAGCGCCGGGCTCCTCTTCCGGAGGCAGGCGCTTCACTTCCATGTTGGGATTGACCAGAGTGTTGAAGACGCGCGGCAGTTGGGCCCTGATCCAGGTGAGGCGGTCCTCGATGAACGCCACGATCTCAGCGCGGCCCTGGTCGCCGTCGGCAAACTGGTAGCGGGGATCTTTGGACAGCGCATTCATGCGCTCGCCGACGGTGCCCTTCGTGTAGCCGGCGCCCTTCAGAATCGTGTCCATCCGTGCATGCAGCCGCTGCAGCTCGTCCTGGCCCATGCCATGGACCTCGTCCGGCGTCATGGTCGTGGTGGTAGAAGCCTTCAGCGCCCACCGATAAAACTGGTCGCCATTCGGCCGCGCCCACATTCCCGCATCGTCCTTGGCGACGGCGCGCTGGGCCGCCAGCTCCGCGATCTGTCGATCGAGCGCCGGCGCAATCTCCTGCGCCGCAATCGTTCGCGCGCGCTCGGCCCAGTTGCCGGCAATCGCCTTCGTTCGTCGGGCGATCGATTCGACCAGCGACCCGCCCTCGCGGGCGCTCTTCGCGGACATCCGCATCTGCGACAGCGCCTTGTCGATCAGGAATGCCGGCGGCACCAGACCCTTTCCGCGTGCGGCCTGGATGCGACCGAGCTCGCCATCAAGCTGCTTCCCGTACGACTGCAGACGCGCGAGATACGCCTCCGCGTCGGCGGCGTTCTCGATCGGATGATCGCTGTCGAGGAAGCGCGGAAGATCGAGGTAGGCGCCGACGTTCTGAATCACCGCGTACGGCGTGTTCCGCCAGCTGCCGACGGTGATGTCGCCGTACGGCAAGGCGAACCCCTCGAGCGCTGTCGCATAGGCACTGCGCACGACTTCGACGCTGGTGCGGGTGGCGTGCGTGAGGGCTGACGTCTCGAACGCCTTGGCGCGTTCGAGATCCTGCCTGACCTGCTCCGCGATCTTCTGCTGGCCCGCGGCGGACCGATTGGCGAGCTGAGCGCGCAACGCGGCTCGCGCGCCGGTGTCGATGCCGAGCGAGGTGGCGCTTTCCGGCGCGAACTGCAGGTAGCTCTCGCCAATCTGATCGAGCAGCGCGAGCGCGTCTGCCTCAGGATTCGCCGCGGATGGCGCGGGCACCGGCGTGCTGTTGCAACCGTTCAGGAGTGGCAGGGCCGCGGTAGCAGCGAGGGCGGCAAGGGCTTCGCGCCGGTTCATCATGGGAATGGACAAAAGTGCTTCTCTGTAGCTGGGCGAGCGTACACCGATTCGATATCATTTGGTGTGACCCTCCTGGTTTCACCGGCACGACCCCATGACCATGACTTGGAGGGACTGCGCTCGCGGCTATCCGAGGTCGAAGCCGTTTACGGCGAACGCAGCGCCGCGGCCGCGCTTCACGACCGACGCGGTCCGCAGGCTCTTTCGCGATGTCGCAAAGGCGATTCATCCCGACTTCGCATACGCCCTTGGCGACGAGGAGCAGCTGCGTGGCATTTTACAGGCGTGGGAGCGAAGTCCCGAGGCGATCCAGGGCACCGGTCCCGAGGCGGGCCGATTGCGGCTCGAGCGCCGCATCGCGCAGATCGAGGAACAGCTGGAGATGCTCGCCAGTGATCAGGCTTCCCTGAGGGATTCGCCGATGTGGCAGCTGAAAGCGATGGTCGACGAGGCCGCCAAGGGAAAGGACCTGGTGAAAGACATGGTGCGGCGGCTGAAGCGCGACATCCTGGTCGCGACCAATCGCCTGGACGCGCTGCAGCCGCCCCGCTGACGCCGTTCAGCGCGGGTTGCCAACGGCTTCAGTGGTCGCATCCGCAGTGCATGCTGGCTGATTCCGCCGAAACGCTCGGCACACGCCTCCGCGTTTCGCGCAGCCGTTTGTACGCCACGGCGATGGCGGAGTTCTTGGCCAAACACCGCGGCCACCGCTTGTACTTCGACGCCCTTCAATTGGCTGAGCTTCACGGCCTTGAGCTTGAACTCCAGGCTATACCGTTGGACTTTCCGAGGGCCCGCTCTGGGCATCTGACACCTCCTGCTGTTAGGTGGAAGTGTCTACTTTATCGAGGGAGGTTCCCGCGTCGGCGCCATTCGTTGTTGGGCCTCGAGTATGCAGGCAATTTGGCTCCGCAGCTCAGGAACCCGATTACGCACCACGTCCCACACGAGTTCGAAATCGACGCCGAAGTAGTCGTGGATTAAGACGTCGCGCATTCCGGCCATGGCGCGCCACTCGACGGCTGGATGGGTCGCGCGGAAATCGTCCGGCACCTTCTTGGTGGCTTCGCCAATGATTTCGAGGCTGCGCACGAACGCGCGGCGGAGGGTCTCATCGGCCGAGAACGATTCGAATGCCAGCCCCTCGCTTCGACCGATCAAATAGTCGGCTTCGACCAGAATATGGCGCAGGTAGTCACGGGGCTCGAAGGACATCTTGCGCCTCAGCCAAGATTCGCGGGCCAATGAATGGCGAAAGGGCCTCAGTGGTCACCAGTTCGACGGGCCGGCCGAGGTGCGCTTCGAGTAACTCTGAGAGTGCAAAAAACCGAGCGTAGGTCTTGGTGCCCGGCGCGAACTGCACGATGAAATCGACGTCACTCCTGGCGTGAGTTTGGCCTCGCAGAACGGACCCAAACAGGGCTAACCGGATCACGCCCAACGCGCGGATGTCCTGCGCGCAGCCCGAAAGGCGCGTGACTGCTTGGTCCCGGCTGAGAACTGGCGATGACATGGTCAGAGGGTATCCGTTATCTGGATTGTGATCCAGTGGCGCCCGAGAGGCATAACG